>NZ_LT984803.1:2635162-2961557 GCF_900250115.1 Cupriavidus taiwanensis | reverse complement strand
GCCATCATGGTGAAGTCCGCGTCGAAGCGCTCGTCTTCATCGTGCGCGGTGCCGTCGGCCTGTTCCTTGATCACGTCGAGCGGCGCCACTTTCTTGACCACCAGCCCGTCGGTCAGCACGAACGAGACGCGGTCGTTCCAGGTCATTGCCAGGCGCGTGCAGCGCTTGCCGGCGGCGATATGGCGGCGCAGGTCTTCGGCGTCGAGCGGGTGGCGCACGTAGCGGACCGTGGCCTTGCTTTCGGCGCCGGACTGCAACTCGATTTCCTGGTCGACGGTAAAGCCGGCGGGGCGGCATCGCCGGCCAGCCATTCGGTCATGGCCGCCACCGGCGACTGGTTGACGTGCAGGTTGATCAGCGGCAGCGGGTCCAGCGCCTTGAACAGCATGCCGCGCACTTCATCGGCCTTGGCCGCGGCGGCGGCGTCGATGGCAAGCCAGCCATGGTCAGGGTCGATCCACACGCGCGTGTCGCGGCGGATGCTGAAGGCGCGCGGCAGCAGCTCTTCGGTGACCTGCTCCTTGAGTTCCTTCATTTGCTTGCGGCCCGGCTTGTAGCCTTGCTGCTCTTCGATTTCGGCGGCGCGCGCGCGCGTGACCTGGTTGACCACGGTGGTGGGCAGCAGCTTCTTCTCGGTGCGCAGCGTCAGCAGCATCTGGCGGCCGACGGTATGGACCAGCTGGCCGTTGTCACGCGGCGAAGCCCAGCCCTGCGTCTGCATCTCGAGACTGGTGCCGGGAAAGAAGGCGTGTTTCGCCAGGCTGGCTTCGACCTCGTCGGCGCTCGGCGACCACGGGGCGGAGAAACGATGGACCTGCAGATTCTTGAACCACATGGGAATTCGGCCAAAGGGACGAATTCTAACGCCCGCGGCGCGGCGCGGCGAAAAATGCCCGGCGCCGCGCGACCGCCGGTCGCGCGGTGGCCCCGCAAAGCACCGCTACAGGTCGAGCCGGGTGATCTTGCTGCCCTCGAAGCTGAGCCCGGCCATCAGGCCGGCATTGGTCAGCACGAAGCCGACGATGGGCTGCTGGGCGGTGTTGGTGTCGAGCACGCCGTTTGCGCCAATCGTGGCAAGCGCGACGGTGGCATCCACGCCCACGGTCCAGCCGCTGCTGCGCACGAACTTGTCGTAGGCGTCCTGCGTCATGAACATCAGGATCACCGACTTGGACTGCGCCCCGATCTGCCAGCCTACCGAGCCCGAGACCAGCCGGTAATAGCCGCGCGTGGCGCCACCAGAGCGCAGCGCGCCGTCGCCATACTCGCCGCCGACGATGAAGCCCGCCGACAGGGTCTTGGGAAACACCAGGATGCCGCGCGCGCGGTTGCCCAGCTCGCGCGAGCCGTTGACGGAGCTATACAGGCGCGACAGCGTGCCATCCACGCCCGAGTCGATTTCGCGCCGGCGCGCCGACTTGTCGCTCGGCGCCTCGGGCTTGGTGGTGGTGCAGGCGCCGGTAGCCAGGGTGCCGAGAGCCAGACCCGCGCTGCCCGTAAGGAAGGTTCGACGTTTCATCTCGTCTCCTTGGTGTTGTTGTCGTCTTTGAAGCATAGGCGCCGAAATCACCCGGGCAAATGATTCACGCCGCCGAGTCGTTTCCATTTGTGACGAAGGTGGTGTGGGATGGCCATTCGCGGCAAGAATAACGGGCCTTGCGCCCGGTACGTCCCATGGCTGGCTTATGCCCATGTGACCGCCGCTGCGCCGTCACCGCATCTTGACCCGCCATGAAGAAACTTCTCACCGCATTGCCCCTGATCCTGCTGGCCGCCTGCGCTTCGCAGCCTCCGGGGGCTTCCACTGACGCCGCGGTATCGGCCCCGGCGGCCGACACCGGCAGCGAATGGCAGGCGCTGCGCGCCAGATACATGGATTGCACGCAGAAGAAGGCGAACGACAACCTGTCGGCCAAGGGCCAGTCCAGGGACGTGGCCGACCTGGCGCTGTCCGCATGCCAGCCGGAACTGGATGCGATGCACAGTGCGTTCCGCAGCTATCTCGACGCGCAGATGTCGTCGTCGCACGGCAAGAGCAGCGCGCGCCAGGCGGCGGCGCGCGTGACCGCCGACACCCGCGACAAGGCGCGCAACTACCTGGTGCGCTACGTCGAGCGCGAGCGCTACGTGGCGCGCCAGAACTGACGGCGCGCGCGCCGTCGGGTCAGAGCATTTCCAGCGGCCCGGGACCGTCTGGCGGCGGGAAGATGCGGTCGAGCTCGGCCAGCTGGGCCGGCGACAGGATCTGCGACAGCGCCGCCAGGTTTTCCTGCAGGCGTTCGCGCCGGCCGGTCTTGGGGATGGCGATGACGCCCTCCTGCGCCAGCAGCCAGGCCAGCGCCGCCTGCGCCGCGCTCATGCCGTGGTCGCGCGCGAAGCGCTTGAGACCGGGATGCCCCAGCAGGCGCGACTGCTCGATCGGGGAATAGGCCATCACCGGCACGCCGCGCTGGCGCAGCCACGGCAACAGGTCCCACTCGATGCCGCGCCGGCCCAGGTTGTACAGCAGCTGGTTGGTGGCGACGCGGCTGCCGCCCGGTGCGTCCCACAATTCCTGCATATCGGACAGGTCCAGGTTGCTGACGCCCCAGTGGCGGATCTTGCCGTCGCGCTGCAGCGCCTCCATGGCCTGCACGGTCTCTTCCAGCGGCACGCCGCCGCGCCAGTGCAGCAGGTAGAGGTCGATGCGGTCGGTGCCCAGCCGCTTCAGGCTGCGCTCGCAGGCCTGCACCGTGCCGCGCCGGCTGGCGTTGAACGGGTAGACCTTGCTGACCAGGAAGGCCTGGTCGCGGCGGCTGGCGATGGCCTCGCCGATCATGGCCTCGGACTGGCCCTCGCCGTACATCTCGGCGGTGTCGATCAGGCGCAGGCCCAGGTCCAGCCCCAGGCGCAGCGTGGCAATTTCCTCGGCGCGCGCGGCGGGCGACTCGCCCATATTCCAGGTGCCCATGCCGAGCGCCGGGATGCGCTCGCCGTCGGGCAGGGTGACTTGCTTCATCGCTTGGCTTCCAGGTTGGCCGGGGTCGGGCGCCCGTGCGGCACCCAACCACACTAGTTAACAACATCGCCAATGTACAACCGGCGCGCGCCGGGAATGCTTCAGACCAGTCCGGTCAGAAAATACAGCGCAATGACGAAGAACACCGCGCCGGTCTTGATCAGCGTGACCGCGAAGATATCGCGGTAGGACTCGCGGTGGGTCAGGCCGGTCACCGCCAGCAGCGTGATCACGGCACCGTTGTGCGGCAGGGTGTCCATGCCGCCGCTGGCCATCGACACCACGCGGTGCAGCACCTCCAGCGGAATCTGCATGGCCTGCGCGCCGGCGATGAAGGTCTGCGACATCGCCGCCAGCGCAATGCTCATGCCACCGGAGGCCGAGCCGGTGATGCCGGCCAGCGTGCTGACCGAGACCGCGGCATTGACCAGCGGGTTGGGAATGGCGCGCAGCGCGTCGCTGACCACCAGGAAGCCCGGCAGCGCCGCGATGACGCCGCCGAAGCCGTATTCCGACGCGGTGTTCATCGACGCCAGCAGGGCGCCGCCGACCGCGCCCTTGGTGCCCTCGGCAAAGCGCTCGCGCAGGGCGCCGAAGGCGGTCACCAGCACCACCGCGATGCCCAGCAGCAACGCGCCTTCCACCGCCCAGATCGCGGTGACGCTGGCGATCCTGGTTTCCACCGGACTGGCCAGCCCGGGCAGCGCCACGCTGCTGGCTTCGCCGTACCACAGCGGAATCATCCGCGTCAGCCAGAAGTTGGCCACACCCACCACCACCAGCGGCAGCAGCGCCAGCAGCGGATGCGGCAGCTTGCCGGCCTGGCTGCGCTCGGGCTCGTTGCGCAGGTTGGTGCCGTAGCCCTCGCCGCGCGCGGCGGCGGCGCGGCGGCGCCATTCCAGGTAGCTCAGGCCCACCACCAGGATAAAGAGCGAGCCGGCCACGCCCAGCACCGGCGCTGCCCACGAGGTGGTGTTGAAGAAGTTGGTGGGGATGATGTTCTGGATCTGGGCGGTGCCCGGCAGCGAATCCATGGTGAACGAGAACGCGCCCAGCGCGATCGCGCCCGGCATCAGCCGCTTCGGGATGTTGCTCTGGCGATACAGTTCGGCGGCGAACGGGTAGACCGCGAACACCACCACGAACAGCGACACGCCGCCGTAGGTCAGCAGCGCGCACACCGTGACGATCACCGCGTTGGCGCGCGACCGCCCGATATAGCGGATCGCCGCGGCGACGATGGACTCGGAAAAGCCCGACAGCTCGACCACCTTGCCGAACACCGCGCCCAATAAGAACACGGGGAAATACAGCTTCACGAAGCCGACCATCTTCTCCATGAAGATGCCGCTGAACACCGGCGCCACCGCCGACGGGTCGGTCAGCAGCACCGCGGCCAGCGCGGCGATCGGCGCGAACAGGATCACGCTGTAGCCGCGATAGGCGGCGAACATCAGAAAGGCAAGGGCTGCCAGTACGATCAGGAACGACATCGGATCTCCTTCAGGGTTGCCTTCTCCTGAGGTGCGGTCCGTTGCCGCGCGGGGGGCTGCGCTGGTGGCGCGTTGTCTCGTTCTGTGCGTCAGGAAAAGGGATCAGCCGGCGACTGTGCCACAGCTTGGCCGTCGGCGAAACCTCGCGGCTCGCCGCCGGCCGCGCCGGTGGCGGCGGCCGGCATGAAGGAGCAGGGCAGGTTCACCGGTGCTGGTGGCGATACTCCTGCGTGCGCCCGCCGTAGCCATACGCCGCGGCACGGGCGTCGATCACGTGGACGTAGGAGACCGGATGCAGCTTGCCGAGCAGGCCGGACATGGTCTCGAACACGGCCGCGATGAACTGCGCCTTCTCCGCCTTGGTGTTGGTTTCGTCGGTCACGCTGATATCCAGGTGGAAGGCGTTGCAGCCATGCTCGGACAGCGGCGCGTCGGCGATGATCCAGTGGTCGTGCGGGATGTACTGGACCGTCACGGCGATCACGTCGCGCGCTTTGCCGAGCACGCGCTCGGTCAGGTCGGCAATGGCCCTGGCGCTGCGGCGGGTGAGGTCGGCATCGGGGTGGCCGGACAGGTGCAGGACGATGTGGGGCATGGCGGGCTCCTTGGGTTCGAGCGGGTTGGTGAAGCCATGGTAGGGCGTGGCGTGGTATCGGAAAAGCGGGAATAATCGATGCATTCCATCGGCTATGCCGAAATCATTCCAACCCTGCCCGGAGGCTTGCCATGCGTGGCTTCGACACCGACCAGTTGCGCACCTTCGTGACGGTTGCCGACAGCGGCAGCCTGTCGGCCGCGGCGCCCAGGCTGTTCCTGTCGCAGTCGTCTGTCAGCGAGCAGCTGCGCAAGCTGGAAGAGCGCGCCGGCGTGCCGCTGCTGACGCGCGGCCGCCACGGCGCGCAGCCGACGCCGGCCGGGCAGCGGCTGCTGGCGCACGCGCGGCGCATCCTGGCGCTGAACGAGCTGGCCTTGCAGGAGTTGCGCGGCCACGCGCTGGAAGGCGAACTGCGCCTGGCGGTGACCGACTATTTCCGCCCCGGCGAGATTGCCGGCATGCTGCGGCGCCTGCGCGAGCGCTATCCGTACCTGCGCCTGCACGTGACGGTGATGAAGAGCGCGGCGATCGACGCCGCCGCCGGGCGCGACACCTTCGATATCGGCCTCAGCATGCGCCTGCCGGGCACGCGCGGGCCGGCCGCGCGCGGCACGGTGCTGCGGCGCGAGCCGCTCGCCTGGGTCGCCGCGCCGACAGAAGCCGACAGCCTGCCCGCGACCGTGCCGCTGGTGCTGCTGCCCGATACCTGCTCGCTGCACCAGTACGTGGTGCAGCGGCTGCTGCGCAAGCGGGTGCCGTTCGAGATCGCGCACTCTGCCTCCGGGGTGGCGGGGTTGCACCTGGCGCTGGCAGCGGGGCTGGGCGTGTCGTGCCTGAACGCATCGGCGATCGGGCCGGGCGTGGCGCCGCTGGACGCCGCCACGGTTGCGCGGCTGGGATTGCCGCGGCTGCCCGAGGCGGAATTCTTCCTGCTGCCAGCGCGGCGGGGGGAGTCGGCCTTCATTGCGCAAGCGCGCGATGCGCTGGCTGCACAACTGGCCTAGCGCGTCCCCTTGAAGTCAGAAAAGGGCCACCAATCGATTCCCGCCAGGTGGGTGCCATTGTGTTGAAAGCAACATATCCGGATTGGGAATAGGAATAATTCGCAATCTCGTTGACCGTGACAAAGCCGTAATCGATAATTTGCCGGCATTTTTAAATTATTACAGTCGATTACAGGCCAATGAGAATAAAACTTCACCCGATTTGTGCCGCGGTGGCGGGGAGCTTCGTTTTTCAACCGATGCTGGTGTGGGCGCAGTCCGCACCGGCGACGCCGGCGCAGTTGCCGGAGGTCACCGTCAAGGCGGATGTCAGCCGCGAGCTGGGGGAGGGCTACAACCCGCCCAATGCGGTCAGCGCGACCAAGACCGAAGCGCCGCTACGCGATGTCCCCCAGACCGTCAACGTGGTCACCGCCGAGGTGATGCGCGACCAGCACGCCACCTCGATGCAGGACGCGCTGAAGAACGTGCCGGGCGTGTCGTTCTCGCACGGCGACGGCCAGCGCGACCAGGTCTCGATCCGCGGCTTCACCGCCATCGCCGACCAGTTCGTCGACGGCATCCGCGACGACGCGCTGTACTTCCGCGACATGTCCAACGTCGACCGCGTCGAAGTCATCAAGGGACCGGCCGCGGTGCTGTACGGGCGCGGCTCGTCGGGTGGCCTGATCAACCGCGTGACCAAGAAGCCGGGCATCGACGTCACCGACTTCGCGCTCAGCTACGGCATGTGGGCCGACCGCCGCGCCGAGGCCGACGTGGGCCGAGTGTTCGCCGACGGCGCCGCGGCGTTCCGGGTGACCGGCGCGGTGGAGAAGGCCAACAGCTACCGCTCGCAGCAATTCCTGGACCGGGCGGCGATCGCGCCGTCGCTGGAGTTGCGCGTGGCGCCCGAGACCACCGTGCTGTTCCAGGCCGACTACCTGGAAGACCGCCGCGTCACCGATTTCGGCATCCCGGCGTACCGCGGGCGGCCGGTGGACGTGCCCGCGTCGCGCTACTACGGCGCGGCCAATGCGCGCGATGCGGACTACTCGCAGTCGCGTGTGTTCTCCGGCACCGCCACGATCAACCATCGCTTCAATGAGAACTGGTCGATCCGCAATGCCACGCGGTATTACCACTACTCGCTCGATCGCAACAACACGCTGACCGCCGCGGTCAACGAAGCGACGCAACAGCTGACCATGAACCACGGCAATGTCCGCCGTGAGGAACATGGCTGGTTCAACCAGACCGACCTGATCCAGAAGGCGACGATCTTCGGCACCAAGCACGAGATCCTGTACGGCATGGAGATCGGTCAGCAGAACAAGGACCAGATCAACAACACCAAGCCGGTGCCGGGCACCTTCGACCTGTTCAACCCGGTGCTGCCGGTGCTGCCGCGCCTGGCGCCGGGCACCCCGACCACCTCGAACCTGGGCATCTTCGACACGCTGGCGTTCTACACCCAGGACATGATCACCTTCAGCGAGCAGTGGAAGGCGCTGGTCGGGGTGCGCTACGACAACTTCCAGCAGGAGACCAAGAACCGCATCGCCGGCCAGCGCGACCTGTCTCGCACCGACACTGCCTGGAGCCCGCGTGCCGGCCTTGTGTGGCAGCCGAGCAAGACGCAGTCGTACTATGTGTCGTGGAGCAAGTCGTTCCAGCCGTCCGGCGAAGCGTTCGCTGTGGCGGCCAACAATGCGGATCTCGGTCCGGAGAGCACCCGGAATACGGAAGTCGGCGCTAAGTACGATTGGCTGAACGGCAAGGCCAGCACGACGATCTCGGTGTTTCGCCTGGAGCGGAACAACATGAAGGTGCAGAACGCCGCCGGCAATGCCATCCTTCCGATCGGCACGCAGCGGACCGATGGCGTGGAACTGTCCGGTGCGGCGGAACTGCCGCAAGGTTGGCGTGTACTGGCTGGCTATGCTTACCTTGACGCCCGGGTCACTAACTCTACCCAGATCGATGCTGGACAACCGGTTCAGGGCAAGCGCGCGACGATTACGCCGATGCACAGCGGCAACGTCTGGCTGACCAAGGATCTGGGCCACGGCTTCGGTGTGGGTGCCGGTCTGAACCTGGTCGGCAAGCGCTTCGCGAATCCGGGCAACACCGTGACCCTGCCCGGCTATGTCACCGCCGACGCGATGGCCTGGTACCGCCGCGGCGCCTTCGAGGCCCAGCTGAACGTGTACAACCTGTTCGACAAGGGCTACATCGTCTCGGCGCACGGCACCAACCCCAACCTGAACATGCCGGGCGCTCCGCGCAGCGTCATGGCAACCCTGCGCTACCGCATGTAAAGCGCAGCATCGGGGACAAAAAAACCGGGCGGTTCATCACCGCCCGGTTTTTTTTCGCCTGTTGGTTCTCCTTTGACCGGGCATGCAACGGCATGCCCCGGAGAAACCCTGAGTGCCGGCAGCGATCAGTGCTCGCGCTCCCAGGTCTGGGTGCGTCCGATCAGGCTGATGCCGATGAAGCCGCGCACGTTGAGCTTGTTGCCATCCTCGGCCAGCGACATCTTGCTCTTGTAGACCTTGCCGTTCTCCGGATCCAGGATCTCGCCGCCGCTCCACTCGTTGTCGCCGGTCTTGCGCAGGCCGGACAGGATGGTCATGCCGATCAGCGGCTGGTCCTTGCGTGCATCGGTGCACTTGTCACAGACCCGCGGCTTGCCGTCGCTGTCGACGAAGCTCTTGAGCAGGCGTCCGCTGTAGACGCCGTTCTTCTCGGTGATCTCCACCAGTCCGCGCGGCTTGCCGGTGTTGTCGTCGATGGTCTTCCACGTGCCGCTCGGCGTGGCCTGCGCCAGCGCCGCGGCGCTGGCGAGCAGGGTGGCGGCCAGCACCGCGGCGCGTACCGTGGAAGCAATGAGGGAAGGGCTGCGCATGATGTCTCCTTTGAGGTCCGTAGCCACGCCAATCTACTGGCGCAGCCGCCGCGCCGCAATCCGGCGCGGCGTGGCGCGCGCCGCTTCGCCGCACCCGGCTGCTGCCCGCCAGGCCGCGTGCGGCGGGGGATTGCGGGTTTTTGTGGCGCAGCAAAACGCGCCTGCACGCGCCGCCGAAGCAATCCTCTAAGCGGACGTACGAGACACCGCGCGGCAACTTGCCGCGCGCGTCGCGAAGGCGCGCACGCATCCGCGAATCGCGCCGCGCGTGCTCCGGATCGCGCGACGCGACGCGCCCTCATCGCAGCGACTGCCGGAGTGTTGCCGCGATGCTTCGCGGTCGTCGCGGCATGGCTCGATCGCAATGCTTCGATGCCGCCGCGCTGTCTCTGCGATGCCTTCGCGATGCCCTTTCGATGTTGCTTCGATGCAAACCGTTGCGTACACGCATCACTCGCGCGCGTGCTCGGCGATGGTGTCGCGCAGCGACCGACGCCGGTGTCGCCGAGCATCGAGCGCGGCGCTGCGCGTGCGTGCCGGGTCGAGTGTGTAAAGCATGCAGAGCGCGCGCCGGAGTTCGCGGCGCGCGCGTGTCGAAGCGTGCCGCCGCGTTGCGCGGGGCGCGCCGCTCGCGTATCGGTGCATCGCCCGCAAAGCCTTTGTCCATGCGGCTTTTGAGAAAGCGCGAGGGCGCGCGGCAGAGCTTCTCGCAGTCACCGCGCACTCGCAGCGCGGCTTGTCATCGCTACGCGGGACTGTGTGTAAAAGCTGCGGCGCGCGCGTTCAGCGACGGGGCAGCGCGCGGCGTGCGCGAGCACGCGTGGTGGGTCCCGACACCGGCATGCGTGCGACGCGTTTTGATGTCGTCGGCAACGTCTTCGTGACGACGCGCGTGAGAACTAGCTGGAGCGGTGCATGCAGGCAAGTTTTTTTGCACTTTTTTCTTAACATCATCGTGCAAACGAATTATGATTCGCCTTGACAAGAGTCTCACTTCATTGCAGCGAAGCAGGAAGCAAGATGAACCGAAAAGCGCGATGCGCGCTTCGATGCAATGACGAAGGTAGTAGCTGAGGAGCACGAGAACTTTGACGCAGACCAGGCCCGACCGGCTTCTTAAAACGCGTGCAGTCTCCCTTGGTCCATTGACGGGTTGGACCCGCTACCACCGAATGAATGCCGCCTGCCGTGCGCGAGGCCAAGCCCGCACCGCAGGCCTGCTGTCCGATATCTCCTCATTTCTGGCCGCGCGCCGGCTCAACGGGCGGTGCGGGCTGATCGAATATTCCAGGGCGCGGCATGTGCCCGAGACCCGCTTGCGGGCTCGCGCCGGCCGCCAAGTCACCGCCATGGGCGGTGCCCCTGCAACCGAATTCATTAGCGTGCAGCAGTGGTCGGGCCGCACGCCGATGAATCGCTCGCTCGACTGGGGCCGCGCTGCTGTGGCGCGCCTCGGGTCGGTCGGGTCGCCAACTTAGGTCATTCGATATTCACTCTCTAGTGAAGGAGTTATCCATGGCAACTGCTGCAAAGAAAAAGCCGGCGGCTAAGAAGGCCGCCAAGCCGGCCGCCAAGAAGGCTGCTGTGAAGAAGGTCGCCGCCAAGAAGGCTGCACCGGCCGCCAAGAAGGCAGCCGCCAAGAAGGCACCGGCCAAGAAGGCCGCGGTGAAGAAGGTCGCCGCCAAGAAGGCCGCACCGGCCAAGAAGGCAGCCGCCAAGAAGGCCGCACCGGCCAAGAAGGCCGCGGTGAAGAAGGTCGCCGCCAAGAAGGCCGCACCGGCCAAGAAGGCAGCCGCCAAGAAGGCACCGGCCAAGAAGGCCGCAGTGAAGAAGGTCGCCGCCAAGAAGGCCGCACCGGCCAAGAAGGCTGCTGCCAAGAAGGCGCCTGCCAAGAAGGCCGCTGCCAAGAAGGCTGCACCGGCCAAGAAGGCTGCTGCGAAGAAGCCGGCCGCCAAGAAGGCTGCTGCGAAGAAGCCGGCTGCCAAGAAGGCTGCCGCCAAGCCTGCCGCGGCCCCTGCGGTTGCTCCCGCTTCGGCTGCCAAGACCGCGCTGAACCCGGCCGCTGCCTGGCCGTTCCCGACGGGCAACCGTCCGTAAGCTGCGCCGCCAAGGCGTGGACCCTACCCGTTCCGCAAGGAACCACCTCGGCACGCGAGTCGTGCCTGCATGACCGGATACCGCGTATCCGGTCCGCAAGACACCTGGTCTTGCCGACCCGCCGATGGCAACCGCCCGGCGGGTTTTTTCATGGGCGCGCAAAGGCTGCGCTACGGCATGGATGGCCGCCAGAGCGGCCAAAGAAAAAGCGCCGCACCCTTGCGGGTACGGCGCCCGGGGCGCCTTGGGCGAGGCCCTGCGCGGCCGTCAGTGCGTGACGCGGGTCACGCCGCCGGAGGACAGCAGCCGCACCCGTTCGCCGGGGCGGAAGGCTTCGTCGGCCTCCTGCGTGATCGCTCGCATCTCGCCGTTGTCCAGGCGCACAGTGATCTCCAGCGCGCGGCGCTGGTTGATCTTGTTCTCGGTCGCGCTGCCGGCGATGCCGCCCAGCACCGCGCCGAGGATGCCGGCCGCCACCGCGCCGTTGCCGCCGCCGATGGTGCTGCCGGCCGCGATGCCGCCGATGGCGCTGCCGGCCAGCGTGCCGGCGCCGGTCTGGCCGCCCTGGATGGTGACCTCGCGGATGCCTTCGACCACGCCGTAGCGCACGGTCTGCTCGCGCTGCGCCTGGCCGGTGCCGTAGACGCTGTTCGAATTGGATTGGGTGGCGCAGCCGGCCACCAGCGTGGCAACCACGGCGGCCCCAAGGACTGCAAGCGCGCCGCCGCGTAGCTTCTTGTTCATGTCAGTTCCCGAAAAGACGCTACGCGCTGGCCGCAGCTCAGGCGTAGCGGTACCCGAATGCGGACTGGAACCGGTTGCCGATTTCCTCGCGCGATAACCAGTGGTTCTGCGGACCCTGCTGCGCGATCTTGACCGACCCCATCAGCGATGCCAGGCGGCCGGTCGTTTCCCAGTCTAATCCGTTTTCAATGCCGAAGAGCAGGCCGCCGCGGAAGGCGTCGCCACAGCCGGTCGGGTCGACGATGCGCTCGGCCGCAACGGCCGGGATCGCGTACTGGCGGCCATCGGCAAAAATGCTGGCGCCGCGCTCGCCGTGCGTGACGATGAAGGCACGGACCTTGGCGGCAACCTCGGCGCTGGTCCACGCGGTGCGCGACAGCAGGACCTGCGCTTCGTAGTCATTGACTGTCACGTAACTGGCGAGTTCGACGAACTCCCGCAGGTCGTCGCCGTTGAACAGCGGCATGGCCTGGCCCAGGTCAAAGATGAACGGCACGCCGGCTTCGGCGAACTGGCGCGCGTGGTGCAGCATCCCTTCGCGGCTGTCGGGCGCGACGATGCCCAGGCTCGGCGCCTGGGCGCCGCCCAGCGCGTCCTTGACCTGGTTGAGCTGCGACTGGCTCATTGCGCCAGGGTGGAAGGCGGTGATCTGGTTGTTGTCCAGGTCGGTGGTGATCATGGCCTGCGCGGTGAAGGTCTCCGGCAGCACGCGGATATGGCCGGTGGGGATCTCCAGCTTGCGCAGGTATTCCAGGTAGGGCTCGGCGTCGCTGCCGACGGTGGCCATCACCACCGGATCGCCGCCCAGCATCTTCAGCGTATAGGCGATATTGCCGGCGCATCCGCCGAACTCGCGGCGCATGCCGGGCACCAGGAACGAGACGTTCAGCATGTGGATCTGGTCCGGCAGGATGTGTTCGCGGAAGCGTCCGTCGAACGTCATGATGGTGTCGTAGGCGACGGAGCCGCAGATCAGGCTGGCCATGCTCTCTCCAGGTGTCAGATTGGTCTTTTGGTGGATCGGCGCCCTCGCGGGCAGAAGCAGTAACGCAGAAAACAGAAGCGGCCGCCCCGGGTTGCGGGCGGCCGCTGACATCGCAGGCGTGCCGCCTGTTACTTCAGCGCGGCCAGGGCGGCGTCGTAGTCGGGCTCGGTCTTGATTTCCGGCACCAGCTGGCTGTACTTGACGGTGTCGTTCTCGTCCAGCACCACCACGGCGCGCGCGGTCACGCCGGCGAGCGGCCCGGTCTTGATGTCGACGCCGTAGTTGCCCTTGAACTCGGCGCCGCGCATGGTCGACAGCGGCACCACGTTGGCCAGGCCTTCGGCGCTGCAGAAGCGACCCATGGCGAACGGCAGGTCGGCGGAGATGGTCAGCACCACGGTGTTGGCCAGGCCGCTGGCGGCTTCATTGAACTTGCGCGCGGAGGCCTGGCACACCGGCGTATCCAGGCTCGGGACGATGTTCAGCACCTTGCGCTTGCCGGCGAAGTCGCCCAGCGTGACGTCCTTCAGGTCCTTGCCGACCAGCGAGAAGGCCGGGGCCTTGTCGCCGGCTTGCGGGAACTTGCCTGCGACTTCGATGGCGTTGCCGCCGAGGGTGACGTTGCTCATGTCTACTCCTTGAGATCTGATGGGTTTCCGGTTGCGGTCCGGAGCGGGGGCAAGGCTCGCTGCCTGACTCGGATTCGGTCCGGCGGCGGGCCAGGAATTCAGGGGTAAAAAATCAGCACGCGATAGTTGGCTGGCGCCTGCTGCGTTCGGAATCGTACCCGAACCGGCAGCTCCATGCCCGCGCGCAGCCCTTGCGCGGCAAAGGCCTGCTGCGATGGCTCCAGGTATTCCGCAGGCTGCAGCACCCGGCGCAGCAGCAGCTGGTCCTGCAGGTCGGTCATGACCAGCTCGATCGCCGGCAGCGCGGTGCTGGCGCGGCCCTGGTTGCGCAGCGTGACGGCCAGCAGGTAGGTGTCGCCGCCTTCATCCTGGCGCTGCAGCTGCGAGGTCTCGATGCGCAGCGCATCGATGTCGCGCCACGGCGGCACCGTGCAGCCCGGCGGCGCGCATGCCGCCTCGAGTGCCGGGCGCAGCATCGGAAAGTGCCCGGCCAATTGACTGCGGCCCAGGTAGACCAGCTGCAACAGCGCGGCGATGGCAAGTACCACGGCCAGCGCGGGCCACGCGGCGCGCGGCACCGCGATGGGCCGGCGCGGCTCGCGTTCGCGTTCACGCTCGCGCGCGTGCCGCAGGAAGTCAGGGGCAAACACCGGGCCGGCCGGCGCTTCGGCGCGGACCCAGCGGCGGGTCACCTGCTCGCGCGCGACGGCGCCGCCCGTGGCGCTGGCGATGGTGTCGGCAGCGGCGGCGGTCGCCTGGTCCTCGTCGCCGGCGGCGGGGGCCGCGTCCGGGGACGCCGGCCAAGCTGGTTGCGAGGGGGTGTCAGCCGGGAGCGGCGTGTGATCCGGCCACGGCGCGGGCTCGGGTGCCGTGTCGGCCGATGCCGCGCGCAGGAATTCGCTCGCGCTGGGAATCGCGCCAGGGGCCGGCGCCGCAGGCGTCCCGGCGGCGCTATCGAGCGCGCCGTGATCGAGCGCCGGCCACGCGGCTGGCGGCGTGGGCTGCTTTGCGGCCGGTGCCGGGACCGGGGCCGCTTCGGCGACCGCGTCCGCTGCCTGGCGCTGCGCGTCGCGCGCATCGCGGTCGGCGACGGCTGCGTTGGCTTCGCGCAGCGCACGCTCGATCTCGGCATCGTCCATGCCGGCCTGCGGCGGCAAGGCCGTGTCCTCGGGCGACGACATCAGCATGGTCGGCGCATCCAGCGCCGGCACGTCATAGCCGGGATCGATGGTCGGGGTGAAGGCGGGCTTCGGGGCGGACATCTGCCCAGCTAGCGCTGGCGCCGATGCGGGCGGCGTGGCGGCTTCAGCGGCCGCCGGGGCAGGCGCGGCAGGTGTGGCAGGTGTGGAAGCTGTGGCAGAGGCAGCCGGCTTCTGTGCCGGGGCGCTGACCGCGCTGGTGCCCGCCGGCAGGGGAATCTCGATCAGGTGCTCGCGCGCGTCGAACACCGTTTCGCACTGGCCGCAGCGCACCAGCCCCTGGCGCAGCCGCAACTGGTCGGCGACCAGCCGGAAGGCGGTGCGGCAGGCCGGGCAGCGCGTGACTAGCTTGACGGCGGCCATCGGGCGCAATCAGGGGCGGGTGCCGTGCAGGCAGACCCAGCCTTCCTCGCTGCGCCACACCGTCAGCGGCAGCCAGGGCGCGTAGGCCGCTGCGACTTCTTCCGCCTGGCGCTCGAGCACGCCGGACAGCACCAGCCGCCCGCCGGCGCGCACGCGCGCGCTCAGCATGGCCGCCATCAGCTTGAGCGGATTGGACAGGATATTGGCGACCACCAGGTCGTAGCTGGCCTCGGACACCGATTCCGGCAGCGCGAATGACGCCTCGACCTGGTTGCGTTCGGCGTTGTAGCGCGACGCTTCCACGGCGTTGGGGTCGATGTCGATGCCGACCGTGTCGCCGGCGCCCAGCTTGCGCGCGACGATCGCCAGGATGCCGGAGCCGCAGCCGTAGTCGAGCACGGTTTCGCCCGGCGTCAGGTTCTGCTCCAGCCACTGCATGCACAGCCGCGTGGTGGGATGGCTGCCGGTGCCGAAGGCCAGGCCCGGGTCGAGCTCCAGCACCACGGCGTCGGGCTCGGGCGCGTCGTGCCACGACGGCACGACCCAGATGCGCTCGCCCACGCGGATCGGCTCGAACTGCGATTGCGTCAGCCGCACCCAGTCCTGGTCCTCGACCGCGCGCAGCTGGTACGGCGGCACCGGGTCGATGCCGAGCTGGTTGGCGGCAGCCGCCACCACCACGGCCGGATCGGCGTCGTCGCCGAACAGCGCGACCACGCGCGAGCGGTTCCACGCGAGTTGCTTCGGTTCCAGCCCGGGCTCGCCAAAGAGCGGCTGCTCGTCGGGCGTATCGGCGTCGGCGTCTTCCACCGAGACCGACAGCGCGCCGAGGTCGAACAGGGCGTCAGACCAGGCCTCGGCCTGGTCCTGCGCCACTTCGATCACACATTCCTGAAATGCCACGGGCTTCCTTCTGTTGCTGCGGGTTGCTCAGACCGGTGCTCAGGCCTTCGCGCGTTCTGCCAGGCGATGCTCGAGATAGTGGATGCTGGTGCCGCCTTCAACGAAGTTGGCGTCCATCATCAGCTCGCGGTGCAGCGGCACGTTGGTCAGGATGCCGTCCACCACCATTTCCGACAGCGCGATGCGCATGCGGGCGATTGCCTGCTCGCGCGTGGCGCCGTAGGTGATGATCTTGCCGATCATCGAATCGTAGTTGGGCGGGACGAAGTAACCATCATACGCGTGCGAGTCGACCCGCACACCCGGGCCGCCCGGCATGTGCCAGGCGGTGATGCGCCCCGGCGACGGGATGAACTTGAACGGGTCCTCGGCGTTGATGCGGCATTCGATGGCATGGCCGCGGAACTGCACGTCCTTCTGGCGGAAGCGCAGCTTTTCGCCGAAGGCGATGCGGATCTGCTCCTGCACGATGTCGATGCCGGTGATCATCTCGGTGACAGGGTGCTCGACCTGCACGCGCGTGTTCATCTCGATGAAATAGAACTCGTTGTTCTCGTACAGGAACTCGAAGGTGCCGGCGCCGCGGTAGCCCATCTTCTTGCACGCATCGGCGCAGCGGTCGCCGATGCGCTCGATCAGGCGGCGCGGAATGTGCGGCGCGGGCGCTTCCTCGATCACCTTCTGGTGGCGGCGCTGCATCGAGCAGTCGCGCTCGCCCAGCCAGATCGCCTGCTTGTGCTGGTCGGCCAGGATCTGGATTTCCACATGGCGCGGGTTCTCGAGGAACTTCTCCATGTAGACCTCGGGATTGCCGAAGGCACGGCCGGCTTCTTCGCGCGTCATGTTGACGGCGTTGATCAGCGCGGCTTCGGTATGCACCACGCGCATGCCGCGGCCACCGCCGCCACCGGCGGCCTTGATGATCACCGGGTAGCCCACGCGGCGCGCGGTCGCCAGGATTTCCTTGGGATCGTCGGGCAGGGCGCCGTCCGAGCCGGGCACGCACGGCACGCCGGCCTTGATCATGGCCTGCTTGGCCGACACCTTGTCGCCCATCAGGCGGATGCTGTCGGCGGTCGGGCCGATGAAGACGAAGCCGGATTTTTCCACGCGTTCGGCAAAGTCCGCGTTCTCGGACAGGAAGCCGTAGCCGGGGTGAATGGCCTGCGCGTCGGTCACTTCGGCGGCCGAGATGATGGCCGGCATATTCAGGTACGACAGCGGCGACGGGGCCGGGCCGATGCAGACGGCTTCGTCCGCCAGGCGCACGTACTTGGCCTCCTTGTCGGCCTCGGAGTACACCACGACCGTCTTGATGCCCAGCTCGCGGCAGGCGCGCTGGATGCGAAGAGCGATTTCGCCGCGGTTCGCGATCAGAATTTTTTCAAACATGGTCTCTCTCTGCGAGAACAGTAGCGGCCCCGCTGCGTGGCGCCATGGCGCGCCAGGCGCGCTCCGCGATGGCCGGTGAGGGCGGCGAGACTGCGGGAACTGCATGGAACTGCACGGAACGGGCCGCGAAGCCCACAACGTCCGTGGCGCGGGAAGCGCCCTGGCATGCGGTGCGGGCGGGGCCGCAGTGGACCGCTGGCGCGGACGGCTGCGGCATCGGGCCCGGCATGCCGGTCAGGATCAGCCGATGACGAACAGCGGTTGGCCGTATTCCACGGCCTGGCCGTTCTCGACCAGGATTTCCTTGATGACGCCGGCCTTGTCGCACTCGATCTCGTTGAGCAGCTTCATGGCTTCGATGATGCAAACGGTCTGGCCTTCCTTGACCGCGTCGCCGACGTTGACGAAGGGCGCGGCGCCCGGCGACGGCGCGCGGTAGAAGGTGCCCACCATCGGCGACGTCACCACATGGCCGGCGGGCAGTTGCGGAGCCGGCTCGGCAGCCGGTGCGGCGGCGCCGACAGGGGCCGTGGCCGCCGGCACGGCGGCGGGCAGGGCCTGCATCTGCGGCATGGCCATCGGCGCGGCGATGACTTGCGGCGGTTGCTTGACGATGCGTACCTTGCCGTCGCCTTCAGTGACTTCCAGCTCGGAGATGCCGGATTCGGCCACCAGGTCGATAAGCGTCTTCAGCTTGCGCAGGTCCATCTTTTTATCCTCCTGAATCGGGTTTTCCGCCGCTGCCCGAGACGGGCCGTGGCGGAACAATCGTTGTGCCGGCCACCGGAAGTCCGCACCCGCCGTGCCGAGGCACGCCAACGGGCGCAGGCCGCCGGGCGGCGCGCGCAGGTTGTCGAAAAAATCCTTGTGGGGGTTCAGCTCCCCGAACTGTCGGGCGGGGGCTGCTCCTGGCCCAATACATAGTCCAGCGCCAGCAGATAACCCTGCCAGCCAAGCCCGCAGACCACCCCGACCGCCACGTCCGAGAAATAGGAGTGGTGCCGGAAGCTTTCGCGCCGGTGCACGTTCGACAGGTGCACCTCGACGAACGGGATCGCCACGCCGGCCAGCGCGTCGCGCAGTGCCACGCTGGTATGCGTATAGGCCGCCGGGTTGATGATGATGAACTCGACCCCCTCCGCGCGCGCGGCATGGATGCGGTCGACCAGCGCTCCCTCGTGGTTGGACTGGAACGTAGCCAGCGAAATGCCGGCTTTCGCCGCGCGTTCGGCCAGCGCCGCGTCGATATCGGCCAGCGTGGTGTGCCCGTAGGTTTCCGGCTCGCGCGTTCCCAGCAGGTTAAGGTTCGGTCCATGCAGGACCAGCACCTTGCGGTAGCGGGGTGAGCGACGGATAGAGCGGGATGCAGTCACGGCGGCTCGACCAGATCAACGAAATTGCGCGGAGATTACCGTAGCTTAGAGGGATTTGTCTAGCACGCGATACAGGGCTTGCGGGCTTGCGAAGCGCTCGCGCCGGCCTTTCGAGCACCTTCACGCAAAAGGATGCGGGTCTTGCGTAATTCCGTCCAGAAACCCGAAATTGCGCGATGATGGCGCGAAAGTGACTCAAGTGCGCGGCAACACGGCACGTAGTTCGTCCGCGGTGACCCGGCCCATCTTTCGATACTTGACCGATCCGTCCGGATTGATGACGACCGTATAGGGCAAGCCGCCGGCACTGTTGCCAAAATTGCGGGACAACTCGGTCCCGGCGAATCCCGCCACGGCCAGCGGGTAAGCGACCGGCACCTTTTTAGTGAACTGTTGGATGTTTGCCGCGGAATCGATACCGATGCCGACAAATTCCACCTGGCGGTGCTTGAACTCGTCATGCAGCGCGGTCAGCTCCGGCATTTCCTCGACGCATGGACCGCACCACGGCGCCCAGAAGTTGACCACGACGGTCTTGCCACGAAGCTTGTTCAGGTCCAGCTCTGCGCCAGCGGGATCGGGCAGACGCGACTGGAACAAGGTTTCGACGGCCTGATCGCTGACGGGCTTCGGCGTGAACACGAAATGCCCAGCCAGGGCTCCGGCCGCACAGGCGACTACGGCGACGGCGACCCACAGCCAGAGACGGGAGCGGCGTGCGGGCGGGGCGATGGTTTCAGTCATGGAATGGCTTGAACAGTAGAAGGTGGGACGGGGCTTCAGGCGTTGCCGGCGGCGCCGGCGGCATCCAGCAAGGCCTGCACGGCCTGCACATCGGCGCGTGCCGGGCGCCCGGAGGCGTCGGTCCGCATTGCGCCCCGTTCGTCGATGGCATCATACAGTGCGATATGGATGCCGACTGGCGCACCCAGTTCGGCACGGACCTCCCCCGCGAGCAGTCGCGCCTCGCGGCGGTCGGGCCACTGGCCTTTCCACAGGAAACTCAGCGTTTCGACCTCGCCGCGGCCGCCGAAATGGCGGCTCTCGCTGGTCTCGAAGTCGACACCGGCGTTGATCAGGTGCAGCGCGGCATCCTTGGCGCTGTCACAGAAGCACTGCAGATAGATATCGGAGTGTTCGGTCGCGGTGCCGTTGAGCACGGCGCCGACCAGATAAGGACGGAACGTTGCCAGGTCTTCCATGGCCATGACCGCCAGCCGGCGCAGCAGCGCCAGCACGCGCGGCTGGCTGTCGGCGTGGAACAGCGCCTGGTAGGCGCGTACCTCGGCCTCGACCTGCTCGTTGTCGGGCAACCATTCGCCCGGCACGCGTTGTTCGCCCAGCACCTGGCGCGCGGCCTTGCGCTTGGCGGTGGCGTAGTCGGCACCGTCTTCGGCAATCATGCGGGCGGCGGCCTGGGCGATTTCCTCGCGCAGGCGGGTGGGGTCTGGGGCGGTACGTCGGTTCATGCCCCATGATACCGGAGGCTTCAGCGCACGCGCTGCCGGCGCTGTCCCAGTGCAGGGAAGGGCGCTGGCGCTCGGGTACAATCGAAGGCTTCCTGCCCGGCCGCAGCGCCGCAAGGCTCCAACCCAGCCGCCGCGCCGCCGGGCCCGAATCCCCTCGCCTGCGGGCTTCAAGTCTTTCCGGGAACCCATGCATATTCATATCCTTGGCATCTGCGGCACCTTCATGGGCGGCCTGGCGGTGCTGGCCAAGCAGGCCGGCCACCGCGTCACCGGCTGCGATGCCAACGTCTACCCGCCGATGAGCACCCAGCTCGAAGCCCAGGGCATCGAACTGATCGAGGGCTTCGACCCGGCCCAGCTGGCGCTGGAGCCGGACCTGTTCGTGATCGGCAATGTGGTCTCGCGCGGCAATCCGCTGATGGAGGCCATCCTCGACCGCAACCAGCCCTATGTGTCAGGCCCGCAATGGCTGGGCGAGCATGTGCTGGCGCGGAAGTGGGTGCTGGCGGTGGCCGGCACGCACGGCAAGACCACCACCACCTCGATGCTGGCCTGGATCCTGGAAGATGCCGGCTACAACCCTGGTTTCCTGGTGGGCGGGGTGCCGCAGAACTTCGGTATTTCGGCGCGCGTGACCGAATCGGACTTCTTCGTGATCGAGGCTGACGAGTACGACACGGCGTTTTTCGACAAGCGCAGCAAGTTTGTCCACTACCGGCCGCGCACCGCCATCCTGAACAACCTGGAATATGATCACGCCGACATCTTCCCGGATCTGGCCGCGATCGAGACCCAGTTCCATCACCTGGTGCGAACCGTGCCGGGCCAGGGCCGGATCGTCGTCAACGGCGTGGAGGAGAGCCTGGCGCGCGTGCTGGAACGCGGCTGCTGGAGTGAAGTGGAGCAGTTCGGCGTCGGCGACTGGCGCGAGAGCGACGCTGCCGGCACCAAGGCGGCGCCGGGCAAGGATGCGTTCGATGTGTGGTTCGGCAACGCCGTCGCCGGTACCGTGGTGTGGGACCTGCAGGGCACCCACAACCGCATGAACGCGCTGGCCGCGATCGCCGCCGCGCGCCACGTGGGCGTGCCGGTCGCGCAGGCGATCGCGTCGCTGTCGCGCTTCGCCAACGTCAAGCGCCGCATGGAAGTGCGCGGCGTGGCCGGCGGCGTCACCGTCTATGACGACTTCGCCCACCATCCCACGGCGATCCAGACCACCCTCGAAGGGCTGCGCCGCCGTGTCGGCGGTGCCCGCATCCTGGCGGTGCTGGAGCCACGTTCCAACACCATGAAGCTGGGGGTGATGAAGGCGCAGTTGCCGGCCAGCCTGGAGCAGGCCGACCTGGTGTTCGGCTACGGCGCTCCCGCTGGCAAGGACGCGCTGGGCTGGGACCTGGCCGAAGCGCTGGCGCCGCTGGGCGCCACCGCCACCGCGTTCCAGGATCTCGGCGAACTGGTGCAGGCGGTGTGCGCCGCGGCGCGGCCGGGCGACCATGTGCTGGTGATGAGCAACGGCGGCTTCGGCGGCGTGCACCAGAAGCTGCTGGACGCGCTGCACCAGGGCGCCGCGGGCTGACCGGACGCACCGCCATGCTGCTGTATCTGCACGGATTCCGCTCTTCGCCGCAATCGTTCAAGGCCCAGCTGGTGCAGGCGCGCATGCGCGAGTGGGGCGTGGGGCGCTACTATGCCTGCCCCCTGCTCAATGTCTCGCCGGCGCTCGCCATGGCCCAGGCCCAGGCGGCGATCCGCGCCGCGCAGGCGGGTGGCGACCAGCAAATCGCCATCGTCGGCTCGTCGCTGGGCGGCTTCTACGCGCGCTGGCTGGGCGAGCAGCACGGCTGCAAGACCGTATTGCTCAATCCTGCCATCCATCCCTGGACCGACCTCGAAAGCTACCTCGGCGAACAGCCGCTGTGGCACGGCGGCGGCTCGGTCACGGTCGAACGCCGCCACCTGCAGGAACTGCTGGACCTGCGCGTGGACACCATCACCCGCCCCGAGCGCTACTACCTGCTCGCCGCCACCGGCGACGAGGTGCTGGATTACCGCGAAATGGTGGCGGCCTGCCCCGGCGCGAACATCCGCGTGATCGAGGGCAGCGACCACGGCATCAGCGGATTTGCCGACTATGTCGACGATGTGCTCGCCTTCTGCGGCTATGGCCCCGGCGGCAGGGTGCCGGCCGGCGCCGACGCGGCATGAGCGCGCAGTCGGTGCGCCGCTGCGGCTGGAGTCCCCACCTGGCCTTCGACGCGGCGATCCCGCCGAACCTGCGGCGCTGGGTCACCGGCGATGACGGTTCGCTGACGGCGCGGCTGGTGGCCGCGTCCGCTCGCTTTCGCGTGGCGCGGCTGTTGCAGGCGCCGCAGCGTCCGCTCGCCGACGAATGGCAGGCGCTGGGCCAGCCCGACCGCACCCCCGCGCTGACGCGCGAGGTGCTGCTGATCTGCGACGACATCCCCGCCGTGTTCGCCCACACCGTGGTGCGGCTGCGCCACGCGCGCCGCGACTGGCCATTCCTGCGCGGGCTGGGCGAGCGCCCGCTGGGCGGACGCCTGTTCGTCGATCCGGCGGTGCGGCGCGAGCCGTTCCAGTTTGCGCGGCTGCTGCCGCACCACCCGCTGCGCCAGTCCCTGCACCGCGTGCTGCCGGCCACGGCTGCAGTGCCGATGCTGACCGCGCGGCGCTCGGTGTTCCGGCGCGGCGGCGGCGTCATGCTCGTGACAGAAGTGTTCCTGCCGGACCTGCTGTCGCGGCCATCCCCGGGGACCGAGGCGGTACCGCATCCCAAATATATGCGGACGACAGACCGAAGCCCTGTTTCGACACACACTACCGAAATCAAGAAAGAGACCACGAGATGAAACTGCAGGGTCGGGTTGCCATCATCACCGGTGCCGCCGCCGGCATAGGCTTTGCCACCGCGCAGCGCTTTGCCGAGGACGGCGCCATTGTCGTGCTGTGCGACGTGCAGGAAGCGCGGGTGCGCGAGGCCGCCGCCAGGCTGGCCGCCACCGGTGCCACCGTTTCGGCCTACCGCGTCGACGTTACGCGCCGCGACGAGGTCGACGCCATGGTGGCCGCCGTGCTGGCCGCCCACGAGCGGGTCGATATCCTGGTCAACAACGCCGGCATCACCAAGGACGCGCGCCTGGCCAAGATGACCGAGGCCCAGTTCGACGCCGTCATCGACGTCAACCTGAAAGGCGTATTCAACTGCGCGCAGGCCGTGGCCGGGCTGATGACCGAGCAGGGCAAGGGCGTGATCCTGAACGCTTCCAGCGTGGTCGGCCTGTACGGCAATTTCGGCCAGACCAACTACGCGGCCAGCAAGTTCGGCGTGATCGGCTTCACCAAGACCTGGGCGCGCGAGCTGGGCCCCAAGGGCGTGCGCGTGAACGCGGTGTGCCCGGGCTTCGTCAACACCGAGATCCTGCAGACCGTGCCGGACAAGGTGCTGGACGGCATGAAGTCGTCGTGCTGGCTGCGCCGGCTGGCCGAGCCCGCCGAGATCGCCAGCATCTATGCCTTCCTGGCCAGCGACGACGCCAGCTACGTCAACGGCGTGGCGATCGAGGCCAGCGGCGGCATGTCGCTCTGAACCCCCGGAGGGCGGCCGCACCGGGGTGCGGTATCATGCCAGGTCTCGGCCTGGGTCTTTGCCGGTCACCGGCAGGCCGCCGACAGGCCCTCGCGCCCCGCACCCGTTCCCGTTCGCACGCGTTGATGTCCGGGTGCGCGCGGTGGCACCATTTCTCCCACCGGATCCGCTCCAGCGCTGGCCACAGGGCCGCCCGGCGCGGTTCCGCGCATAGTTGAAAGTACCGATCGATGCAGTTGCTGTTCGAAGAAGGCGGCGAGATCCGCGCCGGCACCGTGCTGAACCAGCAGGGCGAGGCTTACCAGGTGGAGCTGCCGGCCGGCAAGCGCACCAAGGTCAAGTCGCGCGACGTGCTGCTGCAGTTCGCGCAGCCGTCGGCGCCCGAGCTGGTGCGCCAGACCGGCGAGCTGGTGGCCGAGATCGACCTGGACTTCCTGTGGGAATGCGCGCCCGAGGCCGAGTTCGGCTTTGCCGAGCTGGCCGCGGAATACTACGGCGCGGAGCCCGGCGCGGTGCAGCAGGCGGCGCTGGCGATGGCGCTGCACGGCAACCCGGTGTACTTTCGCCGCAAGGGGCGCGGGCGCTACCAGCGCGCCCCCGAAGACCAGCTCAAGGCCGCGCTGGCCGCGCTCGAGCGCAAGCGCCAGCAGGCGCTGGTGCAGGCCGAGTATGAGGACCAGCTGAAGGCGCTGACGCTGCCGGAATCGTTCCGCAACAAGGTGCTGCAGCTGCTGTTCAAGCCCGACAAGAACAGCCTGGAATACAAGGCCATGGACGCCGCCTGCAGCGCGCTCGGCATGTCGCCGATGCGGCTGATGGTGGCTGCAGGCGGCGTCGCCAGCGCGCGCGCGCTGCACGAAGCCAAGTTCCTCGCCGAGTGCTTCCCCAAGGGCACCGGCTTCCCCGATACCGACGTGCCCGAGCCGCCCGCCGAGCTGCCGCTGGCCGAGGTCGAGGCGTTCTCGATCGACGACGTCACCACCACCGAGATCGACGATGCGCTGTCGGTGACGCAGTTGCCCGACGGCAAGCTGCGCATCGGCATCCATATCGCCGCGCCGGCGCTGGGCATCCGTCGCGGCGAGCCGCTCGATGCCATCGCGCGCCAGCGGCTGTCGACGGTCTATTTCCCGGGCGACAAGATCACCATGCTGCCGGACCCGGTGGTCGAGCGCTACACGCTGCAGGAGGGCCGGGTTTGCCCGGCGCTGTCGCTGTACGTGACGGTGGACCCGTCGGTGTGGCTAGTCACCGGCAGCGAGACCCGCGCCGAGATGGTGCCGATCGCCGCCAACCTGCGCCACAACCTGCTCGACGATGTCATCACCGAGGCCTCGCTCGCCGGGGGCACCGGCGACTACCCGTTCCGCGAGGCGCTGACCCGGCTGTGGCACTTTGCCGGCTACCTGTACGACGAGCGCCAGCGGGCACGCCTGGCCAGCGGCCTGCGCCCGGAGACGCATAACCGCGCCGACTTCAACTTCTACCTCGACGACCAGCCCGACGGCAGCCAGCGCGTGCGCATCGAGCAGCGCAAGCGCGGCTCGCCGCTGGACAAGATCGTGGCCGAGATGATGATCCTGGCCAACAGCACCTGGGGCAAGCTGCTGGCGGACCATGGCGTGCCCGGCATCTATCGCACGCAGAAGGCCTGGGGCATGCATCGCACGCGCATGCAGACCTACCCGGCGCCGCACGAGGGCCTGGGCGTGGCGCAGTACGCGTGGAGCACCTCGCCGCTGCGCCGCTATGTCGACCTGGTCAACCAGTGGCAGATCCTGGCGGTGGCCCAGCACGGCGTGACCGCCAAGCTGGTGGCGCCGTTCAAGCCCAAGGACGCCGACCTGCTGGCCGCGGTGGCCGACTTCGAAGGCACCTACGCCGCCTATGCCGACCACCAGTCGACCATGGAGCGCTACTGGTGCCTGCGCTGGCTCAAGCAGGAAAACCGCGAGCGCATGGTGGCCTCGGTGCTCAAGGAAGGCGCGGTGCGCTTCACCGAGATCCCGCTGGTCACGCGCGTGCCCGAGCTGGTGCAGGCGCAGCGCGGCACCCAGGTGCTGCTGGAAATCGGCGAGACCGACGAGATCACGCTGGAGGTCTCGTGCCGGGTGCTCGAGATCTTCGCCGGTGAAGGCGAGGTTCCCGAGGAAGAGCTGGAAAGCGACGAGGAAGCCGCCGAAATGTCCGCCGAAGCCGCAGCCGAGGCCGCGGCCGAGGAAGCCGCCGAGCAAGCCGCGGGCGTCGCGGAGCAGGAGCCGGCCCAGGCGGACGGCGACGCCGCCGGCGCGGCGTCGGGCGAGCGCGACACCGGCACCCCGGCGGCCGGCTGAAGCCTTCGGAAATCCGCGGGGCTCCCTTACAATGCGGGTCTGATCCGGGCCCCCGGGCCCGCCCTGCCTGCCGGCACGGCCGGTGCCGCCGCGCTTGTCTCCCGAGCCCTCATCCATCCATCGTGAACGCCACTCTTGCCGCTTCCCGCCCCTGGTGGCACGCCAGGTGGCACCACAGCAGTATGCTGGCCCGGGCGCTGGCCATTTCCGTGGCCGTGCACGCACTGCTGCTGATGGTGCGGGTGGCCGCGCCGGAAGTGTTCGAGATCAAGCGCAGCGACGCCGCGCTCGACGTGGTGCTGGTCAATGCCAAGTCGGCGCAGAAGCCGCGCAACCCGACCGCCCTGGCGCAGGCCAACCTCGACGGCGGCGGCGACCATGACCGGCAGCGCGCCACCACGCCGCTGCCGGCGCAGACCCTGACGCAGGAGGGCGACCTGGTGCGCCAGGTGCAGCGCCGGGTCGAGCAGCTGGAACAGGAGCAGCAGCGCCTGCTGACCCAGGCGCGCGAAGCCGCGCCGGCGGTGCGCAACCAGCCGCTCAGGCCGGGCGAGAAGCGCCAGGACGCGCCGCAGCGCGGCCAGGACGAGCGCACCTCGGCCGACGAGATGGCCAGGCTGGAAGCCGAGATCGGCCGCAACCTGGAGCACTACGCCAAGCGGCCCAAGCGTTTCCAGCTGACCGCCACCAGCGCGCAGGCGGTCGACTACGCGCAGTACTATGACCGGCTGCGCCGCAAGATCGAGGCGCGCGGCACCACCGATTTCCCGCAACGCAACGGCAAGCCGCTCTACGGCCAGCTGATCCTGGTGATCAACGTCAACCGGCAGGGCAAGCTCGGCTACAACCGCGACGGCTACAACGTCGATGCCATCGACGTGGTCAAGAGCTCGGGCGATCCCGCGCTCGACCGCCAGGCGGTGGCGATCGTGCGTGCGGCCGCGCCGTTCGGCGCCTTTACCGCGGAGATGTCGGCGCGCCAGGACATCCTCGAAGTCATATCCACTTTCAAGTTTTCGCGCAGCGGGCTGGAAACCCGCCTGCAGGCACGCTGATGACATCCACTGCCCCTTCCCAAGCCAGCGCCGACCGCTATGTGGTGATCGGCAACCCGGTCGCGCACAGCCGCTCGCCGGCGATCCACGCCGCCTTCGCGCGCCAGACCGGCGAGGCCGTGCAATATGACCGCCTGGAGGCGCCGCTGGACGGGTTCGCCGACACCGTGCGCCGGTTCTTCGCCGATGGCGGCTACGGCTGCAACGTGACCGTGCCGTTCAAGCTGGAAGCCTATGACCTGGCCGACCGCCTGACCGAGCGTGCCGAGGCCGCCGGCGCGGTCAACACGCTGTGGATCGAAGAAGGCCTGATCCATGGCGACAACACCGACGGCATCGGCCTGGTGCGCGATATCCAGGACAACCTCGACACGCTGATCGAAGGCAGGCGCGTGCTGCTGCTGGGTGCCGGCGGCGCGGCCATGGGCGCGATGCTGCCGCTGATCGAATGCCGGCCGTCGCGCATCGTGGTGGCCAACCGCACCGCGTCGCGCGCCAGCGACATGCTCGAAGAATTTGTCGAGGCGGCCGACCAGTATGGCGTCGAGCTGTGGGGCGGCGGCCTCGATGCGCTCGAGGGCCTGTCCGAGGACGAGGCCGTCGACGTGGTGATCAATGCCTCGTCCAGCAGCCTGCAGGGCGAGGTGCCGCCGGTGCCGGAGTTCCTGCTGGGGGAAGGCGTGCTGGCCTACGACATGATGTACGGCGCCGAGCCCACCGTGTTCCTGCAGTTCGCCGCGCGCTGCGGCGCGCGCGTCAGCGACGGCCTCGGCATGCTGGTCGAGCAGGCCGCCGAGGCCTTCTATATCTGGCGCGGCGTGCGGCCCCGCACCGCGCCCGTGCTGGCCGAGCTGCGCGCCGCGCTGCAGGCCGAACGCAAGGGCTGACCGGGACGCCGCCGGCCGTGGCCAACCGCAACCGCACGGCCAGTGCCGCCCGCACCCACGCGGCGCCGGCGCGCGCCGTCTTCAATCCGGTGCGCTGGCTCGGCTATCTGCTGGGCTGCGTGGCCGCCGGCGTGGTGGCGATGCAGCTGTACTTTTTCATGCAGATCGCCAGCTGGCAGTACCTCAATCCCACCACCACCACCTTCATGCGCGCCGAGCGCTGGCGCCTGTGCGGCATCAACGTGTGGAGCTGCGGCCTGGACCGGCAGTGGGTGCCATACGACCGCATCTCGCGCAATCTCAAGCGCGCGGTGATCGCCAGCGAGGACGCCGATTTCGTCAACCATCCCGGCTACGAGCTCGATGCCATGCTCGATGCCTGGGAGCGCAACAAGAAGCGGGGGCGCATCGTGCGTGGCGGCTCGACCATCACGCAGCAGCTGGCCAAGAACCTGTTCCTGTCGTCCGAGCAGCATTACCTGCGCAAGGGCCAGGAACTCGCCATCACCTGGATGCTCGAGTTCTGGCTCGACAAGCAGCGCATCTACGAGATCTATCTGAATTCGGTGGAATGGGGCGAGGGCGTGTTCGGCGTCCAGGCCGCGGCCCAGCACTACTTCCGCACCAGCGCCGACAAGCTCAGCGTGGGCCAGTCGGCGCGCCTGGCGGCGGCGCTGCCGGCGCCCAAGTGCTTCGACAAGAAGGAGTACTGCGCCAACGTGCGCGTGAACTTCCGCGCCAAGGCGGGCATCATCGCGCGGCGGATGGGGGCAGCGACGCTGCCCGACTGAAGCCGCCGGCCTCAGCTCAGCCAACCCTTCCTGCGGAAATACACCAGCGGGATCGCCGCCGACACCGCCATCAGCGCAATCGCCCACGGATACCCGGCGCCCCAGTCCAGTTCCGGCATGAACTTGAAGTTCATGCCGTAGATGCTGGCGATCAGCGTGGGCGGCATCAGCGCCACCGACACCACCGAGAACAGCTTGATGATCTTGTTCTGGTTGATGTTGATGAAACCGACGGTGGCGTCCATCAGGAAGTTGATCTTGTCGAACAGGAACGCGGTGTGGTTCTCGATCGAATCGATGTCGCGCAGGATCTGGCGCGCCTCGTCCTGCTGCTCGGCCGACAGCAGCTGGCTGCGCATCAGGAAGGACACCGCGCGGCGCGTGTCCATCACGTTGCGGCGGATGCGCCCGTTCAGGTCTTCCTCGCGCGCGATGGTTTCCAGCACGTCGGCCGCGGCGGCATCGGTAACGTTTTCGGCCAGCACGCGGCGGCTGGCTTCTTCCAGGCGTTCGTAGATTTCCTCGATCGAGTCGGCCGAGTATTCGGCGTCGGTCGCGTACAAGTCCATCAGCACGTCCTTGGCGTTGCGCACCGAGCCCGGGCGCATGCGCGCGCGCAGCCGCACCAGACGGAACACCGGCAGGTCTTCGTCGTGGATGGAGAACAGCACGTCCTTGGTCAGCACGAAGGCGACGCGCACGTTGCGCGACACCTCTTCCTCGTCGAGCAGGAAGTCGGTGCGGATATGGATGTTCTCGTCCTCGCCCTCGAAATAACGCGCGGACGCTTCCAGGTCGCCCAGGTCTTCCAGTTCAGGAAGGGCGACGCCATAGGCTTCCTTGATCCAGTTCAGTTCCTCGTCGTCGGGATTGACGACATCGATCCAGATCGGCTTGTGCTGCAGCAGCTCATTGCGCTCGTCGACCTGCTCCTGGGCAAGCCGGCCTTTTTGCAGGACGAACAGGTTGATCATCCCCGGGATTCCTTATTGCTGATTGCGACGAAAAACAAAGACAAGCGCGAAGACAAGCGCAGGCGGCTCGCCGCATTCCCAGGTATTGCGTCATGCCCCGTCATGGCCCCGCGGCATGCCGCGCGGGGCCGGGCCACGGGCAAGCGTGATCGCGCTGTCCCGCGGCTGCGTGCGGCAGGCGGACAAGGCGATGGCGTTTGCCTGGGTTGGCTGGCTAGCCGGGAGAGGGAAGATCCGCCACGGTGGGCGCGCATGGAGGCGCCGCCGGTGGCACGGAAAGACACTCGCCCGCAGTTCTGACTGCGGGCAAGGCCGACGAAGCGCGGAGCCGGATGCTCCGGGCGGGTCGTCGTTACGCAGCCCGCAGTGACATGGCATTCGCAGAGGTCGCAGCGTTGCCGCGCCAACTCGAACACCCGATGCTACTGCCCACGTAATTTCTCCGGGATTGTGATGGCCGCGAGTGTAGCCCAACGGAGGGTGGCTTGTTAAGTGAAATCTCGGCGACGGGGCGCACGCCGTTGCCCGCTCGCGACCCCGGTCGCGCTGCGCCGGCTCAGCTCACAGCGCCGCGCAGCCGGCGCCACAGCAGCGGCGCCAGCATCACCGAGGACAGCGCCAGGAACATCAGCACGATCGCGGCGTAGTCCTGCCAGTGCGGCTGCTCGCCCAGCATCCACATCCCGGAGAACACGCCGACCACCGGGATAAACATGATCGACAGGCTCGACACCACCGGCGGCAGGCTGCGCGCCAGCCCGAACCAGACCAGGTGGCAGAAGGCGAAGACCACCACCGCGTTGTAGGCGATCGCGGCCCATTCGATGGCGGTGGGCATGCGCCAGCCGTGTTCCAGCAGCAGCGAGCCCAGCGCCAGGAAGGGCAGCGTCACGGCCAGCATCCAGAAGGTCATGGCGCCGATCGGCACATCGGTCTGGGTGCGCTTCATCAGCTGGGTGCCGAAGCCCCAGCCGGCCGCGGCCAGCAGCATCAGCAGCGTGCCGGCGGGGCTGCCGGTCAGCGCGGCGAGTTCGCCCGACAGCAGCAGCACCGTGCCCGCCAGCGCGCAGCCGATACCCAGCCAGGCCCATGCGCCGATGCGCTCGCGGAAGAAGACCAGGCCCCAGACCACCGCCCAGATCGGCATGGTGTAGCCGAGGATGGCGGCGCGGCCAGACGACAGCATCTTGACCGCGCAGATCGCGAACAGGTGCCAGATCACCATGTTGGGCAGCGCCAGCCGCAATACCGTGCCCCATTCGCGCCGCGGCACGGCCAGCGAATCGCCGCGCAGCCGCAGCGCCAGCCCCAGCGCCACCAGCCCGCCGGCCATGCACAGCAGGCGAAAACCCATTGCCGGGAAATGCGCCACGCCCACCTTCATGATGGGCCAGTTGATGCCCCAGGCGAGCGTCAGCACCACAAGCAGGAAGAGACCACGGCGATCGAGAGACATGGCGGGACGCGGCTGTGCGGGATGCCGCGCATTGTTTTGAGACGAAGCGCAAAACGATAGCACGCAGCGGGTAAAATTGCCGAAAGCGACATATGCTGCAGGGATGAAAGGTTTTCACGCCACTGCGGCCAACCGCGCCGGCCGAGTCCATCGGTCACGACGGGCCTCATGATGAGACGCCGGCGCCACCAGGACATTTCGAGTACCCATGACCTTCATCGAGCAGCTTGCTGCCGCCTGGCAGCGCAACGATTCCCTCCTGTGCGTCGGGCTCGATCCAGACCCGCACAAGCTTCCTCTGTCCCTGACCGGGGCCGGCGGCGCCATCTTCTCGTTCTGCCGCGAGATCGTCGACGCCACCGCGGACCTGGTGTGCGCCTTCAAGCCGCAGATCGCCTACTTCCATTCGCAGCGCGCCGAAGACCAGCTCGAGCAGCTGATCCACTATATCCACGACGCCCACCCCGGCATCCCGGTGATCCTCGACGCCAAGCGCGGCGACATCGGCTCGACCGCCGAGCACTATGCGCTGGAAGCCTTCGAGCGCTACAAGGCCGATGCGGTCACGGTCAGCCCGTACATGGGCTTCGACTCGATGCAGCCCTACCTCGCCTACCCGGACCGCGGCGTGATCGTGCTGTGCCGCACCTCCAACCCGGGCGGCTCGGACGTGCAGTTCCTGCAGGTCGACGGCAAGCCGCTGTACCAGCTCGTGGCCGAGGCCGCGCGCGAGCGCTGGAACACCACCGGCCAGATGGGCCTGGTGGTCGGCGCGACTTTCCCCAATGAGATCGCGCGGGTGCGCCAGATCGTCGGCGACATGCCGCTGCTGATTCCCGGCATCGGCGCCCAGGGCGGCGACATCGAGGCCACGGTGAAGGCCGGTCGCACCGCCGACGGCACCGGCATGATGATCAACTCTTCGCGAGCCATCCTGTACGCCAGCCGCGAGAAAGACTTCGCGGCGGCTGCGCGCAACGTTGCGCTGCAGACGCGCGATACCATCAACCGCTATCGCCACGGCTGACCGCCACGGCCGCCACACGCGGCAGGATAAAAAAAACGCGCCTGCTGGCGCGGTTTTTTTTGGATCGGGCTGCTTGCCGCGGCCGGTCTTTCAGGCCTCGTTACGCAACAGCTCCACCAGGCCGCGCATCGCGTGCTCGGCCGCCTGACGCCGGATCTGCGCGCGGTCGCCGGGAAAGCGCTGGGTTTCGACGATGGTGGTGATGCGGTTGCTCCAGCCGAAGCACACCATGCCAACCGGCTTTTCCGGGGTGCCGCCGTTGGGGCCGGCGACCCCGGTGATCGACAGGGAAACCTGCGCGCGGCTGTTCAGCAGCGCCCCTTCCGCCATCGCGCGCGCCACTTCCTCGCTGACCGCGCCGTGATCGCGGATCAGCTTGGCCGGCACGCCCAGCATGGTGGACTTGGCCTCGTTGGAATACGTGACGAAGCCGCGCTCGAACCAGCCCGACGAGCCCGACACGTCGGTAATGGCGGCGGCGACCAGGCCGCCGGTGCAGGATTCGGCGGTGGCGAGCATCAGGGATTTGTCGGCTAGGGCTACGCCGGCCTGGATGGCGAGCTGGTCGAGCAGGCGGCTGACGGACATGATGGGTGCAGGGTTGTTTTGGGGGAATCAGTCTGGCGTTCGCCGCTCAGAACGAGCGCCACAGCGCAAACACCAGCAGCGTGTAGAACGCCGCGAAGATATCGTCGAACATCACGCCGAAGCCGCCGCGCAAGCCCGGGCCTTTCAGGGCGCGGTCATAGTGGCCGATCGGGGCCGGCTTGGCGATATCGAACAGCCGGAACCACAGGAACGCGGCGAACTGGCCCCAGAAGCCGGTCGGCATGACAAAGGCCAGCACCAGCCAGAACGCGACGATCTCGTCCCAGACCATGCTCCCGTGGTCGTGCACGCCCATGTCGCGCGCGGTGCGGGCGCACGCCCACAGGCCCAGCACGAAGCCGCCGGCGATGATCCACAGCCAGGCGGCGGGCTCGATCCACAGTGAGATCACCACGAACGAGAGCCAGGCGTAAAGCGTGCCGACGGTGCCGGGGCCGACCGGCGACAGGCCCGAGCCGAAGCCGAAGGCGATCAGGTGCGCCGGATGCGCCAGCATGAAGCGCGCGCTGGGGCGCGTGACCTTGACGGTCTGGCCGGCTTCCAGGGTCAGGGCGGGGTCGCGCGGCGCGGCCCCGGGAGGGAAGGTGGACATCAAAGTTGGCTCGTGTGATGCGGATGCGGCTTATGGTTATGGCCGGCTGCGCTGCGATTCGTGCGGGATTCCCGTGCCCGCGCAGGCGCCGATGCCGGCATCATGACATGCCTGTGACCGAGTGTCAGGGGGCAGCGAAATGGTCGAAGCTGGCGCCCTCGTAGCGGGTCGGGTTGCCGGCGCGGTCGACCAGCCGCAGGCCCGGCTCGGGCGTGATCGTGCCGACGCGCGTCAGCGGCAGCGCCAGCCGCTCGCCGATCGCGGCAACGGCGTCGCGCTGGCCCGCCGGCGCGGTGAAGCACAGTTCATAGTCGTCGCCGCCGGCCAGCACGCATTCGCGCTGGATGGCGTCGCTTTGGCCGGCCAGCACTGCCGAGCGGGGCAAGGCGTCGATATCGACCAGGGCCCCGACCTGAGAGCGGACCAGGATATGGCCGAGATCCCCAATCAGGCCGTCCGAAATGTCAAGTGCTGCATGCGCCACACCCCGCAAGGCCATGCCCAGCGCCACCCGCGGCGTGGGCGTGTCCATGCGGGGGCGGACCTGGCTGAACTCGGGTTCGGGCAGCAGCCATTCGCCGCGGCAGTCGCCCAGCGCCAGCCGCGCGTCGCCCAGGGTGCCGGAAATCCAGATATCGTCGCCCGGGTGCGCGGCGTCGCGGCGCAGCGCGGCGCGCAGCGGCACGTCGCCGAATACCGTCAGCGACAGCGTCAGCGGGCCGCGCGTGGTGTCGCCGCCCACCAGTTCGCAACCATGTTCGTCGGCCAGCGCCAGCATGCCGGCGGCAAGTTCGGCCAGCCAGTCGGGCTCGGCCTCCGGCAAGGCCAGCGCCAGCGTGAAGGCGCGGGGCTCGGCACCCATGGCGGCGAGATCTGACAGGTTCACGGCCAGCGCCTTGTGGCCGAGCGCCCGCGGCGCCACGTCGGGAAAGAAATGGCGGCCGCTGACCAGCATGTCGGTGCTGATGGCCAGATGGTGTCCCGGACGGCCCTCGACCAGCGCGCAGTCATCGCCCACGCCGAGCGCAGCCTTGCGCACCGGCCGTGTGAAATAGCGGCGGATCAGGTCGAATTCGGAGAGCTGGACGGACTGGGCGTTGGGCATGGGTCGACGACGTGCCGGGACGGGCGGTGGAGTGACGGCGGGATTTTGCGGCAGATCAGCGGGTTTGCGGAAAATCCCGCAGCGGCGCGGCATCAGCATGGGGCGCGCCGTGCGTTTCAGCAAGATACTGCCGCGCATCACAGCCATGACCGCCATGCGCTGCGCCGCTTTGCCGGCTCGGCGCTACGCTTGCTGGTGTTGCCCGGGAGGATGGGGCATATTGTACCGAATCGCAAAGGTGCCCCAAGCAAAACGCTTATTGTGAAATAGTTTTTCACTATATAAAATGCTGGGTTCCAAAGGAAGAGAAGGGCGGACGCGTGGAGCCGGTCCGCCGATCGTCCCCGCCTCGTCAATGACGGCTCCACCGATTGGAAGATGCGCCGATGACCAGCCCACAGTCCCCGTCCCAAGACGATCTGAAACAGCAGCAGCGCGAGGCGCTGCGCAAAGCGGCGCTCGAGTATCACGAGTTTCCCACCCCCGGCAAGATCTCGGTCACGCCGACCAAGCCCCTGTCGAACCAGCGCGACCTGGCCCTGGCGTATTCGCCCGGGGTGGCGGCGGCTTGTGAAGAAATCGTTTCCGATCCGGCCAACTCGTTCCGCTATACCGCGCGCGGCAACCTGGTCGCGGTGATCACCAACGGCACCGCCGTGCTGGGCCTGGGCGATATTGGCGCCGCGGCATCCAAGCCGGTGATGGAAGGCAAGGGCGGGCTGTTCAAGAAATTTGCCGGTATCGACGTGTTCGATATCGAAATCGACGAAAAGGACCCGGAAAAGCTGGTCCAGATCATCGCCGCGCTGGAGCCCACCTTCGGCGGCATCAACCTGGAAGACATCAAGGCACCGGAGTGCTTCTACGTCGAGCGCAAGCTGCGCGAGAAGATGAAGATTCCGGTCTTCCACGACGACCAGCACGGCACCGCCATCGTGGTGGCCGCTGCCGTCATCAACGGCCTGAAGGTGGTCGGCAAGGACATCACCAAGGTCAAGCTGGTGGCCTCCGGCGCCGGCGCGGCCGCGCTGGCCTGCCTGGATCTGCTGGTCGATATCGGCCTGCCGATCGAAAACATCTGGGTGACCGACCTCGCCGGCGTGGTCTATGAGGGCCGCACCGAGCTGATGGACCCCGAGAAGGCGCGCTTCTCGCAAAAGACCGACAAGCGCAAGCTGGGCGAAGTGATCGACGGCGCCGACATTTTCCTCGGCCTGTCCGCAGCAGGCGTGCTGAAGCAGGACATGGTCCAGCGCATGGCCGACAAGCCGCTGGTGCTGGCGCTGGCCAACCCGAACCCGGAAATCTCGCCGGAACTGGTCAAGGAAGTGCGTCCGGACGCGGTGATGGCCACCGGCCGTACCGACTACCCGAACCAGGTCAACAACGTCCTGTGCTTCCCGTTCATCTTCCGCGGCGCGCTGGACTGCGGCGCCACCACCATCACGCGCGAGATGGAGATTGCCGCGGCCAATGCGCTGGCCGAACTGGCGCGCCAGGAGCAGAGCGATATCGTTGCCACCGCCTACGGCATCCAGGACCTTTCGTTCGGTCCGGAATACCTGATCCCGAAGCCGTTCGACCCGCGCCTGATCGTCAAGGTGGCACCGGCCGTGGCCGAAGCCGCGATGAAGTCCGGCGTGGCCGCGCGCCCGATCGAGGACATGGACGCGTACCGCCTGCAGCTGCAGCAGTTCGTGTACCACTCCGGCACGGTGATGAAGCCGATCTACGCCGCCGCGCGCAAGGTCGAGATGGAGAAGAAGCGCATCGTCTTCGCCGAGGGCGAGGAAGAGCGCGTGCTGCGCGCGGTGCAGGTGATCGTCGACGAAAAGCTGGCCAACCCGATCCTGATCGGCCGCCCCGCCGTGCTGCAGCACCGCATCGAGCGCTTCGGCCTGCGCCTGCGCGCCGGCGTGGACTTCACCGTGGTCAACCCGGAACACGACGAGCGCTTCCGCGATTATTCCGACGCCTACTACCGCATGATGGCCCGCCAGGGCATCACGCCGCAGTACGCCAAGCTCGAAATGCGCCGCCGCACCACGCTGATCGGCGCCATGCTGGTGCACAAGGGCGAGGCCGACGGCATGATCTGCGGCACCGTCAGCAACACCGCGGCGCACCTGCGCTATATCGACCAGGTGCTGGGCGGTACCAACAAGGTCTATGCGGCGATGAACGGCCTGGTGCTGCCGGGCCGCCAGATCTTCCTGGTGGATACCCACGTCAACGTCGACCCGAACGCAGAGGAACTGGCCGCGATCACGCTGATGGCCGCGGAAGAGCTGAAGCGCTTCGGCATCGAACCCAAGGTCGGCCTGCTGTCGCATTCAAACTTCGGCTCGTCCGAGGCGCCGTCGGCGCGCAAGATGCGCGAAACCCTGGCGATCCTGCGCGAGCAGGCGCCGGAGCTGGAGATCGACGGCGAAATGCACGGCGACTGCGCGCTCGACCAGAAGCTGCGCGACCAGCTGGTGCCGGACGGCACGCTCAAGGGTGAGGCGAACCTGCTGGTGTGCCCGAATATCGACGCGGCCAACATCTCGTACAACCTGCTCAAGGTTGCCGCGGGCAACAATGTCGCGATCGGGCCGATCCTGCTGGGTGTGAAGGCGCCGGTCCACATCCTGACGCCGTCGGCGACGGTGCGCCGCATCGTCAACATGACGTCGCTGGTGGTGGTCGACGCCGCCGCCAAGCGCTGAGCCGATTTCGCTGGCCCGTTACGGGCCAGGGTGACGAAAAGCCGGGTTTGCCCGGCTTTTTTTATCCCCTCGTGATTCTGGTTAGTATGCGCACACATACGCTTAACATATTGAAACAATTGAAGAAATTGCGCTGCAACAGGGCCGGGATTGATTAATTGCGTGCATGCGCGTAACCTTACGCCTTTGATACAGGCGCTCGCCATGAGCGCCCCGGTGCGGCCGGCATTCCTCTTGCGACGCTTCATGCAGCGCAGAGGGGCAGGCCAGGGTGGCCCGGACAGATCGTCTACCCAACCAGCGGCAGGCTCGATTTCCGGTTCAACCAAGACAAGCAACGTGGGTTTCCAAGTTTCTCCGATGCGGCAGGCAACGCGCATGCTGGCCCGGTCCCTGACCGGCGCGGCGCTGGTGCTGGCCCTGGCGCAGCCGACCCTGGCACGCCAGGCGCAGACCGAAGGGCTGGGAACCATTGCAGTGCAGCAGTTGCCCAACGAAGCGCGGCAGACCCTGGAGCGCATCGAAGCCGGCGGCCCGTTCGCGTATGACAAGGACGGCTCGAGATTCGGCAACTACGAACGCATCCTGCCGCAAAGAGAACGCGGTTATTACCGCGAATACACGGTCAAGAGCGCCAGGAGCCGGAACCGGGGAGCCAAGCGGATCGTCTGCGGCGGGGAACAGCGCGCTGCCAACGATTGTTACTACACGGAAGACCACTACAACAGCTTCAAACGGATACTCAAATGATGACTGACATTTTCGGACTGGGCGACGCCCTTGCCGCCCGCGAAGAGCGCGGCGCCGGAGATGGCTGGCAGCGGGCTCAGCAGCAGGCCCAGAACCTATACGACAACGTGCTGATGATGCCGAGCCAGGAGCTCATGCAAAAACTCCCGCCCGCGACCGCGCCCGTGGCCATGCCCGCCGGTCCCGGCTGGAACGACGGCACCAGCGAGGGGGCCATGAACCTGTTCAAGACGGTGCGTCCGAACATCGTCCAGTCGATCCGCGCCTTCCGCGTGCCGGAACTGGCCCAGGCCGCGGCCGATCTCGGCCAGCATTTTCTCTATGCCAATTGCGCGCATTGCGCCAGCAAGGCGGAGATCCTCGAAACCATCGCCACCTCGTTCACCTTTCCCAAGCATTTCGGCAAGAATTTCGATGCGCTGGCCGACTGCCTGACCGACATGATCTACAAGGCCGGCCCGCAGCCGGGTTTCGTGATCGTGCTGGAGGGACTGCCGATCGCTCAGAAGTTCGACAAGGAAGCGCGCGAGGTGCTGCTCGACGTGTTCCGCGACGCCGCGGAGTTCTGGGGCGAGCGCAAGGTGCAGTTCCGCGTGTTCTACTCGTTCGCTTGAGCGCGCGGCTGCCGTTCCACGGCATACCAGGCAAAAAGCCCGCTGATGCGGGCTTTTTGCTTGTCGGGGCAGATAGGGCGCTTATTCCTGCGCCGGCAGGTGCCCATGCGGCGTGAGCCGGTCGATCAGTTCCGGCAGGCCTTCGCTCAGCTGTGCCGCCACGTCGTCCTCCGACATGCCGGTGCTCTGCGCCAGCGACTGCAGCGCGCCGGTGTCGTTCAGCGCATCACTCAGCGCTGACGGCGTGACGGGCTGGTTGGCGCCACTGGCGATCCACGAATCGACCTGTTCGCCGAGCCCCGCCTGCGCCAGGATCTGCTGCAGCGCGCCGATGCCGCCGGCGGCCGCGCCCAGCGCCTGGCTGTTGGCCGGCGCGCCGCCCTGGCCGCCCAGCAGGCCGCCGAGCAGCGAGCCCAGGTCGAGACCGCCGGTAGCGCCGCCGGGCGTGCCGGCGCCGCCGCCGAGCATGCCGCCCAGCAGCCCGCCGAGGCTGCCCAGCCCGCCCAGGCCATCATCGGCCGCGGGTGCGTCGCCGGCGGCATCGCCACCTTGCGCGCGGCTGCGCATGGCCAGCGTCGCCAGCAGGCCGAGCGCCATCATCAGCTTGGGGTCGAGCCCGCCGGCCTGGCCATCCTCGCCGCGCGCGCCGCCGAGCTGTCCGAGCACACCGCCCAGCACGCTATCGAGTAGTCCCATGGTCGACTCCTTTCAGTCAGGGTTGCAAGGTGACACAGGGCCGGGGCGGCCCTGTCGTCAGAATCCGCCCAGCAAGGCGTTCAGGGTTGCCAGGCACGCAAGCCCGGCGGTTTCCGTGCGCAGGATGCGCGGACCGAGCGACACGCCGGTGAAACCCGCCCGCAGCGCGGCCTGCTCTTCTTCGGGTGCCAGCCCGCCTTCCGGGCCGATCAGCAAGGTGACGCCATCGGCCAGCAAGGCCTCGCGCCGTTCCGCCACCAGCGCCGGCAGCGCTTGCGCGGCACGCGGCGACACCAGCAGCCTGGTGCCGCCGTTGCCGGACCGGTCTGCGCGCGCCAGCCACGTATCCAAGTTAGTGACCTCCGTCACCGCCGGCAAACGATTTCGGCCGCATTGCTCGCAGGCGGCCTGGACCAGGGCCTGCCAGTGTGCCTGGCGTTTCTGCGCGCGTTCGCCGGACAAGCGCACCACCGAGCGGCTGGCCTGCAGCGGCTGTATCGCCGCGACGCCCAGTTCGACGGCTTTCTCGATCAGCCAGTCCATCTTGTCGCCGCCGGCCAGGCCCTGTGCCAGCGTGACGCGGAACGGCGGCTCGGCCTCGGCGGCGTCATGCGCGCCGATGCGCGCCAGCGCGTGGCGCTTGCCCAGCTCGACCAGCGTGGCGGCGTGGCTGCCGCCGCGGCCATCGAACAGGGTGATGGCGTCGCCCGGCGCCAGGCGCAGCACCTGCGCGTGGCGCACCACGGGTTCGGGCAGCGTGAAATCGGAGTCGGCGGCCAGCACGGCGTCCGCGCCGCCGACAAAAAATCGTGGCGCCATCAGCTTGCCTGACTGGCCTGGCTGGCCTCGGCCAGCGGCTTGCCGAAGCCCCAGCGGTAGCCATCGGGATCCTCGACCATGCAGTAGCGGTCGCCCCAGAACTGGTCGGCCGGCGCCATCAGGCTGACCGCCCCGGCATCGACCGCGCGCTGGTGCATGGCGTCGACATCGTCGCAATAGACATAGAAAGTCTGCGGGCACTCCACGCCCAGCGAGCGCGGCGTGCGCGCCGTGCTGCCCCACGCGCCTTCGGGCGCGAACATCACCACCAGCTGGCCCTGGTAGTGCATCTCGGCGTGGGTCGGGACGCCGTTCTCGTCGACCACGTTGCCGGGGCTGAAGCCGAAGGCGCGGCCATAGAAGTCCAGCGCGGCGCGGCCGTTGGCGACGGTCAGGTAGGGGGTGAGCCAGGGGGTGTTGGCCGGTCTGGTCATGATCGTCTCCTGATTGCGGGAAACCCGGCGCGGCGGCGGGCCGCGCGGTGCGAGAGTGCATCTTACGCGTGCCGCGCTACGCTGTCGAAGTGCCGCGCCACGTTCCGTGGCATGGCGTCGGGGTGAAGCATCAGGCATGCCGGGGCCCGGATAGTTCCGCTTGCCGGCATGCGGCTGCGCGGGCGGCCTGCGATGATCGCCCGGACTCGGCCGACGGGGCGTCCGGCAGTCCGGAGAACCCCCTGGCTTCTGCTAAAATTGCGGTTTTCCTGCCGCCAAGGCTTACGCCGAATCCGCCCGCATGTCCGCCCTTGCCCATCCCGCCACAAGTCCTTTTGCTTCCCAGCCCGCCAAGCTGATGGCCGACGCCATCCGCGTGCTTGCCATGGACGCCGTCCAGCAGGCCAATTCCGGCCACCCCGGTGCGCCGATGGGCATGGCAGACATCGCCGTGGCGCTGTGGGGCCGGCACCTGAAGCACAACCCGGGCAACCCGCAGTGGGCCGACCGCGACCGCTTCGTGCTGTCCAACGGCCATGGCTCGATGCTGATCTACGCGCTGCTGCACCTGACCGGCTACGACCTGCCGGTCGAAGAGCTGAAGAACTTCCGCCAGCTGCACAGCAAGACCGCCGGCCACCCGGAATACGGCATCACCCCGGGCGTGGAGACCACCACGGGCCCGCTCGGCCAGGGCATTACCAACGCGGTCGGCATGGCGCTGGCCGAACGCCTGCTGGGCGAGGAATTCAACCGCCCGGGCTTCGACATCGTCGACCACTACACCTATGTGTTCCTGGGCGACGGCTGCCTGATGGAAGGCATCTCGCACGAGGCCTGCTCGCTGGCCGGCACGCTGAAGCTGAACAAGCTGATTGCGCTGTGGGACGACAACGGCATCTCGATCGACGGCGACGTGGTGCACTGGTTCAACGACGACACCCCGAAGCGCTTCGAAGCCTACGGCTGGAACGTGATCCGCGGCATCGACGGCCACGACGTGGTCGCGGTCGACAACGCCATCGCGCAGGCCAAGGCCAGCGACAAGCCCACCCTGATCTGCTGCCGTACCAAGATCGGCAAGGGCGCGCCCAACAAGGAAGGCGGCCACGACGTGCACGGCGCCCCGCTGGGCGGCGCCGAAGTGCTGGCCACGCGCGAGGCGCTGGGCTGGGCCCACGCCCCGTTCGAGGTGCCGGCCGAGGTCTACGACGCCTGGGACGCCAAGGCCAACGGCCAGGCGCTGGAACGTGCCTGGAACGCGCTGTTCGAATCGTATGCCGAGCGCCACCCGTACGAGGCCGGCGAATTCACCCGCCGCATGAAGGGAGAGCTGCCGGGTTCGTTCGATGCCGCCGTGGAAGCCTTCATTGCCAAGTGCGAGGAAAAGGCCGAGACCATCGCCACCCGCAAGGCCAGCCAGAACACCATCGAGGCCTTCGGCCCGGTGCTGCCCGAGTTCCTCGGCGGCTCGGCCGACCTGACCGGCTCGAACCTGACCAACTGGTCGGGCAGCAAGGCCGTGCGCGTGGACGCCTGGGGCAACCACATCAACTACGGCGTGCGCGAATTCGGCATGAGCGCCATCATGAACGGCATCACGCTGCACGGTGGCTACATCCCCTACGGCGCGACCTTCCTGACCTTCTCGGACTACAGCCGCAATGCGCTGCGCATGGCGGCGCTGATGAAGATCCGCTCGCTGTTCGTGTTCACCCATGACTCGATCGGCCTGGGCGAAGACGGCCCGACGCACCAGTCGATCGAGCACGTCGCCAGCCTGCGCCTGATCCCCAACATGGACGTCTGGCGTACCGCCGACACCACCGAGACCGCCGTGGCCTGGGCTGAGGCGATCCGCCGCGAGAACGGCCCGAGCTGCCTGATCTTCAGCCGCCAGAACCTGCCGTTCCAGCAGCGCGACGACGCCACCCGCGCCAATATCGCGCGCGGCGGCTACGTGCTGCGCGACAGCGTCAATGCCAAGACCGGCCGTCCGGACGCCGTGATCCTGGCCACCGGCTCGGAAGTGGGCCTGGCCGTGGGCGCCGCCGATGCGCTGGCCGCCGAAGGCGTGCATGTGCGCGTGGTGTCGATTCCCGCGACCACCGTGTTCGACAAGCAGGACACCGCCTACAAGGCCAGCGTGCTGCCGGCCGGCGTGCCGCGCGTGGCGGTCGAGGCGGGCGTGACGGACTTCTGGTGGAAGTACCAGGTCCAGGCGGTGGTGGGCATCGATACCTTCGGTGAATCGGCCCCGGCCGGCGTGCTGTTCAAGCACTTCGGCTTTACCGTCGAGAATGTGGTCCGTACGGTGAAGGACTCCCTTATCTAAGCATCCGGGCGCTGGAGCCGCGCGGTGCGCGCGGCAGACGCGGCGCCCACCGGTTTCAATCGATCCTCAGGAGAGACAGTCATGACCATCAAGATCGGCATCAACGGCTTCGGCCGCATCGGACGCATGGTGTTCCGCGCCGCCGCCGCCAACTTCAAGGACATCGAAGTCGTTGCCATCAACGACCTGCTCGAGCCCGACTATCTGGCCTACATGCTGAAGTACGACTCGGTGCACGGCCGCTTCGACGGCGAAGTGTCGGTCGACGGTAACACCCTGGTCGTCAACGGCAAGAAGATCCGCCTGACCGCCGTCAAGGATCCGGCTGAGCTCAAGTGGGGCGAGGTCGGCGCCGACGTCGTGATCGAGTCGACCGGCATCTTCCTGACCAAGGAAGGCGCGCAGAAGCACATCGACGCGGGCGCCAAGAAGGTGATCATGTCGGCCCCGTCCAAGGACGACACCCCGATGTTCGTGTACGGCGTGAACCACGACACGTACAAGGGCGAGGCGATCATCTCCAACGCCAGCTGCACCACCAACTGCCTGGCCCCGGTGGCCAAGGTGCTGAACGACAAGTGGGGCATCAAGCGCGGCCTGATGACCACCGTGCACGCCGCCACCGCCACGCAGAAGACCGTTGACGGCCCGTCCAACAAGGACTGGCGCGGCGGCCGCGGCATCCTGGAAAACATCATCCCGTCGTCGACCGGCGCCGCCAAGGCCGTGGGCGTGGTGATCCCGCAGCTGAACAAGAAGCTGACCGGCATGTCGTTCCGCGTGCCGACCTCCGACGTGTCGGTGGTCGACCTGACCGTCGAGCTGGAAAAGTCCGCTTCGTACGAAGAAATCTGTGCCGAGATGAAGGCCCAGAGCCAGCGCGCGTTGAAGGGCGTGCTGGGCTACACCGAAGACAAGGTCGTTGCCACCGACTTCCGCGGCGATGCCCGCACCTCGATCTTCGATGCCGAAGCCGGCATCGCGCTGGACGGCACCTTCATCAAGGTGGTGAGCTGGTACGACAACGAGTGGGGCTACTCGAACAAGTGCCTGGAAATGGCGCGCGTGGTGGCCAAGTAATCCGCCGCTACCACAGCACGGAAACGCGCCTGCGGGCGCGTTTTTCTTTTTTCAGGCAGGATGGCTGGTCTGCTGGCGCCACTGAAATAGTTGCGTCAGAAAAGAATGATAAAAGTGGAAACCGAAGTTGCAGGTCCTGCGGGAATGAAGTGCCGGTTGAGCCGCCAGTAATGTACGCATCTGCAATCAATGGCGGCAAAATCGCGCAATTTTTCGAAGTAATGTCGTGCGCGGCCGTTTCAGAAATGCCGAATTTGCTTTCCGAGCCTGATTTTTCCTCTTACACTATTAAGACGCTGTTGAAATCTGATGTGCAGCCAGTGCAAGTGGTGGGGCCATCTTAGCTGTGAAAAATCTGACCGGGGCCTGATCATGGTGAACGTAGACACAAAGCTTCTAGTGATCTTCACCGAGCTGCTGAGCAAGCGTAATGCCACCTACGTGGCTGAGAAGATGCACATGACCGCGCCGGCGGTCTCGCATTCGCTGGGCAGGCTGCGCGAAATCTTTGACGATCCACTCTTTATCCGCGTCCCGCACGGGCTGACGCCGACACCGCGCGCGCTCGAGCTGGGGCCCAAGGTCCGCGACATGCTGGACCTGTGGTCGTCGATCAACGAGGGCGACGCGGACAACTTCGATCCGGCCACCGCCACCGGCACGCTCAGCATCGGCTTTGCCGCGGAACTGGGCGATACGGTGTTCAACCGTTTCGTGCTGCGCATCAAGGCGCTGGCGCCGGACCTGCATATCAAGCTGGTCGAGTCCCATTCGTGGGAAACCGACGTGGCCTCGATGCGCGCCAATGAACTCGACCTGGCATTCTCGCCGTTCCCGACCCGCCATCCGGAAATCGTCGAGGAAATGGTGACGTCGCTGAACCTGTGGGTGTGCGCGCGCAAGGACCATCCGGTGCTGAAGGGCCACTGCACGCTGGAGCAATACCTGGACTGCGGCCATATCTTCATGGCGCACTCCGGTGGCTCGGGACGCCCGGCGCCTTCGCTGATTCCGCTTGACTACGCACTGCAGCAGCGCGGCCTCAAGCGCAATGCCTCACTGACGGTACATTCGTGGCGGGCCCAGGCAGAACTGGCCTCGCAGACCGACATGATCTTCACCGTCAATGCGCTGACCAAGGACATGGCCTGCGAAACCTATGGTTTGAAGGCCTTCCCGCTGCCGGCAGAGCTGAACACCACGCTCGGCCTGAACATGTTCTGGCATCGCAGCCGCAACACTCACCCGATGCTGGTGTGGGCGCGCGGCCTGTTCCGCCAGGTGGTGGGCGAGTTCGTCGGCCTGCCGCCGGCACGCACGGCACGGGCGGTGAGCGAGCAGGACCTGCAGGACCTGCAGGCGCGCTGAGCCGTGGCTGCTGCACGCCACCAACAAAAAACCGGCGCCTGGCGCCGGTTTTTTGTTGCCCGTCTGCGCTCCGGCAAGGGAGCGAGCGGTTGCTTATCGTTTAGGTCTGTGGGGACAGTTTGTTTTGGTGCAGTTGCCGTACAGCGACAACGCATGTTCCTGCAGGGTGAAGCCGCGCTCGCGCGCAATGCTTTGCTGGCGCTGCTCGATCTCGGAATCGAAGAATTCCTCGACCCGGCCGCAGTCCAGGCACACCAGGTGATCGTGGTGCTTGCCTTCGTTGAGCTCGAAGATCGCCTTGCCGGACTCGAAGTTGTTGCGTGACAGCAGGCCGGCTTGCTCGAACTGGGTCAGCACGCGGTAGACGGTGGCCAGGCCGATATCCATATGCTCGTTGAGCAGGATGCGGTAGACGTCTTCCGCGCTCAGGTGACGCTGTTCGCTGGTCTGAAAAATTTCAAGAATCTTCAGCCTGGGCACGGTCGCCTTCAGGCCGATATTCTTGAGGTCCGCCGGACTCGGCATGTGGGTGACTCCCTAGAGTACAATGTCTGGATAGTTGAATCATAAGGGTTTTGGCAGCAAAAGTCGCTCGTGCCGACGATGTCCCGGGTCGGCATCGCGTGCCCGGCGAGGCTGCCGACCCATGTGGTTGCGGCGGCAGATGCCATCCGCGCGTGGGGTGCAATCGGCGCATTTTGCGCCATTTTTATGCCTGCGCAGCCGTTCTCTGCCGCGTTACTTTTCTTTCCCTCCGGAAACGAGATCCATGCGTTCTATCCGTTCGTCCGCCATGCGTCCGACGCTGGTTGTTTCCCTGCTGGCCGCGGCCCTGCTGGCCGGCGCCTGCTCGGCCTACGATTCCACTTCGCGCAAGGTAGCCAACGCCATCACGCCGTACCGGATCAACATCGTGCAGGGCAACTTCGTCTCGCGCGAAGCCGCCTCGCAGCTGCGCGAAGGCATGACCCGCGACCAGGTCAGGTTCCTGCTCGGCACGCCGCTGCTGAACGACGTGTTCCATGCCAACCGCTGGGATTATGTGTTTTCGTTCCGCCGCGGCAATACCTCCGTGGTCCAGCAGCGCCGCTACACGGTGTTCTTCGAGGGCGAGCGCCTGGTCAAGTTTGGCGGTGACGAACTGCCGTCCGAGTATGAGCTGATCGCCGAAATCGACGGCATGAAGAAGGCGCTCAAGGAGCAGACGCCGGGCAGGATATCCACCAGCGCAGCCGCGGCCCCGGCCCCGGCCCCGGCCCCGGCCGAGCAGCAGACCACGGTCGAGAACTTCGTGCCGCGGCAGGCGCAGCCGGAAGCGTCCGGCGCTCCCGCACAACCGGCGCAGGCGGTGCAGCCCGCCGCCGAAGCGTCTGCTCCGGCCCAGGCCACCGCGCCTGCCGACGCAACCAAGCCCGCCGCCAACTGATCGATCACGCGCGCCAGCCGCGGCGCGCTGCCGGTTTTCCGGGCCGGCCAGTCATGGCCGGCTCGTTTCTCTTTCGCGCACCGCGCATATTCCGCAGAGCCAGACACCATGAACATCGCCATCGCAGGCGCATCGGGCCGCATGGGCCGCATGCTGATCGAACAAGTGCTGAACACCGAGGGCGTGAAGCTGTCGGGCGCGCTCGACCTGCCGGGCTCGCCGGCGCTGGGCCAGGATGCGGGCCTGTTCCTGGGCCGCAACACCGGCGTGGCGATCACGGCGGACCTGGACGCCGGCCTGGCCGGCGCGGATTGCCTGATCGACTTCACCCGCCCGGAAGGCACGCTGGCGCACCTGCAAGCGGCGCAGAAGCTGGGCGTCAAGATGGTGGTCGGCACCACCGGCTTCGACGAGGCCGGCAAGGCCGCGCTGGCCGAGGCCGCCAAATCGATCGGCATCGTCTTTGCCGCCAACTTCAGCGTCGGCGTCAATGCCACCTTCAAGCTGCTGGAAGTCGCGGCCAGGCTGCTGTCGAGCGGCTATGACATCGAGGTGATCGAGGCCCACCACCGCTTCAAGGTCGACGCACCGTCGGGCACCGCGCTGAAGATGGGCGAAGTGATCGCCGATGCGCTGGGCCGCGACCTCAAGACCTGCGGCGTGTTCGCCCGCGAAGGCCATACCGGCGAGCGCGACCCGGGTTCGATCGGTTTTGCCACCATTCGCGGCGGCGACATCGTCGGCGACCACACCGTGATGTTCGCCGGCATCGGCGAGCGCATCGAGATCAGCCACAAGTCGTCGAGCCGCCAGTCGTATGCCGACGGCGCGGTGCGTTCGGCCCGTTTCCTGGCCGACAAGGCCAACGGGCTGTTCGACATGCAGGACGTGCTGGGCCTGAAGTAAGGCCGCCGCGGGCGGCCAGCGCTGCCGCCACGGTTATAATCGATTGCTTTAGCATTGCACGCCGGGCGGGCGCCCAGACTGGCGCCCGCCGCTTACTTTCCAACGAATCTTCCCCGATGCCGGCAGGCCAGTTGCCGCGCAGACGCTGGCTTGACCGTTGCCCTGACTGCTGTCCCGACCATGCAAGACAAATACCTTCCTTCCGCCGTTGAACAAGCCGCCCAGCAGCACTGGCAAGCCATCGACGCCTATCGCGTGTCGGAGCATGCCGCCGGGCCCGACGGCAAGGAAAAGCCCAAGTTCTACGCCTGCTCGATGCTGCCGTATCCGTCGGGCAAGCTGCACATGGGCCACGTGCGCAACTACACCATCAACGATGTGATGGCGCGCTACCTGCGCATGAACGGCAACAACGTGCTGATGCCGATGGGCTGGGACGCCTTCGGCATGCCGGCGGAAAACGCGGCGCTGAACAACGGCGTGGCGCCGGCCGCCTGGACCTACGACAACATCGCTTACATGAAGAAGCAGATGCAGTCGATGGGCCTGGCGATCGACTGGTCGCGCGAGGTTGCCACCTGCAGCCCGGACTACTATCGCTGGAACCAGTGGCTGTTCCTGAAGATGCTGGAGAAGGGCATCGCCTACCGCAAGACCGGCACCGTCAACTGGGACCCGGTCGACCAGACCGTGCTGGCCAACGAGCAGGTCATCGACGGCCGCGGCTGGCGCTCGGGCGCGGTGGTCGAAAAGCGCGAGATCCCGATGTACTACCTGCGCATCACCGACTATGCGCAGGAGCTGCTGGGCGACCTGGACCAGCTGGGCTGGCCCGAGCGCGTCAAGGTGATGCAGCAGAACTGGATCGGCAAGAGCGTGGGCGTGCGCTTTGCCTTCACCCATGACATCCCGGGCGAGGACGGCAAGCCGATCAACGACGGCAAGCTCTACGTCTTCACCACGCGCGCCGACACCATCATGGGCGTGACCTTCTGCGCGGTCGCCGCCGAGCATCCGCTGGCCACGCACGCCGCGCTGAACAACCCCGAACTGGCTGCCTTCATCGACGAATGCAAGCACGGCTCGGTCATGGAAGCCGACATGGCGACCATGGAGAAGAAGGGCATGCCGACCGGCCTGCAGGTCGTGCACCCGCTGACCGGCGAAAAGGTCGACGTGTGGGTCGGCAACTACGTGCTGATGAGCTACGGCGACGGCGCCGTGATGGGCGTTCCCGCGCACGACGAGCGCGACTTTGCCTTCGCCAACAAGTACCAGCTGCCGATCAAGCAGGTGATCGACGTCAAGGGCCAGCCGTATTCGACCGAAGCCTGGCAGGAATGGTACGGCGACAAGGAACATGGCACCTGCATCCACAGCGGCAAGTACGATGGGCTGGGCTACCAGGCCGCGGTGGAGGCGATCGCCGCCGACCTGGCAGCGATGGGCCTGGGCGAGAAGAAGACCACCTGGCGCCTGCGCGACTGGGGCATCTCGCGCCAGCGCTACTGGGGCACGCCGATCCCGCTGATCCACTGCGACAGCTGCGGCGTGGTGCCGGTGCCTGAACAGGACTTGCCGGTGGTGCTGCCCGAAGACCTGGTGCCGGACGGCACCGGCAACCCGCTGGCCAAGGATCCGCGCTTCCTGCAGTGCACCTGCCCGTCGTGCGGCAAGCCCGCGCGCCGCGAGACCGACACGATGGATACCTTCATCGATTCGTGCTGGTACTACATGCGCTATACCTGCCCGGACGCGGCCACCATGGTCGATGCCCGCAACGACTACTGGATGCCGATGGACCAGTACATCGGCGGCATCGAGCACGCGATCCTGCACCTGCTGTACGCACGCTTCTGGACCAAGGTCATGCGCGACCTGGGCCTGGTCAGGTTCGACGAGCCCTTCACCAACCTGCTGACGCAGGGCATGGTGCTCAACGAGACCTATTACCGCGAAGACGCCTCGGGGAAGAAGCACTGGTACAACCCGGCCGAGGTCGACCTGCAGACCGACGAGCGCGGCCGCCCGGTAGGCGCCACGCTGGTCGCCGACGGCCAGCCGGTGGTGATCGGCGGCATCGAGAAGATGTCGAAGTCCAAGAACAACGGCATCGACCCGCAGGCGCTGATCGACCAGTACGGCGCCGACACCGCGCGCCTGTTCGTGATGTTCGCCGCGCCGCCCGAGCAGCAGCTGGAGTGGAGCGGTTCGGGCGTGGAGGGCGCGTCGCGCTTCCTGCGCCGTGTGTGGAACTACGGCTATGCCAACGCCGCCGCGATCCGAGACGGGGCCGCCGGCGCGCCGGGCGCGGACGATGCCGAGCTGCGCCGCGAGATCCACGGCGTGCTCAAGCAGGCCAACTACGACTACCAGCGCATCCAGTACAACACCGTGGTGTCCGCCACCATGAAGATGCTGAACGCGCTGGACGACGCCAAGACCGCGTCGCCGGCCGCGCGCCGCGAGTGCTTCGGCATCCTGCTGCGCGTGCTGTATCCGGTGGTGCCGCACATCACCCACGGCCTGTGGGAGCAGCTGGGCTATGCCGCCGAGGCCGGCGACCTGCTCGACGCCCCCTGGCCGCAGGTCGATGAAGCCGCGCTGGTGCGCAGCGAGATCGAGCTGGTGCTGCAGATCAACGGCAAGGTGCGCGGCAGCATCACCGTGCCGGCCGACGCCGACCGCGCCGCAATCGAGGCCACCGCCGCCGCCAGCGACACCGTGGCCAAGTTTGCCGAAGGCAAGGCGCCGAAGAAGATCGTGGTGGTGCCTGGCCGCCTGGTCAACGTGGTGCTTTGACAGCACCGTCGTCCGCCCGCCGGAACCTGACAAAGGAATCGCCAACCATGAAGCGACTGAACCTGGGACGCCGCAAGCTGCTCGCAGCCCTGCTGGCAGTGCCGGCCGCGGGCGTGCTGGCCGGCTGCGGCTTCCATCTGCGCGGCAACTCGGACTTCGCCTTCAAGCGGCTGTATATCGGCATCCCGCCCAACTCGCTGATGGGCGCGGACCTGCGCCGCGCGATCCGAGGCGGCTCTGACACCCAGGTGGTGGCCGACCAGAAAGAGGCCGACGCGCTGCTGGACGTGCTGCAGGACACCCGCACCAAGTCCATCCTGTCGATCACGACCGAGGGCGTGGTGCGCGAATACCGCCTGACGCAGCGCTTCACCTTCCGCCTGCGCGATGCCGCGGGCAAGGAACTGATTGCGCCGTCGCAGCTGGTGCTGACGCGCGACCTGACCTACAACGAAGCCAACACGCTGGCCAAGGACTATGAAGAGCAGCAGCTGTACCGCGACATGCAGCGCGACATCGTGCAGCAGCTGATGCGCCGGCTGGCCGCCGTCAAGGCCATTTGACGCGCGCATGCAACTCAAGCTCGACGGGCTCGACGCGCACCTGAAGCAGGCGAAGGCCAAGGGCCTGGCGCCGCTGTATGTGGTGCACGGCGACGAGCACCTGCTGGTGCTGGAGGCGGTCGACCGCCTGCGCGCGGCGGCGCGCGAAGCGGGGTTTACCGAACGCGAGGTGCTGGTGGCCGAACGCGGCTTCCACTGGGGCCGGCTGGTCGAGGCGCAGCAGTCGATGTCGCTGTTCGGCGACCGCAAGATCGTCGAGTTGCGCATTCCCTCGGGCAAGCCCGGCAAGGACGGCGGCGAGGCGCTGCGCGCCGTGGCCGCGCAGCCGTCGCCCGACGTGGTGATGCTGGTGACGCTGCCGCGGCTGGATTTTGCCGCGTCCAAGTCGGCGTGGTTCCAGGCGCTGGAAGGCGCCGGCGTGTCGATCAAGGTCGACACCGTGGACCGCACCCGCTTGCCGGCTTGGGTCGGCGAGCGGCTGGCGCTGCAGCAGCAGCACGTGCAGGGCGGAGAGCCGGGCCGGCGTGCGCTGCAATTCATCGCCGACAAGGTCGAGGGCAACCTGCTGGCGGCGCACCAGGAAATCCAGAAGCTGGGCCTGCTGTACCCGCCCGGCGAAGTGAGTTTCGACCAGGTCCACGACGCGGTGCTGAACGTGGCCCGCTACGACGTGTTCAAGCTGTCGGAATCGATGCTCTCGGGCGACGTGCCGCGGCTGGTGCGCATGCTCGAAGGGCTGCGCGGCGAGGGCGAGGCCACGGTGCTGGTGCTGTGGGCGCTGACCGAGGAAATTCGCGTATTATCCAAGGTCCGGCAAGGGCTCGCGGCCGGCAAGCCGGCGGGCGTGCTGATGCGCGAACTGCGCGTCTGGGGCCCGCGCGAGCGGCTGGTGCCGCAGGCCGCGCAGCGCCTGTCGCAGGCCCGGCTGGAAGCAGCCCTGGCGCTGGCCGCGCGGCTGGACCGCCAGGTCAAGGGCCTGCAGGACCTGCCGCCGCCAGGCGCCGCGCCGCTGCCGGCCGAGCCGTGGGACGGCTTGCAGCAGCTGGCGCTGATGGTTGCGCGCTAGCGTTCGCGTCCCGAAGGTTTGCTCCCCTCTCCCGCCCGCGGGAGAGGGGCCGGGGGAGAGGGCAGGCGGTGGCTCGGGCGATCTCGCCGCGAGATGCTCCGGCCCTCTCCCCCAACCCCTCTCCCGCGCGCGGGAGAGGGAAGGAACACACATAGACGGCCTTCCCCCCGGCCACTGACATGACCGAGCTCGACCTCAACCAATACATGGACCGCGTCGGCCGCCAGGCCCGCGCGGCGTCGCGCGCAATGGCGCGTGCCTCCACCGCCGACAAGAACCAGGCGCTGCTGACCATTGCCGCCGCCATCCGCCGTGATGCCGACAAGCTCAAGGCCGTCAACGCGCGCGACGTGGAGCGCGCCCGCGCCAACGGCCAGGACGCCGCCTTCGTCGACCGCCTGACGCTGTCGGACAAGGCCATCGCCACCATGGCCGCGGGCCTGGAGCAGATCGCCGCGCTGGCCGACCCGATCGGCGAGATCTCGAACATGAAGTTCCGCCCGACCGGGATCCAGGTGGGCCAGATGCGCGTGCCGCTGGGCGTGATCGGCATCATCTACGAGTCGCGCCCCAACGTGACCATCGATGCCGCGGCGCTGTGCCTGAAGTCGGGCAACGCCACCATCCTGCGCGGCGGGTCCGAAGCGATCGAATCCAACACCGCGCTGGCCAAGCTGGTGGCCGAGGGCTTGTCAGCGGCCGGGCTGCCGTCCGAGGCGGTGCAGGTGATCGAGACCACCGACCGCGCCGCGGTCGGCCGGCTGATCACCATGACCGGGTACGTCGACGTAATCGTGCCGCGCGGCGGCAAGAGCCTGATCGCGCGCCTGATGGAAGAAGCGCGCGTGCCGATGATCAAGCACCTGGACGGCATCTGCCACGTCTATATCGACGCCGAGGCCGACCTGGACAAGGCCGTGCGCGTCTGCGACAACGCCAAGACCCAGCGCTATGCGCCCTGCAACACCATGGAGACGCTGCTGGTGTCGCAGCACATCGCCGCCGCAGCGCTGCCGCCGCTGTGCCGCGTCTACCAGCAGAAGCGCGTCGAGCTGCGCGTGTGCCCGGCCACCCGCGCCACGCTCGAAGCGGCGGGCTTCAGCGGCCTGGTGGATGCCAGCGAGGAAGACTGGCGCCTGGAATACCTGGCGCCGATCCTGGCCATCAAGACCGTTGCCGGCCTGGATGAAGCGATCGCGCATATCAACGAATACGGCTCGCACCATACCGATTCGATCATCACCGAGAACTACTCGGCGGGCATGCGCTTTATCCGCGAGGTCGATTCGGCCAGCGTGATGATCAATGCCTCGACCCGCTTCGCCGATGGCTTCGAGTACGGCCTGGGCGCGGAAATCGGCATCTCCAACGACAAATTGCATGCGCGCGGGCCGGTGGGGCTGGAGGGGCTGACCTCGCTCAAGTACGTGGTGTTCGGGCACGGCGAGATCCGGACCTGACGCGGCCCTGAAGCCGGCCCGCCAACAACAATAACCACCGCAAGCCAACGTCTGTCCGCCGATGCTCTGGGTCAAAGCGCTGCATATCGTCTTCGTCGTTTCGTGGTTCGCCGGCCTGTTCTACCTGCCGCGCATCTTTGTCAACCTGGCGATGGAGACCGATGCCGCCAGCACGCAGCGCCTGCTGCTGATGGCGCGCAAGCTGTTCCGCTTCATGACCATGCTGGCGGTGCCGGCGCTGGTGTTCGGGTTGTGGCTGTACCTGGGCTACGGCATCGGCCGCGGTGCCGGGCAAGGCTGGATGCACGCCAAGCTGGCGCTGGTGCTGGTGCTGATCGGCTACCACCACGGCTGCGGCGTGCTGCTGCGCAAGTTCGAGGCGGGGCGCAACGCGCGCTCGCACAAGTTCTATCGCTGGTTCAACGAGCTGCCGGTGCTGGTGCTGCTGGCGGTGGTGATCCTGGTCGTGGTCAAGCCGTTCTGAGGCTGGCCGCCTTTACATTGCTGCCTATTCCGTCGCGAGAACCGAGATGAGCAAGCTGGTCGACTACTACCTTACGCCGCAATCGCCGTACGTCTACATGGGCCATGCCCGGTTCAGCGCCATCGCCGCGCGCCATGGCGCGCAGGTGAACCTGAAACCGTGCGACCTGGGCAAGGTGTTCTCGGTTTCCGGCGGTCTGCCGCTGGCGCAGCGCCCGCCACAGCGGCAGGCGTATCGCCTGGTCGAACTCAGGCGCTGGAGCGAGTTCCTGAACCTGCCGCTGAACCTGCAACCGACGTTCTTTCCGGTGTCGGGCGATGCCGCCAGCAAGCTGATCATTGCCGCGCAGCTCGCGCACGGCACCGCGCGCGCGATGGCGCTGACCGGCGCGATCGGCGCGGCGGTGTGGGCACAGCAGCGCAATATCGCCGATGCCGCCACGCTGGCGCAGATCGCCGACGAGGCCGGCCTGGATGGCGCCGGCCTGGTCAAGGCGAGCGAGGCCCAGTCGGTGCAGGCCGCCTACGCGCAGAACACGCAGGACGCGATCTCGGCCGGCGTGTTCGGCGCGCCGTGGTACGTGTTCGACGGCGAGCCGTTCTGGGGCCAGGACCGCCTTGATTTTCTCGACCGCGCCCTGGCAGCGGCTTGACCTAAGCTACCGATACTTCCCCGTCCGCCACGGCGGACGTTTTTGTTTGCAGGAATCCCTCTCATGACCCAAGCCTTCTTTGCCCCTTGCCCGCGCGGCCTGGAGAGCGCGCTCGCCGAAGAGCTGCGCGAGATCGCCGCGATGCCGGGCATGGCCGCGCTGGCGCCGTTCGCGGTGCACCAGGAAGTGCCGGGCGGCGTCAATTTCTCGGGCGAGATGGCCGCCGCCTATGCGGTCAACCTGCATTCGCGCATTGCCAGCCGGGTGCTGATGCGCGTGGCCGCGCGCGGCTACCGGCACGAGGACGACATCTATGCGCTGGCGCGCGGCGTGCGCTGGGAGCAATGGTTCTCGCCCGACGAATCGCTGCGCGTGGATATTACGGCGCACAAGTCGCCGCTGCGCAGCCTGAATTTCACCGCGCTGCGGGTCAAGGACGGCGTCTGCGATGCCATGCGCGAGCGCTTGGGGGCACGGCCCAGCGTCGACACGGTCAGCCCGGATGTCCGCATCTACGCCCACCTGACCGAGCGCGACTGCACGCTGTATCTCGACACCACCGGCGAGCCGCTGTTCAAGCGCGGCTGGCGCACCGAGAAGGGCGAGGCGCCGCTGAAGGAAAACCTCGCGGCCGGGATCCTGCGTCTGGCGGGCTGGGTGCCGGGCCAGACGTTCCGGCCCTTCTACGACCCGATGTGCGGCAGCGGCACCTTCCTGGTCGAGGCCGCGCAGGTGGCGCTGGGCATCGCGCCGGGTGGCAGCCGCAGCTTTGCCTTCGAATGGCTCAAGGGCATGGACACCAAAGCCTGGCAGAAGCTGAAGTCGGACGCGCAGCGCGCCCGCATGCTGGCCTCGGCCGATGAACTGCAGGTGGTCGGCTCGGACATCTCCATCGACATGCTGGCGATCACGCGCGCCAACTGGGAGCGCGCCGGCCTGCCGGGCGAGGCGCGCACCAAGCAGGTGGACGCGCGTTTCGTGCAGCCGCCCTTTGACGAGCCGGGACTGCTGCTGATGAATCCGCCGTACGGCGAGCGCATTGCGGTGCGCGGGCAGCGCCGCGCGCCGGAGGAGGAAGCGCCGCGCGACGAGGTGGAAGAGGCCGCCGCCAACCAGTTCGCCAGCGCCTTTGCCACCACCCTGAAGCAGCACTTCGCGGGCTGGCAGGCGTGGGTGTTCACCGGCGACCTGGGCTTTCCGCGCCGGCTGCGGCTGAAGGAATCGCGCCGCACGCCGCTCTATAACGGCAATATCGAGTGCCGGCTGTTCCGTTTCGACATGGTGCGCGGCGCCAACCGGGCGCCGCAGGCGGACTGATCCGGCCCAGCCGCCGGTCTGGTGGCGTCAGGGGCGCTTGCGCCCCGTCAAGGCTTCCGGGTTTCGGCTGAAATCCGCCAGGAAGCTCTGCAGGCTGACCACCGGCTCCTGCAGCAGGTGGCGCGGCAGGTCGAACAGCGCGTAGAAGAATTCTTCCCTGCCGTCGCAGCGCTCGGCCGGCAGGCAGTATTGTTCCCAATCGACGCAGGCCGGCGTGTACATGCCGTTGCCGGGCCAGAAGAACGGCACCAGCCGGCCTTCGCGCAGGCCTTCGATCAGCGCGGCGGGGGCGTCGTAGGCCTCGGCCGACTCCACCTGCGTCATCAGTCCGGCGCGGGTCTCGATCACCATCAGCGTGGCGTGGCCCTGCGCGGTCAGCAGCAGGATGCCGGCGGGATTGGGGTACAGGTAGTACTCGACGAAGCCGTAGCGCGCGGTCAGCTGGCGCACGCGCTCGGTCATGGCGGGATCGGACAGGAACGAGAACGAATGCCGCGTCAGCAGCTCGCGCAGCGTGCGCGACAGCGTGGCGAAGTAGGCCTGCTGCATGGCTTCGATTTCCTGGTCCAGGCGCTCCACCATATTGCTGTCGTGCTTTTTCACATAGCGGTCGATCAGCCCGTGGTTGAAGCCCTGCACCGCGATGCTTTCATCGGCGGTGCCGGTCAGGAGAATGGTCTTGCACGGCAGGTCCTGCAGCGCCTGGCAGAACTCCAGGCCGTCCATCTGCGGCATCGAATAGTCGACCACCACCACGCCGGGCTGCAGGAATCGGTTGACGTCGTGGATCTGCCGGTAGATGCGGTCGATGTCGAGCTGGACCGTGCGGCGCTCGGTCAGGAAGGTCAGGTCGTCATGGGTGACGCGCACCGGCAGGAAGCCGGGGAAGCGGGTGGCGTAGGCTTCGCGGATCCATTGCAACGCTTCGCGCGGGTCGGTGAAGGTGATCACCCCGCGCGCGGCATCCATCTGGAACGCCAGGCTGTCGATGAAGGACTTGCTGTCATCCACCAGGACAGTCAGGACCGGGTGATGGAAGACCGACAGATTCCTGTCGTGGGGATTGAAGGTCATGGAGCGGCGGGCAGGGGTTGGCACAGGCGTGGCGCAAGTGGCAAGCCAGCGTGCGTATTCGCAGGCCAGTATAGCGCGCCACGGCTGCCTTGCAAGGCACGCCTTGCGGCCAAGGCGGCTTGCGGCGGGAAAGGATGGGAGGGCGGCCCCCGTTCCTGCGGGGCCGGCGGGCGAGGACCGCGGCCCGCGCCAGGACCGGCAACGGCCCCGGCGCGCGGGCGCGGGCGGACTGGCCTTGTGGGGCCTTAGTCGACCGCCTTGAACATGTCCTCGACCACCTTCTTGGCGTCGCCGAACACCATCATGGTCTTGTCCATGTAGAACAGCTCGTTGTCCAGCCCGGCGTAGCCGGCCGCCATCGAGCGCTTGTTGACGATGATGGTCTTGGCCTTGTACGCCTCCAGGATCGGCATGCCGGCGATCGGCGACTTGGGGTCGGTCTTGGCCGCCGGGTTGACCACGTCGTTGGCGCCCAGCACCAGCACCACGTCGGCCTGGCCGAACTCGCTGTTGATGTCTTCCATCTCGAAGACCTGGTCGTACGGCACCTCGGCCTCGGCCAGCAGCACGTTCATGTGCCCCGGCATGCGGCCCGCCACCGGGTGGATCGCGTACTTTACGGTCACGCCCTTCTCGGCCAGCTTCTCGGTCAGTTCCTTGAGCGCGTGCTGGGCGCGCGCCACCGCCAGGCCGTAGCCGGGCACGATGATCACGGTCTCGGCGTTGCCCATCAGGAAGGCGGCGTCATCCGCCGAACCCGACTTGACGTTGCGCTGCGCCTGCGCGCCGGCCGCCGCGCCAGCCGATGCATCGCCGCCGAAGCCGCCCAGGATCACGTTGAAGAACGAGCGGTTCATCGCGCGGCACATGATGTACGAGAGGATCGCACCGCTGGAGCCCACCAGCGAGCCGGCGATGATCAGCATCGGGTTGTTCAGCGAGAAGCCGATGCCGGCCGCGGCCCAGCCCGAGTACGAATTCAGCATCGACACCACCACCGGCATGTCGGCGCCGCCGATCGGGATGATGATCAGCACGCCCAGCACGAAGGCGATCGCCAGCATCACCAGGAACGGCAGCCATTCCTGCGTCATGAAGAAGGCGATGCCGAAGCCGACCATGGCCACCGCCAGCGCCAGGTTCAGCAGGTGCTGGCCGGCGAACACCACCGGCGCGCCCTGGAACAGGCGGAACTTGTAGCGCCCGGCCAGCTTGCCGAAGGCGATCACCGAGCCCGAGAACGTGATCGCGCCGACGAAGCAGCCGATAAAGAGCTCGATGCGGTTGCCCAGCGGGATCAGGTGCGAGCCGGCCGGGCTGATGCCGAAGGCGGCGGGCTCGGCCACCGCGGCCACCGCGATGAACACCGCCGCCAGGCCGATCAGCGAGTGCATCGCCGCGACCAGTTCCGGCATCTTGGTCATCTGCACCTTGCGCGCCACATAGGCGCCGATGCCGCCGCCGACCACCAGCGCCGCGAAGATCAGCGCCAGCCCCGTGCCCACCGACGACTGGGCCGTGCCCGCCGCGAGGAACTCGTTCTTCAGCTTGATGATCAGCACCAGCGTGGTGACCACCGCAATGGCCATGCCGATCATGCCGAAGGCATTGCCCTTGCGCGCCGAGGCCGGGTGAGACAGCCCCTTGAGCGCCTGGATAAAGCAGACCGAGGCCACCAGGTAGAGCAGGGTGACGAGGTTCATGCTGACAAGGCCCGCCATCACGCGCCCTCCTTGGCCAGTGCCGGCTTGGCCTCGGACGCCTTGGCCTTCGGTTCCTTCTTCTTGAACATCTCCAGCATGCGCTGGGTCACCAGGAAGCCGCCGAACACGTTGACCGCCGCCAGCGCCACCGCCAGCGTGCCCATCACGCGCCCGACGCCGCCTTCGGTCAGGCCCGCGGCGAGCATGGCGCCGACGATGATGATGGCCGAGATCGCGTTGGTTACCGCCATCAGGGGCGTATGCAGGGCCGGCGTGACCGTCCAGACCACGTGGTAACCCACGTAGATCGCCAGCACGAAGATGATCAGGTTGATCACCGTGTGGTTCACCATCTCCATCGACTTCTCCTCCGTTGCTTTGAAACCGGGATGCTGCGTGTTGCTGTGATTGTTGTTTGCAGTATTACGGCGGGGCACGCGGCCGGACACGGGCTCTTGAATGGCCGGCGGCGTACTCCCTCTCCCGCTTGCGGGAGAGGGGGCAAGGCGTCAGACCTTCTTGATTTCCTTGATCGCGTTCTTCTCGTTCACCAGGATGACCTTGGGCTTGTACGTGGCGATTTCCTCGTCCGTCATCGGCGCATAGGTGCAGATGATGAGCTGGTCGCCCAGGTGCGCGCGGCGCGCGGCGGCGCCGTTCAGCGAGATCTCGCCGCTGCCGCGCTCGCCCTTGATGATGTAGGTGGAGAAGCGCTCGCCGTTGTTGACGTTGTACAGCTCGATCTTCTCGAACTCCTTCATGTCGGCGGCGTCCAGCAGGTCCTGGTCGATGCCGCACGAACCCTCGTAGTTGAGGTCCGCCTGCGTCACGGTGACGCGGTGGAGCTTGGCGCGGAGCATGATGCGTTGCATGGGTGATACGTCCTTATATCTGAAGCGAAAGCAGTGGGCGCGCTGCGCCCGTTGGAGTTACGCCGCCTCGCGCACGACCTGGCCGTCCCTGCACATCAGGCAGGCGGCGACGATGTCATCTTCGAGGTTGAGCGTGAACTGGCCGTCCTTGTCGATGACCAGCTTGAGGAAGTCCAGCACGTTGCGCGCATAGAGCGCCGAGGCGTCGGCCGCGACCATGCTGGCCAGGTTGGTATGGCCGATCAGGATCACGCCGTTGTGGTTGACCACCTGGTCGGCCACCGTCAGCGGGCAGTTGCCGCCCTGCGCGGCGGCCAGGTCCACCACCACCGAGCCGGGCTTCATCTGCGCCACGGTGGCTTCCTGCAGCAGCACCGGCGCCTTGCGGCCCGGAATCAGCGCGGTGGTGATGACGATGTCGGCCTGGAGCGCGCGCTGGTGCACCAGCTCGGCCTGGCGCTTCATCCAGTCCGGCGGCATCGGGCGCGCATAGCCGCCTACGCCCTGCGCGATCTCGCGCTCTTCGTCGGTCAGGAACGGCACGTCGAGGAACTTGCCGCCGAGCGATTCGATCTGCTCCTTGACCGCGGGGCGCACGTCCGAGGCTTCGATCACCGCGCCCAGGCGCTTGGCGGTGGCGATTGCCTGCAGGCCGGCCACGCCGGCGCCCAGGATCAGCACGCGCGCGGCCTTGACGGTGCCGGCGGCGGTCATCAGCATCGGCATGAAGCGCTGGTAGTGGTGCGCGGCCACCAGCACGGCCTTGTAGCCGGCGATATTGGCCTGTGACGACAGCACGTCCATGCTCTGCGCGCGCGTGGTGCGCGGCGCGGCCTCGAGCGCGAAGGCGGTGATGTTGGCGGCCGACATGCGCGCGTTGTTCTCGGTATCGAACGGGTTGAGCATGCCCACCAGCACCGCGCCGGGCTTCATCTGCGCCAGTTCGGCGGCCTCGGGCGCGCGCACCTTCAGCACCAGTTGCGCGCCGAGCGCGTCGGCGGCGCTGCCGATGGTGGCGCCGACCGCCTCATACGCGCTGTCGGGCTGGCTGGCGCTCAGGCCGGCGCCGGCCTGAACGACCACCTTGTGGCCCTGGGCGACGTATTTCTTGACGGTCTCCGGGGTGGCGGCGACGCGAGTCTCGCCGGCCCGCGTCTCCTGCGGGATGCCGATGTACATCGTCAATTTCTCCTTTAGCTGGCGTCTTGTCTGGTTGGCGGACCGACGTCTGGCCCGTGCGCGCTGCCGGAACGGGTTAAGCCGCAGCGCACAATTTTTCCGCAGCTTACAGGAATCTGACTTGCTATGGTGACCGGCCGGTCGGCTTTTGCCGCGCCTGGGTGGCGCGCCGGTGCCGGCCCCGCCGGGCTGCACGATGGGCCGGCAACCGGTAGAATGCGGCATTGCCTAAAAAATAAGCATCATGTCAAGTGACTGGAATGCCAGCGTGACCGTTGCCGCCGTGATCGAACGCGGCGGCCGGTTCCTGCTGGTGGAAGAGGAAACCGCCGACGGGCTGCGCCTGAACCAGCCCGCGGGGCACCTGGATCCGGGCGAAAGCCTGATCCGCGCCGTGATCCGCGAAACCCTGGAAGAAACCGCCCACACCTTCGAGCCGCGCGCGCTGCTGGGCTGCTACATGGGGCGTTCGCTGTCGTCGCGCACCGGTGGCGACGTGACCTACGTGCGCTTTGCCTTTACCGGCGACCTCGGCTCGCTCGACGCCGGCCGCCAGCTCGACACCGGCATCGTGCGCACGGTCTGGATGGGTGCCGACGAGCTGCGCGCGTGCCCGGAGCGGCATCGCTCGCCGCTGGTGATGGCGTGCGTGGACGACTACCTGGCCGGCAAGCGCTTTGCGCTGGACGCACTGTACACGCACCCGTCCGTGCTGCAGGCGGGGGCGCAGTCGTGAGCGGTGCCGCAAAGCGTGTCGTGGTGGGGATGTCCGGCGGGGTCGATTCGTCGGTCACCGCGTGGCTGCTCAAGCAGCAGGGCTATGAGGTCATCGGCCTGTTCATGAAGAACTGGGAAGACGATGACGACAGCGAATACTGCTCCACGCGCCAGGACTGGCTCGACGTGGTCTCGGTGGCCGACCTGATCGGCGTCGACGTGGAGGCGGTCAACTTCGCCGCCGAGTACAAGGATCGCGTCTTCGCCGACTTCCTGCGCGAATACTCGGCCGGCCGCACGCCCAACCCGGATGTGCTGTGCAATGCCGAGATCAAGTTCAAGGCGTTCCTGGACCACGCCATGTCGCTGGGCGCCGAGACCATCGCCACCGGCCACTATGCGCGCGTGCGCCAGAATGCGGCCGGCCGCTTCGAGCTGCTCAAGGCGCTCGACCATACCAAGGACCAGAGCTACTTCCTGCACCGGCTGAACCAGGCGCAGCTGTCGCGCACGCTGTTCCCGCTGGGCGAGATCCCGAAGACGCGCGTGCGCGAGATCGCCGCCGAGATCGGCCTGCCCAACGCCAAAAAGAAGGATTCGACCGGGATCTGCTTTATCGGCGAGCGCCCGTTCCGCGACTTCCTCAACCGCTACCTGCCGACCAAACCGGGGCCGATGAAGACGCCCGAGGGCAAGGTGGTCGGCGAGCATATCGGGCTGGCGTTCTATACGCTGGGCCAGCGCAAGGGCATCGGCCTGGGCGGCAGCCGCGACGGCAACGGCGATGCCTGGTATGTCGCGCGCAAGGACATGGCCAACAATACGCTTTACGTGGTGCAGGGCCACGACCATCCGTGGCTGCTGACGCCCGTGCTGACCGCGTCGGACCTGTCCTGGGTGGCCGGCGAGCCGCCTGCGGCGGGGGCGGCGATGGCGGCCAAGACCCGCTATCGCCAGAGCGATGCCGCCTGCACGGTGCAGGCGGTCGACGCGCAGGCGCTGACGCTGTCGTTTGCCGAGCCGCAATGGGCGGTCACGCCCGGGCAGTCGGCGGTGCTGTATGACGGCGAGATCTGCCTGGGGGGCGGGATCATCCAGTAAGTGCCGTCGCCGCAGTAAGCCGCTCGCGGTTTGTTTCCCTCTCCCGCTTGGGGGAGAGGAAGCAGGCAATAGGGTAGCCACGGGCGCCGGCGTTTATCCCCGCGGCGGCTCGGTATCGATGAACGACTGGCGCTTCGACAGCTTTTCCTCCAGCGCCGCCAGGTTGGGATGGCGTTCGCGCCAGGCGATGTCCGGGAAGCGGAAGTCCAGGTAGGACAGCGCGCAGCCCACCGCCACGTCGGCCAGCGAGTAGTGCGTGCCGGTGCAGAACGGGCGGTCGGCCAGGCCATGGGCCATGGCCACCAGTGCCGCGTCGATCTTGCCGCGCTGGCGCTGCACCCAGCGCTCGCTGCGCTCGTGCGGCTCGCGCTGGGTGGCCTCCAGGCGCACCAGCAGCGCGGCGTCGAGCAGGCCGTCGGCGAGGGCCTCCCAGCAACGTACTTCCAGGCGCTCGCGCCCGCCCTGCGGGATCAGCCGGCTGACCGGCGTGAGCGTGTCGACATACTCGACGATCACGCGCGAGTCGAAGATCGCGCCGCCGTCTTCCATCACCAGGCACGGCACCTTGCCCAGCGGGTTGTACTGGCCGATCCGGGATTCGGGCGACCAGACGTCCTCTTCGATCAGCTGGCACTCGATCTTCTTCTCCGCCATCACCACGCGCACCTTGCGCGCGTATGGACTGGTCCGGGATGCATACAGCTTCATGTTCTCCCCTTGAGCTTGTTATGAAGTGCATCGTCGCTCGGCGGCGGGGAGGCAGCGATGGCTTGCCCGATGCACTTCATAACAGGCTACTGGAACGGCGTGCGCGAGTATACCCGCGGCGCATGGCGAATGCGGGCTCGCGCACCGATGCCCCGCGGCCGCGCTTGGCCGCCGCCCGGAGCGGGGGCAGGGTGGTAAAATCGCGCGTTGCGCAGCGCCGGCCGCCCGCCGATGCGGCGTGACGGGCGCATCGCCCCGTCGGCGCCTGCCAGCGCCGCCAGCGCCGGCCCCCGCGGCGCCCCTTGTTCGCCTTCTTCTATTCCTCCCTTTCCCGGTTTCCAGCATGACCTCCTCCTCGCTTTCGCCGCTCACCGCCCTGTCCCCGATCGATGGCCGTTACGCCGCCAAGGCCGATGCGCTGCGCGAATGGCTGTCCGAGGCGGCCTTCATGCGCAACCGCGTCAAGGTCGAGGTGCACTGGCTGATCGCACTGGCGCAGGCCGGCCTGCCCGACATGCCGAAGTTCTCGGCCGCGTCCGAGGCCGCACTGCTGGCGCTGGTCGACAAGTTCAGCGAGACCGACGCCGCCCGCATCAAGGAAATCGAGGCAGTCACCAACCATGACGTGAAGGCAGTCGAGTACTGGCTCAAGGAGCAGGTCAAGGGCAACGCCGAACTGGAAGCCGCCAGCGAGTTCATCCACTTCGCCTGCACCTCGGAAGACATCAACAACACCTCGCACGGCATGATGCTCAAGGGCGCGCGCGAGGGCGTGGTGGTGCCGGCGCTGAAGCGCGTGCATGCACGCCTGGTCGAGCTGGCCAGGCTCAATGCCGCCCAGCCGATGCTGTCGCGCACCCACGGCCAGCCGGCCAGCCCGACCACGCTGGGCAAGGAAATGGCCAACGTGGCGGCGCGCCTGGCACGCGCGATCCAGCGCATCGAGCAGGTCGAGCTGCTGGGCAAGATGAACGGCGCCGTGGGCAACTACAACGCCCACCTGTCGGCCTACCCCGCGTTCGACTGGGAGGCGTTCTCGAAGCAGGTCATCGAGACCCGCCTCGGGCTGAGCTTCAACCCGTACACCATCCAGATCGAGCCGCACGACTACATGGCCGAGCTGTTCGACGCGATCGCCCGCGCCAACACCATCCTGCTCGACCTGAACCGCGACGTCTGGGGCTATATCTCGCTGGGCTACTTCAAGCAGAAGACCAAGGCCGGCGAAATCGGCTCGTCGACCATGCCGCACAAGGTCAACCCGATCGATTTCGAGAACTCGGAAGGCAACCTGGGCCTGGCCAACGCGGTGCTGCGCCACCTGTCCGAGAAGCTGCCGGTGTCGCGCTGGCAGCGCGACCTGACCGACTCGACCGTGCTGCGCAATATCGGCGTGGCCTTCGGCTACAGCCTGCTGGCCTACGAGGCCTGCCTGCGCGGCCTGGGCAAGCTCGAGACCAACCCGGAACGCCTCGACGAAGACCTCGACAACTGCTGGGAAGTGCTGGCCGAGCCGGTGCAGACCGTGATGCGCCGTTTCGGCGTGCCCAACCCGTACGAGCAGCTCAAGGAGCTGACCCGCGGCAAGGGCATCTCGCGCGAAGCGCTGCAGACCTTCATCAACGGCCTGGCGATCCCCGACGACGCCAAGAAGCTGCTGCTGGAGATGACGCCCGCGAGCTATATCGGCAAGGCCGTGACCCTCGCCGAGCGCATCTGACGCCACGTCTTGCCGCCGCCAGCCGGCGGTCGCAACGGAAAGCCATCCCGCGGGATGGCTTTTTTGTTTTGGGCATGCTCGGCTGCCTGCGGGCCACCGTTGTGGCGCTTGCGCCGGAATGTCGCTTCAAAGCATTTGAATAACTTAATGAAGGACTGTCCTGCACCGGCGCACATCCGGCCGCAATAATGCGAGAATCGTCAGCGCACGGGCGGGTGGATCCGGCCGTTGCCTTCCCCAAAATTGTGAAACGCCCGTGCCGCGGGCGAGAGGAATCCGATGCGTTCTACCGCCAATGCCCCCGCCGGCTATGGTGCCACCGCGATCGCCCTGCACTGGCTGGTGGCGCTGGCCATCTTTGCCGCGTTCGGGCTGGGCCTCTACATGACCGGCATTCCCGGGCTGACGCCGACCAAGCTCAAGCTGTACTCCTGGCACAAGTGGCTGGGCGTGACGATCTTCGCCATCGCCCTGCTGCGCGTGCTGTGGCGCGCCACCCACGCCGCGCCGCCGGTCGCGCCCGGTACCCCGGCGTGGCAGGCCAGGGCCGCGGCCGGGGCCCACCACCTGCTGTACCTGCTGATCGTGATCGTGCCGATCAGCGGCTACCTGTACAGCTCGGCCGCGGGCGTGCCGGTGGTGTACCTGGGCCTGTGGAAGATGCCGGCGCTGATCGAGAAAAGCGATGCGCTCAAGGACGTGCTGAAGTTCACCCATATCTGGCTGAACTACCTGATGGCCGCAGTGGTCGTTGTCCATGCGGCGGCGGCGGTGAAACACCAGTTTGTCGACCGTGACGGCACGCTGGGCCGGATGCTGCCGTTCCTGCGCTGAGCCTGGCGCGCCAATCATTTTCGTACCGCGGCGCCGTTGCGCCGTCCCTGACAGGAGTTTTCTCAGATGAAACGCAATTCCCGCCGCGGCTCGGCCACTATCCGCGCCAGCCTGGCCGCCGTGCTGGCCGCCACCGGCATCGCCGCCAACCTGGCCTGGGCCCAGGTCGACGCCGCCAGGAGTTCGGTGACCGCGGTGGCGCGCCAGATCGGCGTGCCGATGGAGGGCAAGTTCAGGAAATTCGACGCCAACGTCAGCTTCGACCCCGCCAAGCTGGCGACCTCGACGGCCAAGATCGAGATCGACGTGGCCAGCTTCGAGATCGGCGATGCCGAGACCACCAAGGAAGTGAAGGGCAAGGACTGGTTCGACGCCGCCAGGTATCCCAAGGCGGTGTTCCAGTCGACCAGCATCAAGAACGGCACGCCGGGCAAGTACGACGTCGCCGGCAAGCTGACCATCAAGGGCAAGACCGTGGACGTGGTGGTGCCCGCCACCTACCGCCAGGAGGGCGGCGCGCAGGTGTTCGAGGGCGCGCTGCCGATCAAGCGCACCGCGTTCAATATCGGCGACGGCGAATGGAAGGACACCTCCGTGGTCGCCGATGATGTCCAGATCAAATTCCGTATCGTGCTGGCCAAGAAATAAGGCCGGCATACCTCTGACGTACCCCAGGACTTACCTGAACCGCTCCATCCCAACCCTGATTTGTCGGGAGACACCATGAAACTGCGTTCCCTCGTTGCCGCCGTCGCGGCCGTTTCCGCAACCGCCGCCTTCGGCGTGGCTTCGGCCAACACCGTGACGTACAACCTCGATCCGACCCATACCTACCCCAGCTTCGAGGCCGACCACCTGGGCGGCCTGTCGACCTGGCGCGGCAAGTTCGACAAGTCCAGCGGCGTGGTGACGCTGGACCGCGCCGCCAAGGCGGGCTCGGTCGAGGTCAACATCGACCCGGCTTCGATCGATTTCGGCAATCCCAAGCTGAACCAGCACGCCAAGGGCCCGGACATGTTCGACGTGCAAGCCTTCCCCGAGGCCACCTACAAGGGCAAGTTCTCGAAGTTCAAGGGCGACGTGCCGACCGAGGTCGACGGCGTGCTGACGCTGCGCGGCGTGTCCAAGCCGGTCAAGCTCGAGATCCGCGAATTCAAGTGCATCCAGCACCCGATGCTCAAGCGCGAAGCCTGCGGCGCCGACGCCGTCGGCCAGTTCAACCGGGCCGATTTCGGCCTGGACTATGGCGTCAAGATGGGCTTCAGGCCCGAAGTCAAGCTCGCCATCCAGGTGGAAGGCGTGCGCGCCGACTGAGCGCGCGGCCCGCTGCGGCGGGCAACCTGCTGTCAAGGCCGGCGCATGCCGGCCTTTTTTGTTGTATCGCACCATGCGAGGGGACCGCAAGGCACTTTGTTGTGCGAGTTGCGACGAGCACAGTACAATGGCCCGCGGCAATCACCATGATCCGGGGTATTGCGACTCCTGCCACGGCGGGGGGCAGCCATGCCCGCAACTGGCCAGAGCGCATCACTATGAGCATTCGCTGCATGTCCCGATACCGGTAGCCATCCCCGCGACCCCCTCGCCCCTCATGCTGTACCTGGCCGTTCTGCCCTGGCTGTATGGCCCGCAGCGTTTCCCGGTTTTCCCTGGCGCTATACCGTGTACTCCAAAACGCAAATCGATCCGGTAGTTAGTTTCCGCAACTCGCAGGGCGAGCAGGTGCGGGGCACGATCATCAATCTCCAGAGAAAGTCTCTGGTGATGGAAATCTACAATCCGTATTCGATCGTGCAGGTCAGCGAGGTGCTGAGCGAGCTCAGCGTCCGCATGGGCGCCAAGAATGCCTATCTCGGCAAGGCCGTGGTGATGAGCCTGGTGAACACCGGCCTGACCGCGGTGGTGTCGCTGACACTGATCGACGAGTGGCGCGAACTGTCCGATCTCAACAACGAGCCCAAGTCAGTCGCGCGCGAAGCCGAGCTGTTCGTGCAGGATTGGGACACGCGCTTCAATATCCGGCGCGACTACCAGATCGTGGTCAACGAGATGCGCGCCTTCCTGTCCGAAGTGTCGCGCTGGGTCGAGCAGGTCGACCTGACCGAGTCGCTGCCCAAGACCGAAGGCAAGCTGCGCCAGGACGTCTTCTACGAGCTGGCCACGCCCATCATGGCCAAGACCAAGACCTACCTGGACTGGCTCGAGGGCGAAGCCCAGCGCGTGGACGCCGAAATCGCACCGGTGCACCGCACCTACGCGCAGTCGGCGCTGCATCCGTTGCTGCTGCGCGCGCCGTTCGTCTATCGCACGTTCACCAAGCCGCTTGGCTATGCCGGCGACTATGAAATGGTGAACCAGATCCTGGGGGATCCGCAACAAGGTCCGACCACCTATTTCCAGATCGTCAATACCGCCTTCCTGAAGGCGGCGGTGGCGACCGCGCACCGCAACCGCATCGACCTGCTGATCGATTTCCTCAAGCGCCAGGCCGAGCGCGCGCGCGCCGCCGGGCGGCCGTTCCGCGTGCTCAACGTGGGTTGCGGCCCCGCCTTCGAAATCCAGCGCTTCGTGCGCGAATACCCGAACCCGGAGCTGTTGTCGTTCCAGCTGGTCGATTTCAGCGAAGAGACGCTCGACTACACGCGCAAGTCGATCGAGCACTCGGCCAACAGCGCCGGCAACAAGTTTGCCGTCGAGATGGTGCACCAGTCGGTGCATGAACTGCTCAAGCGTCGCATCTCGCCGGACGATGCCGCCGCACGCGAGTTCGACGCGGTCTACTGTGCCGGCCTGTTCGACTACCTGTCGGACAAGGTCTGCGCCCGGCTGCTGTCGTACTTCGCCTCGCGCTCGCGCCCTGGCGGCCAGATCCTGGTGACCAACGTCCATGCGGACAATCCGGAGAAATTCGGCATGGAGCACCTGCTCGAGTGGTACCTGATCTATCGCGACGATTCGGGCATGGCGCAACTGCTGCCCGAACACTCGCATTCGCACCGCGTCTACGTCGACAGCACCGGGGTCAACGTGTTCGCGGAAGCCACCATTGACTGAGGCTGTCCTCGCGGGCCACGCCATGAGCACCAACCAACTCTACGCCGGCTACCAGTCCGAACTGGTCGACTTCCGCCTGGCCTTCAGCCGCGGCGGCGCCTACACCGCGATCGTGCTGGTCCTGCTCGGCGTCGGGCTCGACTACGGACAGTATCCGCAGCAGCAGTTTCCCTTCGCGGTGGCGCGCGTGGTGGTGTCGATGCTGATCGCCGGGGTCGTGGTGGTCCTGTACAGCGCCGCCGGCCGCCGCTTCGCGCCCTGGCTGACGCTGACCTGGCTGCTGCTGCCGCAGATCATGATTGCCTGGATGATCTCGCAGACTGAAGGCGTGCATTCGCCGTACTACGTCGGACTGAACCTGGCCATCTTCGCGTCAGGCATCGCGCTGCCGTTCGGCCTGTGGCAGAACCTGGTATTCGGCGTGCTTTCGTACCTGCTGTACGTGCTGGCGTGCCTGTTTCATCCCGGCGGCATCGAGCCGCTCGGGACCTTTATCGTCAATTCGCTGTTCCTGCTGTTTGCCGCCGCGGCCAGCGCGGTCTACACCTATTTCAACGAGCGCGCGCGCTTCATGCTGTTCCGCCTCAAGGCGGAGGTGGCCGAGAAGAACGCCGAACTCGAGGTCATCAACCGCAAGCTGGTCGATATCAAGGGCCAGATGCTGCAGCAGGAAAAGATGGCCGCGATCGGTACCCTGGCCGCGGGTCTGCTGCATGAAGTCAACAATCCGGTGAACTTCTGCCTGATGGCGATCGAGGTGGCGATGGAAGAACCCCAGGCCAAGGAAAGCGAGTCGCTGACCGAATGCCTGGTGGATGCCAAGCAGGGGATGCAGCGCATCCAGCATATCGTTTCCGACCTGAAGACCTTCGCCTACCGCAAGCCGGGCGCCGAGGTGGAAGGCACGCCGTTCATGTTCGAAAAGGCGCTGGATTCGTCGATCCGCCTGACCGCGCATGAGCTGCGCGGCGTCAAGGTGACGCGCGAGTTGCCCGCCGACACGCTGGTGCTGGGCGACGAGGCCGCCATCATCGGCGTGCTGATCAACCTGTTTTCCAACGCGGCGCTGGCCATGCGCAAGGCCGGCACCACCGAACCCGCGATCCATACCGCGGTGCGCTGGACCGAAGGCCGCTTGCACGTGACCGTGCGCGACAACGGCCCCGGCATCGCGGCGGAACACCTGGCGCGGGTGTTCGAGCCGTTCTTCACCACCCGTGAAGTCGGGCAGGGCCTGGGCCTGGGGCTCTCGATCAGCTATGCCGTGATCGAGCGCCACGGCGGCCAGCTGTTTGCCGAGAGCGAGCTCGGCCAGTGGGCCGCGTTCAGCTTCGACCTGCCTCGCGCGGAGTAAGTCGCATGGGCGAACTCCAGCAAGCGCGGCCAAACGTGGTCCTTTACGTCGATGACGAGGACATGGCGCGCAAGTACTTTGCGCGCGCGGTCGGCAGCGAGTATGAGGTCCTGCTTGCCGCCGGCGCCGACGAGGCGATGGCGATGCTGCGCGCCGAGGGCGGGCGGATCGCGATCCTGGTCACCGATTTCCGCATGCCCGGCCGCGATGGCGGCGACCTGCTGCGCGAGGTCGCGCAGGCCTATCCGCAGATCGTGCGCATCCTGGTGACGGCCTACGCCGACAAGGACATGCTGTTGCAGACGGTCAACAGCGGCGAGGTCTTCCGCATCCTGGAAAAGCCGCTCAGTGTCAGCGACGTGCGCCAGGTGCTGCACCTGGCCGGCGAGCGCCACCTGGAGCGCGCGTTGCGCCAGCACCGCCTGATGGCGATCGACGAAACCCTGGCGTTCCTGGCGCATGAACTGAACACGCCGCTGGCCGCGATCGCCAACTTCGCGCGCGGCATCGAAAGCCGCGTCCAGGCCGAGTACAGCGAGCAGCGGCAAGGAGAAATCGGGCAGGCCGCGGGCGCCATGTACGACAACGCGCAGTATTGCCTGGCGGTGCTGTCGTCGTTCCTGGAGTCGGTGCGCAACAGCGCGGGTGTCAGCAAGGCGCCGGCGGCCGACGCCGGCACCGAGGTCAGCGCGGGCGCGCTGGTGACGTCGCTGCTCGATACGTATCCGTTCACCGGCGGGCAGCGCCAGTGGGTCGAGGTCGACATGCAGGGCGATTTCCCGGTGCAGACGCTGCCCAACTGCGTCGCGCTGGTACTGTCGTCGGTGATGAGCAACGCGCTACGCGCGCTGGCGGGCGTGGACCGGCCATCGCTGCGCTTCGTGGTGACAACCCAGCCCAACCAGGAAATCCGCATCTGCGACAACGGCCCGGGCATCCCGCCGGAGGTGATGGGACGCCTGCTGGTCGATCCGGTCACTACCCACGCCAGTGCTGGCGGCAGTGGCCTCGGCATGATTTTCTGCAACCGCGTCATGCAGTCCTTCGGCGGCGGCATCCGGATCGCCTCCGCTCCCGGTGCCGGGACCACAGTGACGCTGGACTTTCCAAATTTCAGGAATCGAATGATTAGGAGTGACCGATGAGCGAACCGATTGCCACCCAGGCACCACCCCCGGCGATTCTGTTCGTCGATGACGAGGCGACCGCCGTCAAATATTTCCAGCGGGCCATCGGCGCGCTGGCGCCGGTGGTGACTGGCGGCTCGGTGGAGGAGGGCAAGACGCTGCTCGACGCTCACGCCGACAGCCTCGCCGTGCTGGTCTCGGACCAGCGCATGCCGGGCGAGTATGGCAACGAGCTGCTGCGCTATGCGCGCGAACGCTACCCGCATATCGTGCGCATCCTGACCACCGCGTACTCGGAACTCGACCAGACCGTCGAGGCGGTGAACCAGGGGCAGATCCACCGCTATATCAAGAAGCCGTGGGACATCACCGCGCTGCGCATGGAGCTCAAGCAGGCGCTGGAAATGTCCGGCCTGCGCAAGGAGCGCGACCAGCTGGTGCGCGAGAAGCTGGCGGTGCTGCAGACCCAGACCGTGGCGACCCGCATCGGCATGCTGCACGCGCTGTGCGCGAGCCTGATCGGTCCCGGCCATTTCCAGCCGGTGGAGACCTACCTTGTCGCGGTCGACCTGGCGGGGGCCCGCAACGCCGATCCGGACTGGCAACGCATGGACTATGCCGACCTGGTGCGCGCCGAAGCCGAGCGCAGCGGCAGCTTCGGCCATGCCGTCAGCACGCTCCTGGCCGGGCTGCGTAGCGCCAATGCCGGCAAGGGCGCGGCCGATGCCGCCGTGGTGATTGCCGACGCGCTCGGCAGCGACGTGGTGCGCCGCGACGGCGATACGGTGGTCTGGACCCAGCCGGCCGCTCTGGCCGAGTTCCTGGCCCAGCCCGTGGGCACCGCGGTGTCGGCGCAGCACGCCGCCTGGCTGGCCAGCCTGCTGTGGCTGGAAGAGGCCGGTGGGGCGCTGAAGTTCGTGCGCGACGGCGACACCATCGTCTGCCGCGCCGCCCCGCGCAGCGAGAGCTTCGCCGCCGACCGCCTCGCCGCCTGGATCGAGCGCTTCTCGATGCCCGCCTGAACGGGCGGGCCCGGCTGTCGCCGGCCCCCTTGCCATGAAAAACGGCGCCCCGCGGGGCGCCGTTCTGTTTTGCGGCAGGGCAGGGCTCAGGCCTGCGCGCCGTAGTTGGGGTCGTTGCGGTCGGTCGACTCGCCCTTCTTCTCGCCCTTGACCAGGTCCTCGCGCTTGACGCCCAGCCACATCGCCAGCGCCGCGGCAACGAACACCGACGAGTAGATGCCGAACAGGATGCCCACCGTCAGCGCCAGCGCGAAGTAGTGCAGCGTCGGGCCGCCGAAGAAGAACATCGACAGCACCATCATTTCGGTCGAGCCGTGGGTGATGATGGTGCGCGACATGGTGCTGGTGATGGCGTGGTCAATGACCTCGTGGGTGGTCATCTTGCGGTACTTGCGGAAGGCTTCGCGGATCCGGTCGAAGATCACCACCGATTCGTTCACCGAGTAGCCCAGCACCGCCAGGATCGCCGCCAGCACCGACAGCGAGAACTCCCACTGGAAGAAGGCGAAGAAGCCCAGGATGATGACGATGTCGTGCAGGTTGGCGATGATGCCCGCCACCGCGAACTTCCACTCGAAGCGGAACGACAGGTAGAGCACGATACCCGCCACCACGCACAGCAGCGCCAGCAGGCCGTCGGTGGCCAGTTCCTTGCCGACCTGCGGGCCGACGAACTCGACGCGCTGCAGCTTGACGTCAGGCGCCGCCGCGCTCAGCGCGCCCATTACCTGCTCGCTCTGCTGGGCTGACGTCGCGGGCTTGCCGTCCGGGCCCTTTTGCAGGGGCAGGCGGATCATCACGTCGCGCGAGGTGCCGAAGTTCTGCACCTGCACGTCGGTATAGCCCAGCTTGCCCACCTGGCCGCGGATCTTTTCCAGGTCGGCCGCCTGCTGGTAGCTGACCTCCATCACCGTGCCGCCGGTGAATTCGATCGACAGGTGCAGGCCCTTTTGCCAGAGGAAGAACACGGCCGCGGCAAACGTCAGGAAGGAGATCACGTTGAAGATCAACGCGTGCTTCATGAACGGAATGTCGCGCCGGATGCGGAAGAATTCCATGTTGAATCCTGTTCTGTACTGCGTGTTGTACCGCGGGCCGCTTACTTGGCGACCGGCGTGTCGGTGGTATTGCCCGGCTTCCAGATCTGGCCGATGGCCACGCTCTGCAGCTTCTTCTTGCGGCCGTACCAGAGGTTGACCAGGCCGCGGTTGAAGAACACCGCCGAGAACATCGAGGTCAGGATACCCAGGCAGTGCACCACGGCAAAGCCGCGCACCGGGCCCGAGCCGAACGCCAGCAGTGCCAGGCCGGCGATCAGCGTGGTCACGTTGGAGTCCAGGATGGTGGCCCAGGCGCGGTCGAAGCCGACCGCGATCGCCATCTGCGGCGACGCGCCGGCGCGCAGTTCCTCGCGGATGCGCTCGTTGATCAGCACGTTGGCGTCGATGGCCATGCCCAGCACCAGCGCGATCGCGGCGATGCCCGGCAGCGTCAGCGTGGCCTGCAGCATCGACAGCACCGCGATCAGCAGCAGCAGGTTCACGCCCAGCGCGACCACCGAGAACACGCCGAACAGCATGTAGTACAGGATCATGAACACGCCGATGGCGGCAAAGCCGTAGGCGACCGAATCGAAGCCCTTCTCGATGTTGTCGGCGCCCAGCGACGGGCCGATGGTGCGCTCTTCGATGATCTCCATCGGCGCGGCCAGCGAGCCGGCGCGCAGCAGCAGCGCCAGGTCGTTGGCGGCTTCGGTGGAGTAGGAGCCGGTGATCTGGAAGCTCGAGCCCAGCTCGGACTGGATCGTCGCCACCGTCAGCACTTCGCCCTTGCCCTTCTCGAACAGCACGATCGCCATCGGCTTCTTCAGGTTCTCGCGCGAGACGTCGCGCAGCACGCGGCCGCCCTGGGCGTCGAGCTTGATGTTGACCGACGGCTGCTGGTTCTGGTCAAAGCCGGCCGAGGCGCTCTCGATGCGGTCGCCGGTGAAGATGACCTGCTTCTTCAGCACCACCGGGGCGCCGTTGCCCTGCGTGAACAGCTCGCTGCCGAACGGGATCGGGTCGCCCGGGCGCGGGCTGCGCGGCGCGTCGTTGTCGACCAGGCGCGCTTCCAGCGTGGCGGTGCGGCCGATGATGTCCTTGGCCTTGGCGGTGTCCTGCACGCCCGGCAACTGCACCACGATGCGGTCGGCGCCCTGCTGCTGGATCACCGGCTCGGCCACGCCGAGTTCGTTGACGCGGTTGTGCAGGGTGGTGATGTTCTGCTTGACCGCGGCGTCCTGCACGGCCCGGCGGGCGGCTTCGGTGAAGGTGCCGACGATATTGTTGCCGTCCATGGCGAAGGCCACTTCGCGCAGGTTGTCGGTCAGCAGTGCGCGGGCGCGGCCGGCGTCGTCGGCGTTGTTGAAGCGCACCGTCAGGCGCTCGCCGTCGCGGTCGATGCCGCCGTGGCGGATGTTCTTGTCGCGCAGCAGCGTGCGCGCGTCGCCGGCCAGGCTGTCGAGCTTCTTGTCGACCGCGCCCTTCATGTCGACCTGCAGCAGGAAGTGCACGCCGCCGCGCAGGTCCAGGCCCAGGTACATCGGCAGCGCGTGCAGCGAGGTCAGCCAGCGCGGCGACCCCGACAGCAGGTTCAGCGCGACCACGTAGGCGGGATTGGACGCGTCCGGGTTGAGCGCGCGCGACAGCACGTCCTTGGCCTTGAGCTGCTCGTCGGTGGTGCGGAAGCGCGCCTTGACCGAGCCCGACTGGCCGGAAATATCGAAGAAGACGCCGTCGGGCTGCAGCTGGTTCTGCGCCAGGATCTCTTCAACCTGCTTCTGCATCGACAGGTCGACCTTGACCGTGGCCTTGCCCGAGGACACCTGCACGGCAGGCGCCTCGCCGAAGAAGTTCGGCAAGGTGTAAAGGATGCCGATGGTCAGCGCCACCAGGATCACGAGGTATTTCCAAAGCGGATAACGATTCATCTCGGGCCAGTCATTCAGCGGTTGGCGGGGCCGGCGCAGGCGTGGCGCGCCACGACGGCGGGGCCGAACCGGTTTGGCAAACAGCCGCCTGGCAGCCGCGGAACGAAGCCGCCGGGGCGTCGTCGGGCTGGATCAGGCGGCTGCCGGGGCATGCGCGAACGGGCATGCCGGAAAAGACAAAGGCGGGAGTCGCGCGCGCGATCCGGGGATCAGAGCGCCTTCAGCGAGCCCTTGGGCAGCACCGTGGTCACGGCGTTCTTCTGCACCGTGATCTCGGTGCCTTCGGCGATTTCCAGGCTGACGTACTGGTCGGTGACCTTGGTCACGCGGCCCAGGATGCCGCCGGCGGTGACGACTTCGTCGTTCTTGGCCAGCGCTTCGAGCATTGCCTTGGCTTCCTTCTGGCGCTTCATCTGCGGGCGGATCATGATGAACCACAGCACACCAAACATCAGGATGATGGGCAGGAAGCTCATCAGGCCGCCAGCCGCGCCGCCGGCACCGGCGGTTTGGGCAAATGCGTTAGAAATCAGCACGTTGATTCTCCGTCACAAAGTCAATCAATTAATCGAACATTCTACCATTCGCACCCAGCCCGCCCTTGGCATTCTAGGGCGGAATACGGGTTTGTTCGGGTGCGCTGGGGGCAACTTGCGCGGCGGGCGCCGCGCCTCGACCGGCTATTCGACCGCCGGCGGCGCCAAAGTTCGCGCCGTGCCGCTTTGTCACTGCGTGCCGCGGGCGCGGTCGGCGGCAAACTGGCGGCGGAAGCCGGCAAAGCGGTGCTGCTCGATCGCCTCGCGCACCTCGCGCATCAGCTGCAGGTAGTAATGCAGGTTGTGGATGGTGTTCAGGCGCGCGCCCAGGATCTCGCCGACGCGGTGCAGGTGGTGCAAATAGGCGCGCGAGAAATTGCGGCAGGTGTAGCAGGCGCAGCTCTCGTCGAGCGGGCGCGGGTCGTTGCGGTGCGCGGCGTTCTTGATCTTGACGTCGCCGTAGCGGGTGAAGAGCCAGCCGTTGCGCGCGTTGCGGGTCGGCATCACGCAGTCGAACATGTCCACCCCGGCGGCGACGCCCGCGACCAGGTCTTCGGGCGTGCCCACGCCCATCAGATAGTGCGGCTTGTTGGCCGGCAGGCGCGGCGCCACGTGCTCGAGCACGCGCATCATGTCTTCCTTGGGCTCGCCCACCGACAGCCCGCCGATGGCGAAGCCATGGAAGTCCAGTTCGGACAGGCCGGCCAGCGACTCGTCGCGCAGGTCTTCGTACATGCCGCCCTGGACGATGCCGAACAGCGCATTGGGATTGGCCAGCCGCTCGAACTCGTCGCGCGAGCGCCTGGCCCAGCGCAGGCTCATGCGCATCGACCTGGCGGCTTCCTCGTGGGTGGCGGGACGGCCGTCGATCTCGTACGGCGTGCATTCGTCGAACTGCATCACGATGTCGGAATTCAGCGTGCGCTGGATCTGCATCGAGATCTCGGGCGACAGGAACAGCTTGTCGCCGTTGACGGGCGAGGCAAAGGTGACGCCATCCTCGGTGATCTTGCGCAGATCGCCCAGCGAAAACACCTGGAAGCCGCCGGAGTCGGTCAGGATCGGCTTGTCCCAGCCGATAAAGCGGTGCAGGCCGTCATGGGCGTTGACCACCTCCAGCCCGGGGCGCAGCCACAGGTGGAAGGTGTTGCCCAGGATGATGTGCGCGCCGATCTCGTTCAGTTCCAGCGGCGACATCGCCTTGACCGAGCCATAGGTGCCCACCGGCATGAAGATCGGCGTTTCGACCACGCCGTGGTTCAGCGTGACGCGGCCGCGGCGGGCGTTGCCGTCGGTGGTGATGAGTTCGAAGTTGAGCATGTCGAATAGTCTGAAATCAGGCCGCGGCGGCGGCGTCCGGCTGCCGGGTCAGCAGCATGGCGTCTCCGTAGCTGAAGAAGCGGTAGCGCTGCTCGACCGCATGGCGGTAGGCGGCGCGGATGGCTTGCAGCCCGGCCAGCGCCGACACCAGCATCAGCAGCGTCGACTTGGGCAGGTGGAAGTTGGTGATCAGCGCGTCGACCAGGCGGAAGCGGTAGCCGGGCGTGATGAAGATATCGGTGTCGCCGCTGCCGGCGGCGAGCGTGCCGTCGGCCTGCGCGGCCGATTCCAGCGCGCGCAGCGAGGTGGTGCCGACCGCGATCACGCGGCCGCCGCGCGCGCGGGTCGCTCGCACGGCCTGCGCCAGGTCTTCGGAAATCGCGTACCACTCCGAATGCATCTTGTGCTCGGCCAGGTTCTCGGTGCGCACCGGCTGGAAGGTGCCGGCACCCACGTGCAGCGTCAGGAAGGCGCGGCGCACGCCGGCGGCATCGAGGCGGGCGAACAGGGCGTCGTCGAAATGCAGGCCCGCGGTGGGCGCGGCGACCGCGCCGGGGCTGCGCGCGTAGACGGTCTGGTAGCGGGTCTCGTCGTAGGCGTCGGGGTCGTGCGTGATATACGGCGGCAGCGGCAGGCGGCCGTAGCGTTCGATCAGGTCCAGCGCCGGCTCGGGGAAGCGCAGCGTGAAGAACTGGTCCACGCGCGGGCCCACGGTCACGGCGAAGGCGCCGTCGGCCAGGTGCAGGGCGCTGCCTTCGGCCGGCGTCTTGGACGCGCGCACCTGGGCCAGCACGGTATCGCGATCGAGCACGCGCTCCACCAGCACCTCGACCTTGCCGCCGCTGGGCTTGTGGCCGAAGAAGCGGGCCTTGATCACGCGGGTGTCGTTGAACACCAGCAGGTCGTCCGGACCGAGGTAATCGACGATGTCGCTGAAGGCGCGGTCGACCATGCGCACCGCGTCGGTGCTGTCGCCGGGGGCGAGACGCTCCACCACCAGCAGCCGGCTGGCGCTGCGGTCGGGCAGCGCGCTCTGGGCGATCAGTTCGGGCGGCAGCGGAAAGTCGAAATCGGAAAGCGTCAACATCGTGGGAGGGGGCGGTCTGCGCGGGCTGCAGGCTGTGGCGGAGGCGGGCGCCGGGCATGGCGCGTCACTCCGCTGCCCGGGTTGGCAGCCGGCATGGGTACAATCGGCGAATCCGATATTGTAAGGCCACGGGCGCGCTTGCCGCCGCGCCGGGCGTGATACCGGCCATTCGCCGGCGCCGCGCCAGCCAGTCCAGCAGCCCGCAGCGACCGCTGCCAACTTTTTCGCCGATGCCCGGAACCGCCGCCGAACCGATCCAGGACCCTGCCGACGCCAACGACGCCAGCGACGCGGTGGCGCCCGCGCGCGGCAAGGCCGGCGCGGGCAAGGGCACATCCACGGCCGCCGCGCGGCTGGCCAAGCTGGGCCTGCGCCGCCCGGTCGACCTGGTGCTGCACCTGCCGATGCGCTACGAGGACGAGACCACGGTGGTGCCGATCGCCGAGGCCATCCACCGTGCCGGGCTCGGGCTGCCGGCGCAGGTGGAAGGCGAGGTCGTGACCAACGAAGTCACGTTCCGGCCGCGGCGCCAGCTGGTGGTGAAGATTGCCGACGACAGCGGCGAGCTGACCCTGCGCTTCCTCAACTTCTACGGCAGCCAGACCAGGCAGATGGCCGAAGGCGTGCGCCTGCGCGTGCGCGGCGAGGTGCGCGGCGGCTTCTTCGGCGCCGAGATGGTCCACCCGACGGTGCGGCCGGTGCTGGCGGGCGAGGCGCTGCCCGATCGGCTGACGCCGGTGTACCCGTCCACCGCCGGCATCCCGCAGGCCTATCTGCGCAAGGCCATCGGCGGTGCGCTGGCGCGTACCCCCTTGCCCGAGACGCTGCCGCAAGCGGTGCTGAAGGGGCCGCTGGCGCGCCTGCAGCTGCGTCCGCTGGCCGACTGCCTGCGGCTGCTGCACGCGCCGCCGCCGCAGGAAAGCGAGGCCGCGCTGGCCGACCGCTCGCACCCGGCGTGGCAGCGCGTCAAGTTCGACGAGCTGCTGGCGCAGCAGATCTCGCTGCGGCGCGCGCACGCGGCGCGCCGCGACAAGACCGCGCCGACCATGCCGCGCCGCGACGGCGGGCTGCTGACGCGCTTCCTGGCGGCCCTGCCGTTCCGGCTGACCGGCGCGCAGCAGCGCGTGGTCGGCGAGATCGCCGCCGACATGAGCCTGCCGCACCCGATGCACCGGCTGCTGCAGGGCGACGTCGGCAGCGGCAAGACCATCGTTGCCGCGCTGGCGGCGTGCCAGGCCATCGATGCCGGTTTCCAGGCAGCGCTGATGGCGCCGACCGAGATCCTGGCCGAGCAGCATTTCCGCAAGCTGTCCGCGTGGCTGGAACCGCTGGGCGTGCCGGTGGCGTGGCTGGCCGGCAGCCAGAAGGCGCGCGACAAGCGCGCGGCGGTGGCGCGCGTGGAAGCGGGCGAGGCCCAGCTGGTGATCGGCACCCATGCGCTGATCCAGGACACCGTGCGCTTTGCCAGGCTGGGGCTGTCGGTGGTCGACGAGCAGCACCGCTTCGGCGTGGCGCAGCGGCTGGCGCTGCGCGGCAAGGCCGGCGCGGCCGAGCAGCCCGCCGCGGGCAGCGCCGCCGAAACCGTGCCGCACCAGCTGATGATGTCGGCCACGCCGATCCCGCGCACGCTGGCCATGACCTATTACGCCGACCTCGACGTCTCGGTGATCGATGAACTGCCGCCGGGGCGCACCCCCATCGTCACGCGTCTGGTCAACGACGAGCGCCGCGACGAGGTGATCGGGCGCATCCACCATGCCGCCGCCGAAGGCCGCCAGGTCTACTGGGTGTGCCCGCTGATCGAGGAAAGCGAGGCGCTGCAGCTGCAGACCGCGGTCGAGACCTACGAGACCCTGGTGGCGGCGCTGCCCGACCTGCGCGTGGGCCTGGTGCACGGGCGCCTGCCGCCGGCGGAGAAGGCCGCGGTGATGGACGACTTCAGCGCCAACCGGCTGCAGGTGCTGGTAGCCACGACCGTGATCGAGGTGGGCGTGGACGTGCCCAATGCCTCGCTGATGGTGATCGAGCATGCCGAGCGCTTCGGCCTGGCGCAGCTGCACCAGCTGCGCGGCCGGGTCGGGCGCGGCAGCGCCGAATCGGTGTGCCTGCTGATGTACCAGGCGCCGCTGTCGCCCACCGCGCGCGAGCGCCTGGCGACCATGCGCGAGACAACCGACGGCTTCGAGATTGCGCGGCGCGACCTGGAGATCCGTGGCCCGGGCGAATTCCTCGGCGCGCGCCAGTCGGGCGAGGCGATGTTGCGCTTTGCCGACCTGCAGACCGATGCCTGGCTGGTCGAGTATGCCCAGGCGGCGGCCGAGCTGATGCTGGCGCACTATCCGGAAGCGGTGGAAGCGCACTTGTCGCGCTGGCTGGGCGGGCGCGAGCACTACCTGAAGGCCTGACTGAAGTCTGGCTGGCCGGGTTTGTGAAGGAGCCGGCTCATGCCGGTTCGCGTGAAGCGGACACTCTGACAGATCGGGCAATCGAAGGTAAAATCTATCGCCTACCCGGATTTGATAAGTCATGACGCTCACCGAACTCAAGTACATCGTCGCCGTGGCGCGCGAGCGCCATTTCGGCCGGGCCGCCGAGGCCTGCTTCGTATCGCAGCCGACACTGTCGGTCGCCATCAAGAAGCTGGAAGACGAACTCAACGTGCAGATCTTCGAGCGCGGCACCTCCGAAGTGTCGGTGACCTCGGTCGGCGAGCAGATCGTGGCGCAGGCCCAGCGGGTGCTGGAGCAGACCATGGCCATCCGCGAGATCGCCAAGCAGGGCAAGGACCCGCTGGCCGGGCCGCTGCGCGTGGGCGTGATCTACACCATCGGGCCGTACCTGCTGCCGTCGCTGGTCAAGCAGATGATCGACACCGTGCCGCAGATGCCGCTGATGCTGCAGGAGAACTACACCCACAAGCTGATCGAGCTGCTCAAGCAGGGCGAGATCGACTGCGCGGTGATGGCCGAGCCGTTCCCCGATTCCGGCCTGACGGTGCGCCCGCTCTATGACGAGCCCTTCGTCGTGGCGGTGCCGCGCGGCCACCAGCTGGCGCAGGTCCACGCCGTCGATCCCGAGGAACTGAAGCAGCAGACCATGCTGCTGCTGGGCAGCGGCCACTGCTTCCGCGACCACGTGCTGGGCGTGTGCCCCGAGCTGTCGCGCTTTTCGCAAGCGGCCGACGGCATCCAGAAGACCTTTGAAGGCTCGTCGCTGGAGACCATCCGCCATATGGTGGCCAGCGGGGTCGGCATCACCGTGCTGCCGCGCACCTCGGTGCCCGACCTGAAGGCCAAGGGCGACATGCTGTCGTACGTGCCGTTTGCCGATCCGGTGCCCGACCGGCGCGTGGTGCTGGCCTGGCGCAAGAGCTTCACCCGGCTGCCGGCGATGGAAGCGCTGGCCAAGGCCGTGGCGGCCTGCGACCTGCCCGGCGTGCGCAAGCTCGACGCCAAGGAACTGGCCGAAGCCGCCTGAGCGTCGCGTCAAAGAACTGTCCATGCAACGGTCGCAGCGGAGATTCCGCTGCGGCCGTTGTCATTTGTGCTTCTCCTGACGGGTCAGTTCCCAGGCAGTCCCGCGGCGGTCACCCGTCGCCGGCATAAGTTTCACTAACCCCGGATAGATTTGACCTAATACATAGGTATAAATAATTAAATTCTCAACTTAATAGATAATTTGTAGACTGGCCCTGTCGATGCGGATGGCGTCGACGCAAGACAGGAACCGATGATGAGCACCAGCGCCAAGTCCCTGAGAACCACACCGACACAGCCCCGTTTTTCCCTCCGCATGGGGCGCTGCCTGCTCGATTGCCTTGCCTGCTATGCCGCTGCGCACTGACGCGGCATTCCCCTACAGCCGACCCACAAAGAGGAAAAGATGAGCAAGAAGGACACTCTCACCACTGCCGCCGGCGCACCGGTCGCCGATAACCAGAACTCGCAGACCGCCGGCCCGCGCGGCCCGATGCTGCTGCAGGACGTCTGGTTCCTGGAAAAGCTGGCCCACTTTGACCGCGAGGTCATTCCCGAGCGCCGCGTCCACGCCAAGGGCTCCGGCGCCTATGGCACGCTGCGCATCACCCATGACATCACCCAGTACACCAAGGCTTCGGTGTTTGCCGAGGTCGGCAAGGAAACGCCGCTGTTCATCCGCTTCTCCACCGTCGCCGGCGAGCGCGGCGCGGCCGACGCCGAGCGCGACGTGCGCGGCTTCTCGATCAAGTTCTATACCGACGAAGGCAACTGGGACCTGGTCGGCAACAACACGCCGGTGTTCTTCGTGCGCGACCCGCTCAAGTTCCCCGACTTCATCCACACGCAGAAGCGCAACCCGCGCACCAACCTGCGCGACCCGATCGCGGTATGGGACTTCTGGTCGCGCCATCCGGAATCGCTGCACCAGGTCACCATCCTGATGAGCGACCGCGGACTGCCGCAGAACTACCGGCAGATGCACGGCTTCGGCTCGCACACGTACGCGTTCATCAACGCCAATAACGAGCGCTTCTACGTCAAGTTCCACTTCAAGTCGCAGCAGGGCGTGGATAACTGGACCAACGAGGAAGCGGCCAGGGTGGTGGCCAACGACCGCGAGAGCGCCCAGCGCGACCTGTTCGACAATATCGAGCGCGGCAACTTCCCGCGCTGGAACCTGCGCGTGCAGGTCATGCCGGAGGCCGAGGCGGCCAAGTACCACATCAACCCGTTCGACCTGACCAAGGTCTGGCCGCACAAGGACTACCCGCTGATCGACGTGGGCGTGGTCGAGCTCAACCGCAACCCGGACAACTACTTTGCCGAGGTCGAGCAGGTGGCGATGAACCCGGCCAACATCGTGCCCGGCATCGGCTTTTCGCCCGACAAGATGCTGCAGGGGCGGCTGTTCTCGTATGGCGACACGCAGCGCTACCGGCTGGGCATCAACCACGCGCAGATCCCGGTCAATGCACCGAAATGCCCGTTCCACAACAGCTTCCACCGTGACGGGGCGATGCGCGTGGACGGCAACCAGGGCGGCAAGCTCAACTACGAGCCTAACCGCGAAAGCGCCTACGCCGCCAGCGAGCGCGCGCTCGAGCCGCCGCTGGCACTCGACGGCGCCGCCGACCGCTGGGACCACCGCGTCGACACCGACTACTACAGCCAGCCCGGCGCGCTGTTCCGCCTGTTCGACGAAGGCCAGCGCCAGCGGCTGTTCGCCAATATCGCCGCGGCGATGCAGGGCGTGCCGGAGGAAATCGTGCGGGTCCAGCTGGAACACTTCAGCAAGGCCGACCCGGCCTACGGCGAGGGCGTGAAGCGCGCGCTCAACCTGCGATAGGCACCTGCCAGGCAACGGCCAACCGGCGTGGGGTTTGGCCGGGACCGTTGCCCGGTGCAATAATGCGGGGTACTGCGCCGCCCGGCCCCGAATCGGCAAGCCCGGCGGCGCTCCTCGTGGCTATACCTGAACGGAGCGTATCTACCATGGCAAAGAAGAACGAGATGAGCGTGAATATCGGTATTTCCGACAAGGACCGCAAGAAGATCGCGGAAGGGCTGTCCAAGCTGCTGGCGGACACGTACACGCTCTACCTCAAGACCCACAACTTCCACTGGAACGTGACGGGTCCGATGTTCAATACGCTGCATCTGATGTTCGAGACCCAGTACAACGAGCTGGCGCTGGCCGTGGATTCGATCGCCGAGCGTATCCGCGCGCTGGGCTACCCGGCCCCGGGCACCTACAAGGAGTACGCGCGCCTGTCGTCGATCGCCGAGGAAGAGGGCGTGCCCGAGGCCACCGACATGATCCGCAAGCTGGTCGAAGGCCAGGAAGCCGTGGTGCGCACCGCGCGCTCGATCTTCCCGGTGATCGATGCCGCCGGCGATGAGCCCTCGGCCGACCTGCTGACCCAGCGCATGCAGACGCATGAAAAGACCGCGTGGATGCTGCGCTCGATGCTGGCCTGAGGCCGGCCCGCTCTCCTGGCTGCCGCGCCCGCGGCGGCCGGCACTGCGCGTCGCAGCCGTCCGGGCTGCGGCGCGTTTTCATTGAATCGCCCGCCCCGGATCCACGCCGTGCAGACCCTCTCGCCGTTGCCCCCGACCTCCATGCTTGAACGCCTTGCCCTTTACGCGCGCCTGGTGCGCATCGACAAGCCCATCGGCACGCTGCTGCTGCTGTGGCCGACGCTGTGGGCCATGTGGATGGCGGCGGACGGGCCGCCGCGCCGGGGCCTGTTCTGGATCTTCGTCGCCGGCACCTTCCTGATGCGCTCGGCCGGCTGCGCCATCAACGACTGGGCCGACCGCGACTTCGACAAGCACGTCAAGCGCACCCGCGAGCGCCCGCTGACCGCCGGCAAGATCGCCGCGTGGGAAGCGCTGGCGGTCGCCGCCGTGCTGGCGCTGGTGGCGTTTGCGCTGGTGCTGCCGCTGAATGCGCTGACCAAGTGGCTGGCGGTGGTGGCGGCGGTGGTGGCGGGCACGTACCCGTTCTTCAAGCGCTTCTTTGCCATTCCGCAGGCCTATCTGGGGATCGCGTTCGGCTTCGGCATCCCGATGGCGTTCGCCGCGATCCAGGACCAGGTGCCGCCGGTGGCGTGGCTGATGCTGCTGGCCAATGTGTTCTGGGCGGTGGCGTATGACACCGCCTATGCCATGGTCGATCGCGACGACGACCTGCTGCTCGGCATGAAGACCTCGGCCATCACCTTCGGTCGCTTCGACGTGGCGGCGATCATGCTGTGCTATGGCGCATTCTTCGCACTGATGGCGTGGACGGGCATGCTGCTCGGCCTGGGGTGGCCGTACTGGGCGGGGCTGGTGGCCGCGATCGGCTGTGCCGGCTACCACCACACGCTGATCCGGGATCGAGACCGGATGCGGTGCTTCGCGGCGTTCCGGCACAACAACTGGCTGGGGGCCTGCGTGTTTGCCGGGACGGCGCTGGCGTATGCGGTGCGGTGACGGGTACGCTGGCTGAGGGTGTGCTCCCCTCTCCCATTTATGGGAGAGGGGCGGGGGAGAGGGCCGGCGTATCAACGAAGTGAGAGGCTGGCGTCCTTGGCACGCGCTTGCCCTCTCCCCCGGCCCCTCTCCCGCAGGCGGGAGAGGGGAGCTTGCTGCGGGCGCTCTGGTACTTCAATCCTTCCCGAACTCCGCCCCCATCTCCTTGCCGCGCGCCGCTGCCGCATGCATGGCGCGCACGAAGGCATCGGCAATGCCGCCCGCATCCATTGCCGTCAGCGCCGCGTAGGTAGTCCCGCCCTTGGACGTCACGCGTTCGCGCAGCGTTGCCACCGGTTCGGGCGACTGTCCCGCCAGCGTGGCCGCGCCGCGGAAGGTTTCCACCGCGAGTTCGCGTCCCTGCTCGGCGCTCAGCCCCAGTTCGGTGGCGGCGCGCTGCATGGCCTCGATGAAATAGAACACATAGGCCGGACCGCTGCCGGAAATCGCGGTGACGGCGTCGATCTGGTCATCGCCATCGACCCACACGCACTTGCCGACGGCCTCGGCCACGGCGCTGGCAATGGCCCGGTCCGCGGCCGAGAGCCCGGCCGGTGCCGCCAGCCCGGTCATGCCCATGCCCGACAGCGCCGGCGTATTCGGCATCGCCCGCACCACGCGGGTGTGCCCGCCGAGCCAGCGCTGCATGTCCTGCAGCCGGATGCCGGCGGCCACGCTGATCACCAGGTTGCCCCGGCCGCCGGCCGGCAGGTGCGGCAGCAGCTGCGCCGCGGCGTCGCGGAACTGCTGCGGCTTGACCGCCAGCACCAGCACGTCGCTGGCGCCGAAGGCGGCGTCCGGCGCCGCGGCGGCATGCACGCCGAGGTCGCGCGCCAGGCGCTGCTGCGCTTCCGGGAACGGGTCGACCACGCGGATCGCGCCGGCGGGCACGCCGCGCGCGATCAGGCCGCCGATCAGTGCGGAAGCCATGTTGCCGCCGCCGAGAAAGCCGAAGGTGAGGGTGTCGAGCATGAAGGTCTCTGGGGTCTGAAAGATTCCGGTCGGGGCGCGGACGTCAGCCGCGCGCGCCGAAGATGGCGGTGCCGATCCGCACCAGGGTCGCGCCCTCGGCAATGGCGGCCTCCATGTCGCCCGACATGCCCATCGACAGCGTGTCGAGCGCCAGGCCGTCGCCGCGCAGCGCCTGCAGCATGGCACGCATGGCGGCGAACGGGCGGCGTTGCGCGGCGGGCTCGTGTGCGGGTTCGGGGATCGCCATCAGCCCGCGCAGTTGCAGGCCGGGCAGGGCCGCGACAGCATGCGCCAGCGCGGGCACCTCGGCCGGGGCGACGCCGCTCTTGCTGGCTTCGCCGCTGATATTGACCTGGATGCAGACCTGCAGCGCCGGCATGCCGGCCGGGCGCTGCGCCGACAGCCGCTCGGCGATCTTGAGCCGGTCGATGGTGTGGACCCAGTCGAAATGTTCCGCCACCGGCCGCGTCTTGTTGCTCTGCAGCGGGCCGATGAAATGCCATTGCAGCTGGTCGCGCAGGTCGGCCAGCGCGGCGATCTTGTCGATGCCTTCCTGGACGTAGTTTTCGCCGAAAGCGAGCTGTCCGGCGGCGTATGCGGCCCTTATGCGGTCGGGGGAAACGGTCTTGGAAACCGCCAGCAGGGCGACGTCCGCGGGCTGCCTGCCAGCCTGTTGTGCTGCCGCCGCAATGCCCTGGCGCACGGCTTGCAAGTTGGCGGCAATCACAGACATAATCCGGCGAACATATATAAAAGGTACCTCAAGTACCGATAACAAATCAGGGTGGGGTCATTATAGATGGACATCGCGCAGCTATTGGCTTTCGCCGTCAAGAACAAGGCGTCCGATCTTCATCTGTCCGCGGACATGCCGCCGATGGTGCGGATCCACGGCGACATGCGCCGCATCAACGTCGCCTCGATGACGCACAAGGATGTCCACGCCATGGTGTACGACATCATGAGCGACACCCAGCGCAAGGCCTACGAGGAACGCCTCGAAATCGATTTCTCGTTCGAGATCGCCGGCCTGTCGCGCTTCCGCGTCAATGCCTATAACACCCAGCGCGGCGCCGCCGCGGTGTTCCGTACCATTCCTTCCAAGGTGCTGACGCTGGAAGAGCTGCGCGCGCCGGCGGTATTTGCCGACCTGTGCATGAAGCCGCGCGGGCTGGTGCTGGTGACCGGGCCGACCGGCTCGGGCAAGTCCACCACGCTGGCGGCGATGGTCGACCATCGCAATGAAAACGACATGGGCCACATCCTGACGGTGGAGGACCCGATCGAATTCGTGCACGGCTCCAAGAAGAGCCTGATCAACCAGCGCGAGCTGGGGCCGCATACGCATTCGTTTGCCAACGCGCTGCGCTCGGCGCTGCGCGAAGACCCCGACGTGATCCTGGTGGGCGAGTTGCGCGACCTCGAAACCATCCGCCTGGCGCTGACCGCGGCCGAGACCGGCCACCTGGTCTTCGGCACGCTGCACACCAGCTCGGCGGCCAAGACCATCGACCGCGTGGTCGACGTGTTCCCGCCCGAAGAGAAGGACATGGTGCGCACCATGCTGTCGGAATCGCTCGAGGCAGTGATCTCGCAGACGCTGCTGAAGACCCGCGACGGCAACGGCCGCACCGCCGCGCACGAGATCATGATCGCCACCCCCGCGATCCGCCACTTGATCCGCGAGAACAAGATCGCGCAGATGTACTCGATGATGCAGACCAGCAGCGGGCTGGGCATGCAGACGCTGGACCAGTGCCTGTCGGACCTGATCAAGCGCAGCGTCATCAGCTACAACGACGCGCGCGCGATTGCCAAGAATCCGGACGCCTTCATGGGCTGAGGCCCGTCTTCGCCCTTCCTCCAGCAGGACACCGCCATGCTCGACCGCGAATCCGCCGCCAAGTACATCAACGACCTGCTCGAGCTGATGGTCAGCAACCGCGGCTCTGACCTGTTCATCACCTCGGACTTCCCGCCGGCGATCAAGGTCGACGGCAAGATCACGCCGGTGTCGCAGCAGCCGCTGAACCCGACCCAGGCGCTGGGGCTGGTGCGCTCGGTGATGAACGAGCGCCAGGTGCAGGATTTCGATACCAGCCGCGAATGCAATTTCGCCATCAGCGCGCCCAAGGCCGGGCGCTTCCGCGTCTCGGCCTTCATCCAGCAGGGCAAGGCCGGCATGGTGGTGCGCACCATCAATACGCGCATCCCGTCGGTGGCCGACCTGGACCTGCCGCAGACGCTGCATGACGTGGTGATGGCCAAGCGCGGGCTGGTGATCGTCACCGGCGCGACCGGCTCGGGCAAGTCGACCACGCTGGCGGCGATGCTCGACCACCGCAACGCGCATTCCTACGGCCATATCATCACGATCGAGGATCCGATCGAGTACGTGCATGCCCACCAGAACTGCATCGTCACGCAGCGCGAGGTCGGCATCGATACCGAGTCCTGGCATGTGGCGCTGAAGAATACGCTGCGCCAGGCGCCCGACGTGATCCTGATCGGCGAGATCCGCGACCGCGAGACCATGGAGTACGCGATGCAGTACGCCGAGACCGGCCACCTGTGCCTGGCCACGCTGCACGCCAACAATGCCAACCAGGCGATCGACCGCGTGGTCAACTTCTTCCCCGAGGAGAAGCGCCAGCAGCTGCTGATCGACCTGTCGCTGAACCTGAAGGCGATGATCTCGCAGCGCCTGCTGCCGCGCGCGGGCCGCAAGGGCCGCGTGCCGGCGGTGGAAATCATGATCGGCACGCCGCTGGTGGCCGACCTGATCTTCAAGGGCGAGATCCACGAGCTCAAGGAAGTCATCAAGAAGTCGCGCGAGCAGGGCATGATCTCGTTCGACCAGGCGCTGTTCGACCTGTACGAGCAGGGCAAGATCACCTACGAGGACGCGCTGCGCAATGCCGACTCGCTCAACGACCTGCGCCTGATGATCAAGCTGCACAGCACCCATGCCAAGGACTCGGACCTGGGTGCCGGCACCGAGCATCTCAACGTCATCTGAGGGCTGCGCTTCGCTGCCCATGGCGGTATGCTTGGCTACCTACAGGAGTCTGCCATGAGCAATGTCTACCAGTTCGAAGCCAACTCGCTCGCCGGCCAGCCGGTGCCGCTGTCGCAGTTCCAGGGCAAGGTGATGCTGGTGGTCAATACCGCCAGCGAATGCGGCTTTACGCCGCAGTACCAGGGCCTGCAGAAGCTTTATGACGAATACCACGGGCGCGGCCTGGAGGTGCTGGGCTTCCCGTGCAACCAGTTCGGCAAGCAGGAGCCGGGCGATGCGCAGCAGATCGGGCAGTTCTGTGAAACCCGCTTCGCGGTGCGCTTCCCGATGTTCGCCAAGATCGACGTCAACGGCCCCAGCGCCCATCCGCTGTACCAGTGGCTGACCACCGAAAAGCGTGGCGTGCTCGGTACCCAGGGCATCAAGTGGAACTTCACCAAGTTCCTGCTGCGCCGCGACGGCACCGTGTTCAAGCGCTATGCGCCGACCACCAAGCCGGAAGAGCTGCGCGCCGATATCGAGCGGCTGCTGTCCGACCCCGCCGCCTGAGCCTCAGCTCCCGCCGGCGCGCACCGCGCGCAGGAAGCCGTTGAGCGAGCGGTCCGGGGTTTCGTGGAAATGGTCGTCGAGCATGCGGATGGCGCGGCAGCGGTCGAGCCGGAAGCTGCGGTAGTCCTCGCGCGTGGTGCACCACGTTGCCAGCAGCCAGGCATTGCCCCAGAAGAACAGCCCCAGCGGCATCACCACGCGTTCGGTGATGCGCTGCTGCACGTCGCAGTAGTCGAGCTGCAGCAGCTTGTGCGCGCCCAGCGCGCCATGGACCACGTCGAAGGCCTCGCGCACCTGCGCCTGGTTGACGTACTCGGGCGCGAACACGCGGCTTTGCTGGGCCGCCAGCCGGCGCGGCGGCGGCAGCGCGGCCATCAGCTTCTCCAGCGCCGGATCGGCCGCGGCGGCCAGCGCGCCACCACCCCAGGCCTTCAGCAGCCGCAGGCCGGCGACCAGCGCTTCGACTTCGATGGCGGTGAACATCAGCGGCGGGACGTCGAAATCGGCGCGCAGCCGGTAGCCGATGCCGGCCTCGCCCTCGACCGGCACGCCCGACAGCGACAGCGCCTGGATATCACGGTAGACGGTGCGTTCCGAGACCCCGAGCCGCTGCGCCAGCAGCGCCGCCGTGGTCAGGCGGCGGCCCCGCAGGACCTGCACGATCTGGAACAGGCGGTCGGCGCGGCGGCTCATCGGTCAGCGTGGTCCATGGCGGTCATCCGGCCACCGGCTCGTGCAGGCCGATGCGGTTGCCCTCGCTGTCGGTGATATGCGCGATGCGGCCGATCTCGCCCGGCAGCCGCAGCGGCCCGAACACGGTCTTGCCGCCGGCGCGCGCGGCACGCTCCAGTAGCGCATCGAGTTCCGGCGCATGCAGGTACGGCACCGTGCCGTAGTAGTTGCTGGGGCGGTAGCCTTCGCCGGCGACCAGCGCGCCGCCGGGATCGGGATGCGGAAACACCGCCATGTCGACCTGGCTCATGGTTTCGCGGCGCAGCCGGACATCGAACACCTGCTCGTAGAAGCCGACGGCGCGGTTCATGTCGATAACGGGGATTTCCAGCCAGTTGATCAGGCGGTGGCTCATGATGGGCTCCTGGGTTCCATGGGTAGGGGAGTGAGGAGCTCGCATCATGCGCGGGGGCTGCTGACAGCGTGCTGTCAGGAGGGTGTCAGTGCGGCATCCACGCCGCCATCACCGGCACCAGGATCGCGGTCAGCACGCCGTTCAGGCCCATGCCGAGCGCGGCAAAGGCGCCGGCTTCCTGGTTGACCTGGAACGCGCGCGCGGTGCCGATGCCGTGCGCGGCCACGCCGGTGGCGAAGCCGCGCACGCTGTAGTCGCGGACGCGCAGCAGGTTCAGCAGCATGGTCGCGCTGACCGCGCCGATGATGCCAGTGCCCATCACCAGCACCGCGGTCAGCGACGGCAGCCCGCCGATCTTCTCGGCCACGCCCATGGCGATCGGGATCGTCACCGACTTGGGCGCGAGCGAGCGCACCGTTTCCGGCGAGGCGCCGAGCAGCCAGGCAATGCCCACCGCCGACACCACCGCCACCACCGAGCCGGCCACCAGTCCGGCCAGCAACGGAAACACGTGGGTGCGCAGCTTGGGCAGCTGCAGGTACAGCGGCACCGCCAGCGCCACCGTCGCCGGTCCGAGCAGGAAGTGCACGAACTGCGCGCCGTCGAAGTAGGTCTTGTAGGGCGTGCCGGTGACCGTCAGCACCGTGACCAGCAGCGCCACCGCGATCATCACCGGATTGGCCAGCGGCGAGAAGCGCGATTTCTCGTAGATGCGGAAGGCGAACACATAGGCTAGCAGCGTCGCGGTCAGTCCCACCAGCGGGCTGGCGGCCAGGTAGACCCAGATCTCGTTCAGGCGCGGCGTCATCATGCCTGTTCCCCCTTGGCGTCGGCGGGCGGCGCGTCGGGGCTGCCGGAGCGCTTGCGCATCAGCATGCGCGTGACCACCGCGGTGGTGGCAATGGCCAGCCATGTCGACACCACCAGCGCGACCAGGATCGGCATCCATTCGCCCTCGATGCGGTTGGCGTGGACCATGATGCCGACGCCGGCCGGCACGAACAGCAGCGACAGGTGCTTGAGCAGCTCGGTGGTGGTGCCCTGGATCACGGGCAGCAGCCGGTCGTCGAAGACGAGCCAGCCGAACAGCAGGATCATGCCGAGCACGGGGCCGGGCACGGGCAGGGTCAGCGCGTAGCTGATCACCTCGCCGACGGACTGAAAAACCAACAGGATGGCAAAGGTCTGGAGCATGGGGGCGGTCGTGGTTGTGCATTCTCCGCTCTCCCTATGGGAGAGGGGCGACAACCACGGGGCCTTGCTCCGGCCGGAGGGCTTATCCCAGCATCCGGTCGACCAGTTCGATCCAGTGCATGACCGGCGTATCGGTGCCGCCCTGCAGGTGCGAGATGCAGCCGATATTGGCCGAGACGATGGCTTCGGGCTGGGTCGCCTGCAGTTTGGCGAGCTTGTCGTCGCGCAGGCGCTGGGCCAGTTCCGGCTGCAGCACCGAGTAAGTGCCCGCCGAGCCGCAGCACAGGTGGCTGTCAGCGCAGAGTTTGACTTCCACGCCGAGGCCGGTCAAGAGCGCTTCGACCTTGCCGCGGATCTGCTGGCCGTGCTGCAGCGTGCAGGGCGGGTGGTAGGCCACGCGCCGGCCGTCGCGCGGGACTGCGCCGGCGGCGGCGTGCAGGTCGTCGGCAAAGTCCGGCAGGATCTCGGACAGGTCTCGCGTCAGCGCCGAGATGCGGCGCGCGCGCTCGGCATAGGCGGGGTCGTTGCGCAGCAGGTGGCCGTAGTCCTTGACCATCGCGCCGCAGCCGGAGGCGGTCATCACGATGGCTTCGGCGCCGGCTTCGACATGCGGCCACCAGGCGTCGATATTGCGCCGCATATTGTCGAGGCCGCCATCGTGGTCGCCGGTGTGGAAGCGGATCGCGCCGCAGCAGCCGGCCTCGCGCGCCACCACCAGTTGTACGCCGACACGGTCGAACACGCGCGCGGTGGCGGCATTGATGTTGGGCGACATTGCCGGCTGCACGCAACCGTCGAGCAACAGCATCTTGCGCGCATGGGTGTTGCGCGGCCACGCGCCGGGCGCGGCGCTGGCCGACAGCGGCGGCACCTTGGCGCGCAGCGTGCCCGGCAGCAGCGGGCGCATCATCTGGCCCAGGCGCAGCGCCGTGCCGAACAGCGCCGGCCGCGTCAGTCCCTCGCGCAGCACCCAGCGCGCGATGCGCTGGCTGGCGGGACGCCGCACGCCCTCGGCCTCGAGCTGGTCGTCGACCAGCTGGCGGCCGATGTCGACCAGGCGGCCGTAGCGCACGCCGGACGGGCAGGTCGATTCGCAGTTGCGGCAGGTCAGGCAGCGGTCCAGGTGCAGGCGCGTGCTTTCGGTGATGGCATGGCCTTCGAGCACCTGCTTCATCAGGTAGATGCGCCCGCGCGGCCCGTCCAGTTCATCGCCGAGCAGCTGGTAGGTGGGGCAGGTGGCGGTGCAGAAGCCGCAATGCACGCATTTGCCGACGATGGATTTGGCTTCCTCGCCTTCGGGCGTGTCGCGGAGAAAATCGGCCAGGGTCGTTTGCATGATGTGGGGAGGTAGTGCCTGGAGTGTCTTGGCCCGCGGGCTCAGAGCCCGGGGTACATGCGCTGCGGATTGAAGATGCCGGCCGGGTCGAAGGTTTCCTTCAGGCGGCGATGGATCGCGGCCAGCGGCGACGCCAGCGGCGTGAACACGCCCATCGACTTGTCACCGTGGCGAAACAGCGTGGCATGGCCACCGGCGGCCTGGGCCACCGCGCGCACGCTTTCGGCGTCGGCCCTGGCCGAACCCTCTTCGGGCAGCCACCAGCGCTGGCCGCCGCCCCATTCGACCAGCTGTTCGCCCGGCAGCGCCAGCGGCGCGGCCACCGGGGGCACCGCGAGGCGCCACAGCGCGCGGCCGGATTGCGCCGGGGCGAAGAACGTATGGGTCTGCTCGCGCAGCGACTGCCACAGCGCCGCAGCCGAGGCCGGCTCCAGGCGTTCGCCGCCGAGCCTGGCGCAGGCCGCGCGCACCGCGGCGCCGGCGCCGGACAGGCGCACGTGCAGCACGCCTGCATGCCACACCGAAGATGCCAGCGGCAGCGGCTGGCCGCCCCACTGGTTCAGTTGCCGGATCGCTTCGGCCTGCGCCATCTCGAAGCGCAGCGTGGCCTCGTCGAACGGCGCCGGCAGCACCTTGACCGAGACCTGCAGGATCAGCCCGAGCGTGCCGAGCGAGCCCGCCAGCAGCCGCGACACGTCGTAGCCCGCGACGTTCTTCATCACCTGGCCGCCGAAGTCCATCACTTCGCCGCGGCCGTCCATCAGCTGCGCGCCCAGCACGAAGTCGCGCAGCGCGCCCACCGATTGGCGGCGCGGGCCCGACAACCCCGCGGCGACGGCACCGCCCAGCGTCGCCACGCTGGGCTGGCCGGGCGGCGCGAAGTGGGGCGGCTCGAACGCCAGGATCTGGCGCTTTTCCGCCAGCGCGGCTTCGATCTCGGCCAGCGGCGTGCCGCAGCGCGCGGTGATCACCAGTTCGGCCGGGTCGTAGTCGACGATGCCGGTGTAGGCGCGCGTGTCCAGCAGCTGGCCTTGCGGCGGCTGGCCGTAGAAGTCCTTGCTGCCGCCGCCGCGCAGCCGCAGCGCGGTGCGGGTCTCGGTGGCTTGCCTGACGGCGTCGCGGAAGGCGTCGAGGGTGGCTTGCATAGTCGTGCGAGATGGGTAGGGTGTGGTGGCGAGGCCCAGGGTCAGGTCGAGCCGTCGCGGCCGCCCGGGACTTCAGGCCGGTCGTTCTGATACACCGGCAGCGGACTGCCGCAGTGCTTGCAATACTGCGCGTCGGGCTCGTGCCCCTCGGTCAGGCAATGGGTACAGGTGCGCGTGGTCAGCGGCCGCTTCATGATGCTGGCGGCCAGCTCGGCGCCGACGATGCCGGTGGGAAAGGCGATGATGCCGTAGCCCAGCAGAATCGTCAGCGAGGTGATGAACTGCCCCAGCGGCGTCTTCGGCACCATGTCGCCGAAGCCGGTGGTAGTCAGCGTCACCACCGCCCAGTACATGCTGACCGGGATGCTGTGGAAGCCGTGCTCCGGGCCCTCGACCACGTACATCACGGTGCCCAGGATCACGGTGATGATGAACACCGCGGCCAGGAACACGAAGATCTTGCGCCGGCTGTTGACCAGCGCGCGGTACAGGATCTCGGCTTCCTCGAAATACACCGTCAGCTTCAGGATCCGGAACACGCGCAGCAGCCGCAGCAGGCGCACGTCGATCAGGAAATGCAGCTCCGGCACGAAGAACGCCAGCCAGGTCGGCATGATCGAGATGAAGTCGATGACGCCGTAGAAGCTCAGCGCGTAGCGCCACGGCCGCCGCACCACCAGCAGTCGCATGGCGTACTCGGCCGTGAACAGCAGCGTGCACATCCATTCCAGCGCCGTGAAGGCTCGGCCCAGGCGCTGGTTGAGCCCCGGCAGGCTGTCGAGCATCACGATCATCACGCTGGCGACGATGGCGAGCAGCAGCGCGACATCGAAGATGCGCCCTTCGCGGGTGTCGGCCTCGAAGATGATGGTGTACCAGCGCTGGCGCCAGCCGGCCTCGGGCTGGCCCAGGCGCTGGCGCACCACGGCTTCCTGGTGCTGGCGCCGGCGGGGATTTTCTCGCATGGCTTGGCTCAGGGGTGTGGCTTAGAAGCGCGGCAGCTCGGGATGCGGCAGCAGGCCCTTCTTCACGTGCATCTTGCCGTACTCGGCGCAGCGCGCCAGCGTGGGGATGGCCTTGTCCGGGTTCAGCAGCCGCGCCGGGTCGAAGGCGGCCTTGACGCCGAAGAAGGCATCGCGCTCCGCGGTCGAGAACTGCACGCACATGGAGTTGAGCTTCTCCACGCCGACGCCGTGCTCGCCGGTGACGGTGCCGCCCAGCTCGACGCAGGTTTCGAGGATGTCGGCGCCGAACAGCTCGGCGCGGTGCCACTCGTCCTGGTCGCCGCCGTCGAACAGCACTAGCGGGTGCATGTTGCCGTCCCCGGCATGGAACACGTTGATGCAGCGCAGCCCGTACTTCACTTCCATGGCCTCGATGCGCTTGAGCAGCGTACCGATGTGCTTGCGCGGAATGGTGCCGTCCATGCAGTAATAGTCCGGCGAGATCCGGCCCGCGGCCGGGAAGGCATTCTTGCGGCCGCTCCAGAAGCGCAGGCGCTCGGCCTCGTTCTGCGAGACCACGATGCGGGTGCAGCCCGATGCCGTCAGCACCGCGCTCATGCGCTCGATCTCCTCGGCGACTTCCTCGGGCGTGCCGTCCGACTCGCACAGCAGGATCGCGGCCGCATCGAGGTCATAGCCCGCATGCACGAACTGCTCGACCGCGGCGGTGGCGGGCTTGTCCATCATCTCCAGCCCGGCCGGGATGATGCCAGCGGCAATCACGTCGGCGACCGCGTTGCCGCCTTTCTCGACATCGTCGAAGCAGGCCATGATCACCTGCGCCAGCTGCGGCTTGGGAATCAGGCGCACGGTGACCTCGGTGACCACCGCCAGCATGCCCTCGGAGCCGATCAGCACGGCCAGCAGGTCCAGCCCGGGCGCGTCAGGAGCCTCGGAGCCGAACACCACCACTTCGCCCGACATCGTCACCGCGCGCACGCGCAGCACGTTGTGCACGGTCAGGCCGTACTTCAGGCAGTGCACGCCGCCGGAGTTCTCGCTGACATTGCCGCCGATGGTGCAGGCGATCTGCGAGGAGGGGTCGGGCGCGTAGTACAGGTTGTGCGGCGCGGCGGCGTCCGAGATGGCCAGGTTGCGCACGCCCGGCTGGACCACCGCGGTGCGCGCATACGGATCGACCGACAGGATGCGCTTGAACTTGGCCAGCGACAGCACCAGGCCCTCGGCGATCGGCATGGCGCCGCCCGACAGGCTGGTGCCGGCGCCGCGCGGCACCACCGGCACGCCCAGCTGGTGGCACAGCCGCAGGATGGCGCAGACCTGCTCCTCCGTGTCGGGCAGTGCCACCGCCATCGGCACCTGGCGGTACGCGGCCAGGCCGTCGCACTCATAGGGCACGGTGTCTTCCGGCTTCCACAACACCGCGGCGTCGGGCAGGATCTGCGCCAGGCCTGCCAGCAGCGCGTCGCGGCGGCCGTCGGCCGCGGTGGCCGAGGCCGGGGCGTCGCCGGTGGCGAGGGTTTGGGCTTCGTGCGGGGCATTCATGAACGACTCCTGTGGGGTCTCCGGGACGGCGGCCGGTGCGCGGCCTGCCAGTCGCGGCGGTGCAGGCCTGCCGCGTGGGGACGGGTGACTATAGCGCAGGGCACCTGGCGCGGGCACCACGCCGGACGTGAATTCCGCATGGCAGGCCGATCAAAAATGCTCATGATGCCCCGCGGGCACGGGCGCCGGTTTCAGCGTAGCACCGGCGGCCGGTCAGCGGAAAGGCGGGGCCGGTTTCAGGGATCCGGCCGCGCCGCCTTCAGCGGTCCGGCTGCGCCGGGGCGTCAGGCAGCCGCAGCACCATGTCGAGCTTGTCGTGGAAGTGCGGCGCGACGTACAACGCATCGGGTTCCAGCCCGAAGCGCTCGAATCCGAGCGATTCGTACAAGCGCACCGCGCCCGCGCTGCCGGCATTGACGCACAGCGTGACCTGGCGCACGCCCGGCATGGCGGCGGCCTGCTGCAGCGCGCGCAGCATCAGCGCGCGGCCGAGCTTGCGCGCGCGCCAGGCCGGCGCCACGTACATGCCGAAGATCGAGGCCTTGTGCCAGTGCTTGCGCCGGGGCTCGCGCATCACGCCGACCATGCCGGCCAGCGCGATGCCGGCGGGACCGGCCTCGAAGGCGCCGAACATGGCCTTGTCCGCGCTCGGCGCAAGGCGTTGCGCCACCGCCTCAGGTGGCAGGTCCTGTTCTTCTTCGAGGCTGGCAGCAAAGGCTTCCGGGGCTTCGGCAAGTCCCTGCAGCCGCAGCGCGTGGAAGGCTGCGGCATCGTCGGGGTTCAGCAGGCGGATTTCCATGGGCGCAGTCTCCTACCAGTCCAGGCTCAGCAGCCAGTCGACGAAATAGCGCGCCTCGGGCTTGAGCGGGGCCTGTTCGCGCTCGACGATGTAGTAGCCGTGCGGCGATACCGATTCCACATCGAGCAGCCGCACCATCTGCCCCAGCGACAGCCAGTGCCGCGCCATGCGCTGGCGCACCAGCGCCACGCCCTGGTTGGAGGCGATCGCTTCCAGCATCAGCCCGATGTCGTTGAACTGCGGGCCGGTCTGGGGCTCGGGCCAGTCCAGCCCGGCGGTCTCGAACCACGGCTTCCACGGCTCGAGCGGGCTGCGCAGCAGCACCAGCCCGTGCAGGTGCTCGGGTTTGGTGATGGCGCGGCCGTTGACGCGCTCGTAGTATTCGCGTCCGCAAGCCGGGAACACCGGCTCCACCAGCAGCTTGGTCGTCTTCAGGTCCGGGTAGCGGCCGGTGCCGTAGCGGATCTCGACATCGGTGTCCTCGGCCTTGACGTCGAGGAACGGGATCGCCAGGTGCAGCTCGAGGTCGATATGCGGATAGAGCGCGCCGAACTCCGGCAGCCGCGGCACCAGGTGCTGGCGCCCGAAGGTCGGCGGGATCGCCACGCGCAGCCGCGTGCGCATCTTGTTGTACTCCGGCCGGGCCAGCTCGTTGAGCGACTTGAGCGCGTCCTGCACGTTGCGCAGGTAGCGCGTGCCGGCCGCGGTCAGCCGCAGCGCGGCGTTGGCGCGCACGAACAGGTCTTCGCCCCACAGCTCCTCGAGGTTCTTGATGCGGTGCGAGACCGCGCTGGGCGTCACCGACAGCTCCTCGGCCGCGCGCGCGAAGCTGCCCAGGCGCGCGGCTGCCTCGAACGCGATCAGCAGATGCAGCGGCGGCACGCGGTTGAACATGGAGGCCATCCCTGCGGTTGCCTGTCGGGCGCCTTAGTGCGTGCCGGCGCGCGCGGCGCTGAAGATCTTGCCGGGGTTGAGGATGTGGTTGGGGTCGAGCGCATCCTTGATCGCGCGCATCAGGTCCAGCGCGTCTTCGCCGTGTTCCGCCACCAGGAAGCGCTGCTTGTGCAGGCCCACGCCGTGCTCGCCGGTGCAGGTGCCGCCCATCGCCAGCGCGCGTTCCACGATGCGCTGGTTGATGGCCTCGGCCTCGGTCATTTCCTCGGGCTTGTCGGGGTCGACCAGGATCGCCACGTGGAAGTTGCCGTCGCCGACATGGCCGACGATGGGGCAGGGCAGCGCCGAGGCGTTCAGGTCCTTCTCGGTCTCGGTGACGCAGTCGGCCAGGCGCGAGATCGGCACGCACACGTCGGTGGTGACCGACTTGCAGCCCGGCTTGAGCTGCAGCATCGCAAAGTACGCGGTATGGCGCGCGTTCCACAGCCGGCTGCGGTCTTCCGGGCGCGTGGCCCATTCGAAGCCCTGGCCGCCGTGCTCGGCGGTGATCTGCTGCACGGTCTCGGCCTGCTCGCGCACGCCGGCCTCGGTGCCGTGGAACTCGAAGAACAGGTGCGGGGTCTCGGGCAGGGTCAGGCTGTCGTGGCGGTTGATGGCGCGGATCGCCAGCGCATCGACGAATTCCACGCGCGCCACCGGCACGCCCAGCTGGATGGTCTGGATCACGGCCTGTACCGCGCTGCCCATGCTGGGGAAGGCGCACACCGCGGCGGAGATCGCCTCGGGCTGCGGGTACAGCCGCACCGTGACCTCGGTGATGATGCCGAGCGTGCCTTCGCTGCCGATGAAGAGCCGGGTCAGGTCATAGCCCGCCGACGACTTGCGCGCCTGCGTGCCGGTGCGGATCACGCGGCCGTCGGCGGTCACCACCGTCAGCGCCAGCACATTCTCGCGCATGGTGCCGTAGCGCACCGCGTTGGTCCCCGACGCGCGCGTGGCGCACATGCCGCCCAGCGACGCGTCCGCGCCCGGGTCGATCGGGAAGAACAGGCCGGTGTCCTTGATCTCCTGGTTCAGCTGCTTGCGCGTGACGCCGGGCTGCACGGTCACGGTCAGGTCCTCGGGCTGCACCGCCAGCACCCGGTTCATCTGCGACAGGTCCAGGCTGATGCCGCCGGCCACCGCAAGCAAATGGCCTTCCAGCGACGAGCCCGCGCCATACGCAATCAGCGGCACGCCATGCTGGTTGCAGAGGCGCGCTACCTCGGCCACTTCCTCGGTGCTGTGGGCGAAGACTACGGCATCCGGCAGCGCCGGCGGGAACGGCGATTCGTCGCGGCCGTGGTGCTCGCGCACGCCGGCGGAGGTGGTGAAGCGCTCGCCGAAGCGCGCCGCGAGGGCGTCGGCCAGGGCCGGCGGCAGCGGACGGCGGGCGAGGGAGGCGGACGGCGTGGGATGGTTCATGGAGGGTCTCCGGCGGGTCGGTGCTGCGGCAGAGCCGGCGAGGGTGCCGGCGATGGCCTGCCGGTGGTGGGCTGCCGGCGGCGGGCTGGGGGCGCGACCCGGTTATCGAATGGACGAATAACGGCATTCTACGCCGCGCGGCGGCTGGTGCACCTTCACGCAGCGCGCGCGCGGCCGATAGCCGCACAAGCGCATGGCCGGCCGGTGGCCAGGCCGCGCATGGCTAAGTCACCGGCTCTGGCGCGATAATGCGCCATTTCCCAACCACACACCGCTGACAAGGAGACCGGCATGGGCAATCGACTGTCGAAGATCGCCACCCGTACCGGCGACGCCGGCACCACCGGCCTGGGCGACGGCAGCCGCACCGGCAAGGACAGCCTGCGCATCGCCGCGATCGGCGATGTCGATGAACTGAACTGCCACGTCGGCGTGCTGCTGACCGAAGCGCTGCCCGCCGACGTGCGCGCCGCGCTGCTGCATATCCAGCACGACCTGTTCGACCTGGGCGGCGAGCTTTCGATCCCGGGCTACACGCTGCTCAAGCCCGAGCAGGTGGCGCAGCTCGACACCTGGCTGGCCGACTACAACGCCAATCTGCCGCGCCTGGCCGAGTTCATCCTGCCCGGCGGCAGCCGCGCCGCGGCGCAGGCCCATGTGTGCCGCACCGTGTGCCGGCGCGCCGAGCGCGCGCTGGTGGCGCTGGGCGCGGCCGAGGCGCTGAACGAGGCGCCGCGCCAGTACCTGAACCGGCTCTCGGACCTGATGTTCGTGCTGGCGCGGGTGCTGAACCGCGCGAGCGGCGGTTCGGACGTGTTGTGGCAGCGCGATCGCGATGCCGGCAAGAAGTAATTCACGGGCCACATAATGCAGCCTGCCAGCGCTGCCGGCTCAAGTCGGGGCAGCCGCTGCCGTTGACCGGGGGCAGAAACCGAGAAAATTACTCGGATTTGCCGGTTCTGCCCTTGAAAAGCCCCCGGACGGCCACATTTCGGCCTCAGGTTGAATTGCAGCCGCGCGGATAGCGATGGCTCAAGAGGAGAGAATAATGGGTAAGATCATCGGTATCGACCTCGGTACCACCAACAGCTGCGTCGCGATCCTGGAAGGCAACACGCCCAAGGTCATCGAGAATTCGGAGGGTGCCCGCACCACCCCGTCGATCATCGCCTACATGGAAGACGGCGAGATCCTGGTCGGCGCGCCGGCCAAGCGCCAGGCCGTCACCAACCCGCGCAACACCCTGTACGCGGTGAAGCGCCTGATCGGCCGCAAATTCGAAGAGAAGGAAGTCCAGAAGGACATCGGCCTGATGCCGTATTCCATCGTCAAGGCCGACAACGGCGACGCATGGGTGTCGGTGCGCGACCAGAAGCTGGCGCCGCCGCAGGTCTCGGCCGAAGTGCTGCGCAAGATGAAGAAGACCGCCGAGGACTACCTCGGCGAGCCGGTGACCGAAGCCGTGATCACCGTGCCGGCGTACTTCAACGACTCGCAGCGCCAGGCGACCAAGGACGCCGGCCGCATCGCCGGGCTGGACGTCAAGCGCATCATCAACGAGCCGACCGCGGCCGCGCTGGCCTTCGGCATGGACAAGAACGAGAAGGGCGACCGCAAGATCGCGGTGTATGACCTCGGCGGCGGCACCTTCGACATCTCGATCATCGAGATCGCGGACGTCGACGGCGAGAAGCAGTTCGAAGTGCTGTCGACCAACGGTGATACCTTCCTGGGCGGCGAAGACTTCGACCAGCGCATCATCGACTACATCATCGCCGAGTTCAAGAAGGACCAGGGCGTCGACCTGTCCAAGGACGTGCTCGCGTTGCAGCGCCTGAAGGAAGCCGCCGAAAAGGCCAAGATCGAGCTGTCGAGCTCGCAGCAGACCGAGATCAACCTGCCGTACATCACGGCCGATGCCTCCGGTCCGAAGCACCTGAATCTGAAGATCACCCGTGCCAAGCTGGAATCGCTGGTCGAGGAGCTGATCACCCGCACCATCGAGCCGTGCCGCATCGCGATCAAGGATGCGGGCGTCAAGGTCAGCGACATCGACGACGTGATCCTGGTCGGCGGCATGACCCGCATGCCCAAGGTGCAGGAGCAGGTCAAGGAGTTCTTCGGCAAGGAAGCGCGCAAGGACGTGAACCCGGATGAAGCCGTGGCCGTCGGTGCCGCGATCCAGGGTTCGGTGCTGTCGGGCGACCGCAAGGACGTGCTGCTGCTGGACGTGACGCCGCTGTCGCTGGGCATCGAGACCCTGGGCGGCGTGATGACCAAGATGATCACCAAGAACACCACCATCCCGACCAAGCATGCGCAGGTGTTCTCGACCGCCGACGACAACCAGCCGGCCGTGACCATCAAGGTGTACCAGGGCGAGCGCGAGATGGCTACCGGCAACAAGCTGCTGGGCGAGTTCAACCTCGAGGGCATTCCGCCGGCACCGCGCGGCACGCCGCAGATCGAGGTCTCGTTCGACATCGACGCCAACGGCATCCTGCACGTGGGCGCCAAGGACAAGGCCAGCGGCAAGGAAAACCGGATCACCATCAAGGCCAACTCGGGCCTGTCGGAAGACGAGATCCAGCGCATGGTCAAGGACGCCGAGGCCAACGCCGAGGAAGACAAGAAGGCCCGCGAGCTGGCTGATGCCCGCAACCAGGCCGACGCGCTGATCCACTCGACCAAGAAGGCGCTGACCGAGTACGGCGACAAGCTGGACGCGGGCGAGAAGGAAAAGATCGAGGCCGCGATCAAGGAACTGGAAGACGCCGCGCGCGGCGGCGACAAGACCGAGATCGATGCCAAGGTCAACGCGCTGTCCGAAGTCAGCCAGAAGCTGGGCGAGAAGGTCTACGCCGACATGCAGGCCAAGGCCGGCGAAGGCGCCGCGGCCGGTGCCGCGGGTGCTGCCGGCGGCGGCCAGCAGCAGGCCCAGCCGCAGGACGACAACGTTGTGGACGCCGAATTCAAGGAAGTCAACGACAAGAAGTAATCGGGATACGCGGGCGGCGGTGCAGGCACTGGCCGGCGCCGCTCCCGCCCCGACGCCGGGCGACGGCCATCAGACCCGCGGGAAACCGCCGTCGGATGCCGCGCTCGGCTTTTTTGCTATTCGCCGGCGCGTGCCGCTTGCACCCGCCGGCCAATGAGGTAATGAGCCACCATGGCAAAACGTGACTATTACGAAGTGCTCGGGGTAGGCAAGAACGCGAGCGAAGACGAAGTCAAGAAGGCTTATCGCAAGCTCGCGATGAAATACCACCCGGACCGCAATCCGGACAGCAAGGAATCCGAGGAAAAATTCAAGGAGGCCAAGGAGGCCTACGAGATGCTTTCCGACCCGGAGAAAAAGGCTGCGTATGACCAGTACGGCCATGCCGGCGTGGACCCCAACATGGCGGGCGGCTTCGGCGGCGCGCAGGGCTACGGCGGCTTCGCCGAAGCCTTCGGCGATATCTTCGGCGACATCTTCGGCCAGGGCGGCGGTCGTCGGGGCGGCGGCGGCCCGCAGGCCTACCGCGGCGCTGACCTGCGCTACAGCATGGAGATCTCGCTCGAGCAGGCCGCCCACGGCCACGAGGCCCAGATCCGCGTCCCGCACTGGGACGACTGCGACCACTGCCACGGCAACGGCGCCGAGCCGGGCTCGAGCGTGGAAACCTGCCCGACCTGCCACGGCGCCGGCCAGGTGCGCGTGTCGCAGGGCTTCTTCACCATGCAGCAGACCTGCCCCAAGTGCCACGGCAGCGGCAAGTTCATTCCCAAACCCTGCACCAAGTGCCACGGCCAGGGCAAGCTGAAATCTCAGAAGACGCTGGAAGTGAAGATCCCGGCCGGCATCGACGAAGGCATGCGCATCCGCTCGTCCGGCAACGGCGAGCCGGGCATCAACGGCGGGCCCCCGGGCGACCTGTACGTGGAAGTCCACATCAAGCCGCACGCGGTGTTCGAGCGCGATGGCGACGACCTGCACTGCCAGATGCCCATCTCGTTCGCAACCGCGGCGCTGGGCGGCGACCTGGAAGTGCCGACGCTGAGCGGCAAGGCCACCTTCCCGGTGCCCGAGGCGACCCAGTCCGGCAAGACCTTCCGCCTGCGCGGCAAGGGCATCAAGGGCGTGCGCTCGGGCTACCCGGGCGACCTCTACGTGCATGTGAACGTGGAGACGCCGGTCAAGCTGACCGAGGCACAGAAGGAAATGCTGCGCCAGTTCGACCGCTCGGTGCACGAGGGCGGCTCGCGCCACAGCCCGCAGGAAACTTCCTGGCTGGACAAGGTGAAAAGCTTCTTCAGCTGATTCGGCTTGCGGTATGGAACCGGCCACGTGCAAACGTGGCCGGTTTTGTTTTTGGCGCGGCGCCGGGCATCATCGCGGGTTTGCTCCCCTCTCCCGCCTGCGGGAGAGGGGCCGGGGGAGAGGGCCGGCGTGTCCATCGCCACCCGGCTTGCACCGCGCGATAATGCATGACTGCGCCCTGCCGGTTTGTCGGCAATCCCGTTTTCCCTGACGATTTCCCGTGGTAGCAAGCATCCAGCGCCCCCCCTCACCCCCAGCCCCTCTCCCGCACGCGGGGGAGGGGAGCACGCAATCGGGCGGCGTTGACGCCTTCGTCCTGCTCGACGATGCCACCGCACCCGCCGGGCAACCCGCATCCCGCCTCTACACCGGCTTCCTCCACGAAGATCTCCTGCCGCCCGGCAGCGACATCGCCCAACTCGACGCGATGCTGGCCGAGGGCTGGCGCCAGGGCTGGCATGCCACGCTGTTCGCCCCATACGAATTCGGCGGCGCGCTGGTCGATGCCCCGGTGCACACGGGCAACGCCATGCCGTTCCACGACGGCGCGCTGCGGCTGCTGTGGTTCCGTGACCTGCAACGGCTCGATGCCGCGGCGGTGGCGGCGTGGCTGCAGTCCCAGGCGGAGCCGCGGCCGGCGGGCCTGATGCATATCGCTTCCGATACCTCCCGCACCGCCTTCGACGACGCCATTGCGCGCATCCACCAGTGGATCGAAGCGGGCGACACCTATCAGGTCAACTACACCCAGCGCCTGCGCTGCGATGCCTTCGGCGACCCCGTGGCGCTGTACGCGGCGCTGCGAGCCTCGCAGCCGGTGCCGTATGGCGCGCTGGCGCGGCTGCCGGATGGCGCCATGGTGCTGTCGCTGTCGCCGGAGCTGTTCGTGCGCCACGACGGCCATGGCCATCTGCTGACGCGGCCGATGAAGGGCACCGCGCCGCGCGCCGGCGATGCCGCGCGCGATGCGCAGGCCGCCGCCGCGCTGGCCGCCGACGCCAAGAACCGGGCCGAGAACGTGATGATCGTCGACCTGCTGCGCAACGACCTCGGCCGCATCGCGCAGCCGGGCAGCGTGGCGGTGCCGGAGCGCTTCGCGGTGCACCCGTTCGGCGCGGTGCTGCAGATGACCTCGACCGTGACGGCGACGGCGCGGCCAGGCACCAGCTTCGGCGCGCTGATGGCGGCGCTGTTTCCGTGCGGCTCGATCACCGGCGCGCCCAAGCGCCGCACCATGCAGATCATTGCCGGGCTGGAGCGCGCGCCGCGCGGGCTGTACACCGGCGCGATCGGCTGGATCGAGGCGCCGTCCGGCGCCGCCGTGGCCGGTGCGTTCGCGCTGTCGGTGGCGATCCGCACGCTGGTGCTGGCGCCGCCCGCGGCCAGCGCGCTGCGCGCCGGCGAAATGGGGGTGGGCGGCGGCATCGTGCATGACAGCGTGGCGGCGGAGGAATTCGCCGAATGCGGCTGGAAGGCGCGCTTCCTGACCCGGCACGATCCCGGCTTCACGCTGTTCGAGACGCTGCGCGTGCAAGACGGCGCCTGCGCGCACCTGGCGCGGCACCTGGCGCGCATCGGGGCGTCGGCGCAGGCGTTCGGCTTTGCCTTCGACGCCGAGGCCGCGCGCGACGCCGTGGCCGCGCAGGCGGCGCGACTGGGAGCGGGCACCTGGCGCCTGCGCCTCAGCGTGGACAAGTCCGGCACGCTGGCCTTTGCCAGCGGCGCGCTGGCGCCGTTGCCCGCGGGACCGGTCGGGGTCGACATCGCGCCGGACCCGCTGCCGCCGGCCGACCCGCTGCGTCGCCACAAGACCAGTGCGCGCGCGGTCTTCGATGCCGGCTGGCAGGCCGCCGAGCGCGCCGGCGGCTTCGACCGGCTGTTCTTCAACACGCGCGGCGAACTGCTCGAGGGCGGGCGCAGCTCCGTGTTGGTGCGCATCGACGGCCGCTGGCTGACGCCGCCGCTGGCGGCCGACATCCTGCCTGGGGTGATGCGGGCGGTGGTGCTGGAGACGGGCGGCGCGGCGCTGGGCGCGCCGGGCGAGCCGGTCAAAGAAGCGGTGATCACTCGCGCGATGCTGGCGCGCGCCGAGGCCATGATGCTGGTCAACGCCTTGCGCGGCGTGATGCCGGCGACGTTGACGGCCTGAGCCGGTGGCTAGGGGTGGTGGGTGTCGAGCACGCCGTCGCCCAGTTTCCAGCGCACCACGCCGGGCAGGTTGATCAGTTCGCGGTCGTGGCAGATCATCACCACGGTGCGGCCCTCGGCGGCGAGGTCGCCGACCAGCGCGATCACCTGCTCGCGCGCGTGGCCGTCGAGGCTGGAAGTCGGTTCGTCGAGCAGCAGCAACTCTGGCTCCAGCACCTTGGCGCGCGCCAGCGCGACGCGCTGGATCTCGCCGCCGGACAGGTATTGGGGCGCGGTGTCCTGCAGGTGCGAGACCCCGGCCCAGCCCAGCGCCTGGCCCACGCGCAGGTCGATCTCATGGTGCGGCAGGCCGCGCGCGCGCAGGCCGTAGGCGATGTTCTCGCGCACCGAGGTGCGGAACAGGTAGGGATGCTGGTGCAGGTAGGCAATGCGCCGGCGCAGCGCGGGCGGCAGCGGCGTCAGCGCCGCGCTGTGCGCATGTCCTTGCGCATCGGTCCATTGCGCGACCGCGCCCGGCGCCGGCTCCAGTCCGGCCAGCATGCGCAGCAGCGTGGTCTTGCCGGCGCCGTTCATGCCGGTCATCACGATCGCGGTGGCGCGCGGGATCACCAGCGTGTCGATGGCAAACAGCTTGCGCAGGCCGATGCTGCGCGCCAGCCCGCGCACGGTCAGCAGCGGGCCATGGGCGGCGGCAGCGGTCGCTGTCATTGGCGAAACCCTCCGGCACCCTGCAGCCAGGCCATGCCGATATTGACCAGCAGCGCCAGCGCCACCAGCACCAGGCCCAGCGCAATGCCCTGCGCGAATTCGCCCTTGCTGGTTTCCAGCGCGATGGCGGTGGTGATGGTGCGGGTCGAGCCTTCGATATTGCCGCCGATCATCAGCGCCGAGCCGACTTCCGCAATGACCCGGCCAAAGCCGGCGACCACCGCCGCCATCAGCCCGAAGCGCAGTTCGCGCAGCACCGTCAAAAAGGTGCGCCAGCGGCCGGCGCCCAGCACCCAGGCGGTCTCGCGCAGGCGCACGTCGGCGCCTTGCAGCGTCGACAGCGCAAAGGCCAGCACCACCGGGAAGCCGATCACGGCCTGCCCCAGCACCATGCCGGCAGGGGTAAAAAGCAAGTGCAGGCTGCCCAGCGGACCCTGGCGCGTCAGCAGCAGATAGAGGATCAGCCCGACCAGCACGGTCGGGAACGACAGAAAGGCCTGCGCCACCACCACCACCGCGCGCCGGCCCGGGAACTGGCGCGTGGCGATCAGCCAGGCCGCTGCGATGGCCGGCACGGTGGCGATGGCCAGCCCCAGCACCGCCACCGCCAGCGAGGTCCAGACGATGAACCACAGGCCGCCGTCGCCGCTCGCCAGCAGGCGGAAGGCTTCGGCGGTGGCGCTGCCGATCTCCACCGCGTCAGGCGGAGAAGGTGTGCTCGACGGCGGGGAAGCTGCCGTCCTTGACGGCGGCCACGTAGGCGCGCACCGCGGCCTCGATCGACGGCTGGCCGTCCATGAAGTTGCGCACGAACTTGGCCTTGCGGCCCGGGTAGATGTTGAGCATGTCCTGCAGCACCAGCACCTGGCCCGAGCAGTCGGCGCCGGCGCCGATGCCGATGGTCGGCACCGCCAGCGACTGCGTGATCTCGCCGGCCAGGGCCGCGGGCACCGCCTCCATCAGCACCACCTGGGCACCGGCGGCCTGCAGCGCCAGCGCATCGCGCTTGAGCTGGGCCGCGCCGGCGTCGGTCTTGCCCTGCACCTTGAAGCCGCCCAGCGCGTGCACCGACTGCGGCGTCAGGCCGATATGCGCGCACACCGGGATGCTGCGCTCGACCAGGAATTTCACGATCGGCGCGAGCCAGTCGCCGCCTTCGAGCTTGACCATCTGCGCGCCCGCCTTCATCAGCGTGACGGCGCTGGCAAAGGCCGCTTCCGGGGTCGGATAGGTGCCGAACGGCAGGTCGGTCAGCAGCAGCGCGGTCTGGTTGCCGCGCGCCGCGCATTCGGTGTGGTAGGCCATCTGTTCCAGCGTGACCGGCAGCGTGGTCTGCTGGCCCTGCATCACATTGCCCAGCGAGTCGCCCACCAGGATCATCTCGACGCCGCAGTAATCGAGCAGCGCGGCGAAGCTGGAGTCGTACGCGGTCAGCATGGCGATTTTCTCGCCGGCGTCACGCATCGCCTGCAGTTTGGGAATAGTGATGGTCTTGCGGGAGGGATCGAGGAGGTAGCTCATGGCAGTGCCCGTGTAGGACGGCCTTGCCGGTGCCGGAGGGCTGCCCGCACGGCAACGACAGCCGTCGTTATTGTGTTGTGTCTGGCAGGCGAGGGGGCCTGTCAGGGCGCGGCGAGATTGAGGAAGGCCTTGCGGCCGCGCATGTTTTCGATGCGCGACAGTAGTGTACGGAAATCGTCGTCATTGTCCACCGGATTGAAGTGGGCGGTGTCGACCACCAGCACCGGGGCGTCGTCGTAGCGGTGGAACAGCTCGCCATAGGCGCCGGCCAGGCGCTGCAGGTAGTGTTCGTCGATGCCGGCCTCGCCCGGCTCGCCGCGGCGCACGATGCGCTCGCGCAACAGCGATGGCGTCGCCTGCAGCACGATCACCAGGTCGGCGCGCTGCGGCGGCAGCGCCAGCCGCGCGGCGATGGCGTCGTACAGCGCCAGTTCGTCCGCGGACAGGGTCAGCGCGGCATGCAGGCGATCCCTGGCGATCAGGAAGTTGCTGACCATGCGCTGGCCCGAGGCGACGCCGGCCTGCCATTGCTGCAGCTGCACCGCGCGCTGGGTCAGGCACCACAGTTGCAGCGCCAGCGCATGGCGCGCGGGGTCGCGGTAGAACGGCTCCAGGAACGGGCTGCGGCGGGCGTGGTCGGGCAGCTCCTGCGCCTGCAGCGTGCGCGCCAGGCGCTGCGCCAGCGAGGTCTTGCCGGATCCGACGGGACCTTCGACGACAATGCGGCGCAGGTGATCGAGCATGGCGCTCCGGGCGTCAGTGTGTGGGATGGCAGCGCCGCCGGCGCTGCCGGGCGGGTTCAGCCGGGCGTGCCGCCATTGCCAGGCTCGCCGGCGGCGGCCTGCATGCGCAGGCACTTGCAGGTGGAGACCTTCTCGATGCGCTGCGCGCCCACGCCCGCCAGGTAGTCGGCGGCGCGGCCACGTCCCGGGATCGCCAGCGCGGCGTCCAGCTCAAGCAGCGGCACCAGCGTGAAGGCGCGCTCGGTCAGGCGAGGGTGCGGCACGGTCAGGTGCTCGTGGTCGTGCTGTTCGTCGCCGAACAGCAGCAGGTCCAGGTCGAGCGTGCGCGGCGCGTTGCGGAACGGGCGCTCGCGGCCGAACTGGTCCTCGATGTGGTGGCAGATGCGCAGCAGCTGCGACGCGGTGAACGAGGTCTGCACCTTGACCACCGCGTTGTAGTAGTCGTCGCCGCCGGCATCGACCGGCGCGGTGCGATAGAGCGAGGAGCGCGCCAGCACCGTGATGCCGACCTGCTGCGCCAGGCACACGATGGCGTCCTTGATGGCCTGGCGCGCATCGCCAAGATTCGCGCCGATGCCGATGAAGGCGAGAGTCATTTACGTTTCCTCCGGCTGGCCGGGGCCGGCATGTGCTGCCTGGCCCGCGTCCGAGTCGCTCCGGGAAGAAACTTTATCCGATTTCCGCGGACCGCGCCGGCGGCGCTTCTTGCGCGCCGGGCCCTCGCCTTCCGCGCCCTGGGCCTCGCCCTGGCCGCCACCGTGGCCGCCACCGTGGCCGCCGCCGTGGCCGCGCGCGCTGCGCACCGCGTCGATCAGGTCTTCGCGCGCATGCGGCTCGGCGTTCTGGAAATCGTTCCACCAGCCGGCCAACTCTTCCGGCAGCTCGCCGGACTGGCAGCGCAGCACCAGGAAATCGTAGCCGGCGCGGAAGCGCGGCGAGTCCAGCAGGCGGAACGGCATGCGGCCGACACGCTTCTCGAAGCGCGGCTGCATGCCCCAGATATCGCGCATGTCGGTGACGAAGCGGCGCTGGATCGCGAGCTGGCCGGTCTGCTTTTCCAGCACCGAGTCCATGGCGCTGTTGAGTGCGGCAATGGCATGTTCGCCTTCCTCGCGCAGCTGGTTCCAGCGCTGCAGCACGTGGTGCCACAGCAGCGCCGCGAACAGGAAGCCCGGCGAAACCGGCTTGCCGGCCTGCACGCGGCGGTCGGTGTTGTCCAGTGCCAGCTGCACGAAGCGCTGGCCCATGGGCTGCTCCAGCGCCACGTCCAGCAGCGGCAGCAGGCCCTTGTGCAGGCCCGCCTTGCGCAGCTCCTGCAGCGAGGCCCAGGCGTGGCCGGACATCAGCAGCTTGAGCATCTCGTCGAACAGGCGCGCGCTCGGCACGTTGTGGATCAGCTCGGCCAGGCCGGCGATCGGCAGGCGCGTGGCCTCGTCGATGTCGAAGCCGGTCTTGGCGGCGAAGCGCACCACGCGCAGCATCCGCACCGGGTCTTCGCGGTAGCGCGTGGCCGGGTCGCCGATCATGCGCAGCAGGCGCGCGCGGATGTCTTCCATGCCGTGATGGTAGTCATGCACGGTCTGCGCGGCCGGGTCGTAGTACATCGCGTTGATGGTGAAGTCGCGGCGTTCCGCGTCTTCGGCCTGCGAGCCCCACACGTTGTCGCGCAGCACGCGGCCCGAGGCGTCGATCGCATGGGTCTTGCTGTCGAGCTCGGCGCGCTTCAGGCGCCGGCCTTCGGGCAGGGTCTCGCTGGCGATGGCGTCGACCAGCGCGCGGAAGGTCGAGACCTCGATGATTTCCTGCTCGCGCCCGCCGTAGAAGGTCACGTGCACGATCTGGAAGCGCCGGCCGATGATGCGCGAGCGCCGGAACAGCGACTGCACCTGCTCGGGCGTGGCGTTGGTGGCGACGTCGAAGTCCTTGGGCTTGATGCCGAGCAGCAGGTCGCGCACGGCGCCGCCGACGATATAGGCCTGGTAGCCGGCCTGCTGCAGCGTCGAGGTGACCTTGACGGCATTGCGCGACAGCAGCGTGGGATCGATCTGGTGTTCGTCCACGTTGACGATGCGCGGCGTATGGGCGCGGCCGGTGCGGCGCTGCTTGGGGCCGGGTTTGCCCAGCAGCCGGGTAATGAGCTTCTTGATCACGTCAGAACAGATCCATGATGCGCCAGCCGGCCGCGGCGGCGTGGTGGCGCAGGCGATCGTCCGGGTTGGTGGCGACCGGCTCGGAGACCTTTTCCAGCAGGGGCAGGTCGTTGGCCGAGTCGCTGTAGAAGGTGGTGTTCTCGAAGTTGTCCCAGCCCGCGCCCTGGGCCTTGAGCCAGGCCTCGACGCGGGTGATCTTGCCTTCGCGGAAGCTGGGCACGCCCTCGACCTCGCCGGTGAACTGGCCCTCGGGCGTGCCGTCGACGGTGGCCGGCTCGGTCGCGATCAGGTGCTTGATGCCGAAGGCCGCGGCGATCGGCGCGGTGACAAAGCTGTTGGTGGCGGTCACCACGGCGCACAGGTCGCCGGCTTCGAGGTGCTTGTAGACCAGCGCGCGCGCCTGCGGCGTGATCACCGGGTCGATCACCTCGTGCATGAAGCGCCCCCGCATGGCATCGAGCCGGTCGCGCGGGTTGGCCGCCAGCGGTGCCAGCGCAAAGCGCAGGAAGGCCTGGATATCGAGCGTGCCGGCCTTGTAGTGGCCGTAGAACTCGTCGTTCTTCTGCCGGTAGATTACCTCGTCGACGACGCCCAGGCGGACCAGGAAGCGGCCCCATTCATGGTCGCTGTCGGTCGGGATCAGGGTATGGTCGAGGTCAAAGAGTGCCAGATTCATGGGCGGCGATTTTACCTGAAGGCAGGATGGGGGGAGGGGGCGGGCGGTGCCGGGGCCGGGCCGGGGTGCTCGCCTAATCCCGGAATTCGGCAAACATCTCGCGCAGCAGCGGCAGCGTGACCGGCCGCTTGCGCTCGAGCGAATAGGTGTCGAGCGCGTCCAGCACCGCCATCAGGCTGGGCATGTCGCGGTAATGCCGCGTCACCAGCCAGTGCGTGATTTCGGGCGACAGCTGCAGGCCGCGCTCGCGTGCCGCATGGAGCACGGCGGCCTTCTTGTCGTCGTCGGACAACGGCGCGACCTGGTACACCAGGCCCCAGCCCAGGCGCGTGCGCAGGTCTTCGCGCACCGGCATTGCGCGCGGCGCCAGGCCGCCCGCCACCACCAGCGCGGTGCGCCCGTGCGCGCGCACCTCGTTGTAGAGCGAGAACACCGCGATCTGGCGCGCTTCGTCGAGCAGCTCGACGTCATCGACGGTGTAGAGCTGGCACCAGGGGTCGAACAGGAAATCGGAGAGCGGATGGTGCGGGCTCAGGTAGCGGCAGCGGATGCCGTGTTGCGGCCCGGCCTCGCATACCGCATGCAGCAGGTGGGTGCGGCCGCAGCCGACCTCGCCCCACAGGTAGATCAGGCGGTCGCTGGCATGCTCCTGCGCCAGCGCGGGTGGCAGTTCGCGCAGCCGCTGCACCGCCTCGCGGTTGGACGCCACCACGAAATTCTCGAAGGTCGAAGGCGGCGGGCTGCCCAGCTCGAGCGACAGTTGCTTGGGACGCGGGGACATGACGTATGGCTAACTTCGGCTAGATTCGTGGAGCGGGCAGCAGCGGATAGCGGGCGGCAGCCGTTATTTTCGATAGAGATCGCTGGCCAGGTAAACCCGCCGCAGCTGGCGCGCCCCCACCAGCAGCACGGCGCAGGTCGGCAGCGCCAGCAGCACGCCGAAGAAGCCGAACAGCTGGCCGAAGGCAAGCAGCGCAAAGATCACCACCAGCGGGTGCAGGCCGATGCGCTCGCCCACCAGCCGCGGCGTCAGGTAGAAGCTCTCGATGAACTGGCCGAAGCCGTAGACCACCGCCACCGCGGCCAGCCCGTACCAGTTGCCGAACTGCAGCAGCGCGGCCAGGATCGCCATCACCAGCCCGACGCCGAAGCCAATATACGGGATAAACACCGCCAGCCCGGTGAAGACCCCGACCGGCACGCCGATATCGAAGCCGGCAATGGTCAGCCCGATCGAGTAGATCGCCGCCAGGATCACCATCACCAGGATCTGGCCGCGCAGGTATTGGGACAGCAGCGCGTCGGTCTCGTTGGTCAGCTCGCGCACCTTGGGCACCCAGCGGCGCGGCACCACGCTCTCGATGCGGCGCATTACCATGTGCCAGTCCATCATCAGGTAGAACATGACGATGGGCACGATGAAGGCGATGCCCGCCACCGCGATCAGCGCCGAACCCGACATCTTGACGTAGTTCAGCAGCACCACCAACAGGTCTTCGGGGCTGGCGGCGAAGCGGTCCGACATCATGTTGCGCAGGCCGGGAAAGTCGAAGCGCACGCGCACGCCGAACTCGGCCAGCCGTGGCGACACCACCGAATTGAGCTTCTTCAGCAGGATCGGCAACTGCTCGCGCACCTGCGGGATCTCGCGCTGCAGCACCGCGATCAGCAGCAGCCCCAGCATCACGCAGACCACCGTCAGCAGCAGGATCATCAGCGTCACGCCGATCGCCCGCGGCACGCGGCGGCGCTGCAGCCAGTCGACGCCGGGATTCAGGATATAGGCGAAGATAAATGCGAACAGGAACGGGGTCAGCACCGGCGCCAGCGCGATAATGGCGGCGAACAGCGCCACGGCCACGACGATCCACAGCAGGATGCGCTTGGCCTCTTGGTTCAACAGCGGGGCATTCATCAAGGCTTGGGGCAAGGCGGCAGCGCGGTTTGCGGCGCGATCTCGCCGGAAACTGGAAGCGGGGGGCCTCTATCCGTTAAAATTGCGATTCTACTGGACTCGCGCCCGCCTTCCGATGCCACGCGCCGGAAGCGACGGTGGCCCGAGCGCCGAATTCGTCACTTTATTTCCTCCAGGACAAGCAGGTTCCCATGAGCGCATCCCCGACCGCCGGCCAGGCAGGCCTTTCCTACCGCGACGCCGGTGTTGACATCGATGCCGGCGACGCGCTGGTCGACCGCATCAAGCCGTTCGCCAAGCGCACCATGCGCGAGGGCGTGATGGCGGGCATCGGCGGGTTCGGTGCGCTGTTCGAACTGTCGAAGAAATTCCAGGAGCCGGTGCTGGTGTCGGGCACCGATGGCGTGGGTACCAAGCTCAAGCTGGCATTCCAGCTGAATCGCCATGACACCGTCGGCCAGGACCTGGTCGCCATGAGCGTCAACGACATCCTGGTGCAGGGCGCCGAGCCGCTGTTCTTCCTCGACTATTTCGCCTGCGGCAAGCTCGACGTCGACACCGCCGCCACCGTGATCCAGGGCATCGCCCGCGGCTGCGAACTGGCCGGCTGCGCGCTGATCGGCGGCGAAACCGCGGAAATGCCCAGCATGTACCCGGACGGCGAATACGACCTGGCCGGCTTCGCCGTCGGCGCGGTCGAAAAGAAGAAGATCATCGACGGCAGCACCATCGCCCCGGGCGACGTGGTGCTGGGCCTGGCCTCGTCGGGCGCGCATTCCAACGGTTATTCGCTGGTGCGCAAGATCATCGAGGTGGCCAGGCCGGACCTGAACGCCGACTTCCACGGCCAGCGACTGCAGGACGCGATCATGGCGCCGACCCGGATCTACGTGAAGCCGCTGCTGTCGCTGATCGAGGCCCTGCCGGTCAAGGGCATGGCCCATATCACCGGCGGCGGCCTGACCGAGAACGTGCCGCGCGTGCTGGGGCAGGACGTCACCGCGGTGCTGCAGCGCGATGCCTGGACCCTGCCGCCGCTGTTCCAGTGGCTGCAGGCACAGGGCCGCGTGGCCGACGACGAAATGCACCGTGTCTTCAACTGCGGCATCGGCATGGTGGTGATCGTCGCCAAGGAAGATGCGGAGCGTGCCATTCGCCACCTGCAGGCCGCCGGCGAAGCCGTGTGGCAGATCGGTGAGATCCGCGCGCGGGCCGAGGGCGAGGCCCAGACCATCGTGATCTGACGCAACCTCGGGATTCTCCAAAAAAAACGGCGCATGCCTTCGGGCATGCGCCGTTTTTTTTGTCCCTGCCTTCGGCTAGGTGTTTACCCGGCGCTGGCGACGGCGACGCAAGCCATTCTGCGCACCATGCCACATTCGTGCATTGCACCAAAACCCAGCATGCATATGCACCATTACTGAAAAACAATATTTAACTTGATTGTATGGCGGTTTATGGCCTAATGTACTGTGCAAAGACGAGGCACATGCATGCCTCGTCGGAGACAAGCCAGCGCGCAGCCAGCGAACGGCGCGCACTGGACAGGCCAGGGACCATTGGAGGATCCACCATGCAAGCAGTCAGCCTCGACACAGCCGGCAAGAGCGGCGCGTCGGCCCAGAAGCAGTCCGTCGCACGCGTTGCCGGCGCCAGCCTGGCCGGCACCACGCTCGAGTTCTACGACCATTTCATCTATGGCTCGGCCGCCGCGCTGGTCTTCCCCAAGCTGTTCTTCCCGCAGAGCGATCCGCTGACCGCGACGCTGCTGTCCTTCGCCAGCTACGGCGTGGCCTTCGTGGCCCGGCCGCTGGGCGCGGCGATCTTCGGCCACTACGGCGACAAGATGGGCCGCAAGTCGATCCTGATCATTACGCTGCTGATGATGGGCCTGGCCACCTTCGGCATCGGCCTGTTGCCGACCTATGCCACGGCGGGCGCGCTGGCGCCGCTGCTGCTGGTGCTGCTGCGCGTGGTGCAGGGCCTGGCGCTGGGCGGCGAGTGGGGCGGGGCGGCGATCATGGTCAACGAGCTCGATCCCGAGGGCAAGCGGCGCGGCATCCTCGGCAGCCTGGTGCAGCTGGCGGCGCCGATCGGCCTGCTGCTGGCCAACGGCATCTTCGCGCTGGTGACCTGGCAGGTCTCGGAAGAAGCCTTCCTCAGCTGGGGCTGGCGCGTGCCGTTCCTGCTGTCGGCGCTGCTGGTCGGGGTCGGGCTCTATATCCGCGCCAACGTGCGCGAATCCGGCATGTTCGAGAAGCTGGAGGAATCGCATGCCGAAGCGCGCGCACCGATCATGGAAGTGCTGCGCAACTACAAGAAGCAGCTGCTGATCGCCTTTGGCGCGCGGCTGGGCGGCGATATCGCGTTCTATGTGTTTACGCTGTTCCTGCTGTATTTCGTGCCGACCAAGCTGGGGCTGCCCAAGAGCATCGCGCTCAATGCGGTGCTGCTGGGCGCGCTGGCGCAGATCCTGTTCATCCCCGTCGCCGGCCTGCTGGCGGACCGCATCGGCCGCCGTCCCGTGCTGATGATCGGCGGCATCGGTGGCGCGGTGTGGGCGTTCGTGTTCTTCGCCATGGTCAAGACCGGCAGCCCGGCGCTGATCATGCTGGCCTCGTTCGTCGGCATGGTGCTGGTCTCGTTCATGTTCTCGCCGCTGGCCTCGTTCCTGCCCGAGCTGTTCGCCACCCGGGTGCGCGTGACCGGCGCCTCGCTGGGCTTCCAGTTTGCCGGCGTGTTCGGCGGCGCGCTGGCCCCGCTGATCGCGGTGGGCCTGCTCGACCGCTTCGGCAACACCATGCCGGTGGCGCTCTACCTGGCGGCGGTGTGCGCGCTGATCGCGGTGGCGGCGTTCGCGGCGCGTGAAACCGCGCGCATGCACCTGTCCGACGCCGACCGCTGAAGCGCGGCCGCTCTCCTTGTCCTCACATCAAAACCGTACCGTGAAACAGTTCGACCTCATCATCCGCAACGGCACCGTGGTGACCGCCAGCGACACCATGCAATGCGATATCGGCATCGCCGGCGGCCGCATCGTGCAGCTGGGCCATGACCTGGGCGAGGCCGCGCAGGTCATCGACGCCAGCGGCAAGCTGGTGCTGCCGGGCGGCGTCGATGCGCACTGCCACCTGGACCAGCCGATGCCGGATGGCCTTCGCATGGCCGACGACTTCAACACCGGCTCGGTCTCGGCGGCGTGCGGCGGCACCACCACGGTGATCCCGTTCGCGGCGCAGGAGAAGGGCCATTCGCTGCGCGCCGCGGTGGCCGACTACCATCGCCGCGCCGGCGGCAAGTCGGTGGTCGACTACGCCTTCCACCTGATCGTGGCCGACCCGACCGAGGCGGTGCTGAACGACGAGCTGCCGGGCCTGATCCGCGAAGGCTATTCGTCGTTCAAGGTCTACATGACCTACGACGACCTCAAGCTGAACGACCGCGAGATCCTCGAGGTGCTGTCGGTGGCGCGCCAGGAAGGCGCGCTGGTGATGGTGCATGCGGAGAATTCAGATTGCATCGCCTGGCTGACCGACACGCTGGAGGCGGCCGGCAACACCGCGCCGAAGTTCCACGCGCTGGCGCGGCCGATGGCGATCGAGCGCGAGGCCACGCACCGCGCCATCACCTTCTCGGAACTGGTCGACGTGCCGATCCTGATCGTCCATGTCTCGGGCAAGGAAGCGGTCGAGCAGATCCGCTGGGCGCGCAACCGCGGCATGAAGATCTTTGCCGAGACCTGCCCGCAATACCTGTTCCTGACCGCCGAAGACCTCGACCAGCCCGGCTACCACGGCGCCAAGTGCGTGTGCAGCCCGCCGCCGCGTGACCGCAGCAACCAGCAGGTGATCTGGGACGGCCTGGCCGACGGCCTCTTCACCATCTTCTCGTCCGACCATGCACCGTTCCGCTACGAAGACGCGCAGGGCAAGAAGCCCGGCGGCCAGGAAGTCCCGTTCCAGTACATCCCCAACGGCATCCCCGGACTGGAGACGCGGCTGCCGCTGCTGTTCTCGGCAGGCGTGGTGGGCGGCCGCATCTCGGTCAACCAGTTCGTCGCGCTGACCTCGACCAACCCGGCCAAGCTCTACGGCCTGCATCCGCGCAAGGGCACCATCGCCATCGGCGCCGATGCCGACCTGGCGATCTGGGATCCGCAGCGCGAGGTGACGATCCGCAATGACGGGCTGCACCATGCCGTCGACTACACCCCATACGAGGGCCTGCGCGTGACCGGCTGGCCGGTGACCACGCTGGTGCGCGGCAAGGTGGTGGCGCACGAGGGCGAGGTCATGGCGCAGGCCGGCCACGGCGAGTTCCTGCCGTGCGGCCTGCCGGAAATGGCACGGCCGCGCTACCGCACCTCGGGCGGCAGCCTGTGACCATCGCTTGGCCTGACTGACGACTTGACCGACACTGTAGACATGGAACTGACCAACCGCCTGGACGCCGCCACCATCGCGGCCCGCGTCGCCGCCGGGCGCCTCGACCCCGCCGAGGTGGCCGCGGCGTTCCAGGCCCGCATCGCGGCCCGCAACGACCAGCTCAACGCCGTCTTCGAACAACGCCAGGAACTGGTCGAGGCCGACCTGGCGCAACTGCGCGCGCGCCTGGCGCAGGGCGAGCGCCCGCTGCTGGCGGGGGTGCCGGTGATCGTCAAGGACGTGATCTGGTGCCAGGGCCGGCGCGTGACGCAAGGCTCGCAGCTGTACCGCGACTTTATCGCGCCCGCTGACGCGATCGCGGTCGAGCGCCTGCGCCGGGCCGGCGCAATCGTGCTCGGCATGGGCAACACCTCGGAGTTCGCCTGCAAGGGGCTGACCACCAACAAGGTCTACGGCCTGACGCGCCATCCGCTCGATGCCACGCTGACCGCGGGCGGCTCGTCGGGCGGCTGCGCGGTGGCGGTGGCGGCCGGCATGGCGCCGCTCGCGCTGGGCACCGACGGCGGCGGCTCCAGCCGGCGCCCGCCCGCGCATGCCGGCGTGGTCGGCTTCAAGCCTTCCTATGGCGCGATTCCCGATGCGATCGGCTTCGCCCACGCCTTCAACGGTATCCAGGTGATGGCGCCGATCACGCGCACCGTCGCCGATGCCGAGCTGATGTTCGAGGCGCTGGCCGGCGCCGATCCGCGTGACCCCGATACGCTCGGCTTCGCGCTGGCCGCGGCGCGTCCGCTGCATACGCTGAAGATTGCGGCCAGCCCGCGCCTGGGGCTGGACACGCCGGTCGACGACGATGTCGCCGAGGCCTTCGAGCAGGCCGTGGCCCGTTTGCAGGCCGCCGGGCTGAGCATCGAACGCGCCGACCCGGCGTGGCCACAGGGCGCCGACGAGGCCGCGCTGATGCCGCTGCAGCATGTCGGGCTGGCCCATCTCTACGGTGACGCCTGGCGCCGCGACCCGGAGCTGTTCGATGCCGACGTCGCGCGCCAGATCGAGCGCGGCCTGGCCTGGACCGGCGCCGAGGTGGCGCGCGCGCGCGAGGCCAGCCGCCAGATTGCGCTGGCCGTGGCCGCTTTCTTAACCCGCTATGACCTGCTGCTGTGCCCGACCACGCCGTGCGTGGCCTGGCGCAACGACCGCCTCGGGCCGGAGCGCATCGGCGGCGTCGCGGTGGAGCCGCGCGCCCATGCCGTGTTCACGCCCTTCTTCAACCATGCGCTGGCGCCGGCGATCTCGGTGCCTTGCGGCAGCGGCCGCGACGGCCTGCCGGTGGGCCTGCAGATTGCCGGCGCGCGCGGTGCCGACCGCAGCGTGCTGGCCGCCGCGCGGCTGGCCGAAGGCCTGCTGGCGTCCTTAGTCAACCCTGCCTGATCCCTGACATGCGAATCCTTGTTCTGAATCCCAACACCAGCGAAGGCATCACCGCGCGCCTGATGGCCGCGGCCACCGAAGCCGCCGCGCCCGGCACCGAGCTGGTGCCGCTGACCGCCAGCCGCGGCGTGCCGTATATCGCCACCCGCGCCGAGGCGCAGATAGGCGGCGCCATTGCGCTGGAAATGCTGGCCGAGCATCACGGCCAGTTCGACGCCGCGGTCATCGCCGCCTTCGGCGATCCCGGCCTGATGGGCGCGCGCGAGCTGTTCGACCTGCCGGTGGTGGGCATGGCCGAGGCCGCGATGCTGTCGGCGTGCATGCTGGGGCGGCGCTTTGCCATCGTCACCTTTGCGCGCGCGCTGGGGCCCTGGTACGAGGAATGCGTCGACATGCACGGGCTGCGCGGCCGGCTGGCCGGCATCCGCATGCTCGACGGCAGCTTTGCCTCGGTGTCGGACGTGCAGGAAGAGAAGGAGGCGGTGCTGGTGGAACTGGCCAACCGCGCGGTGGTGGAGGACGAAGCCGATGTGGTGATCCTCGCCGGCGCGCCGCTGGCCGGCCTGGCCGCGCGCGTGCGCGACCGCATTGCGGTGCCGGTGGTCGACCAGATGGCCGCCGCGGTCAAGCAGGCCGAGGCGCTGGTCGCGCTGCAGCCGCGCAAGGCCACCGCGGGGACGTTCCGCCGCCCCGATGCCAAGCCCACGCTGGGTTTGCCCGCCGCGCTGGCGGCGCGCATCGAGCACCGCTAAGCCGCGCCCGGCTTGCCTTCACGCTGACGCCGCGGCTCAGACCGCGGCGAATACCGCTTCCAGGTCGACCTTTTCTTCGGCCGGCAACTCCAGCCGCAGCGTGCTTTCGACGTGGCCGAGGTGCTCGGCCATCAGCCGCGCGGCGCGTTCGCCGTCGCCGGCTTCCAGCGCATCGACGATATCGTCGTGCTCATGATGCGGGCATGACGGCACCCCCGGCGCGTCATACAGCGCGATGATCAGGCAGGTCAGCGAGCACAGCTCGCGCATGTACTTGCCCAGGTACTGGTTGCCCGTCATTTCCGCCAGCTTGCAGTGGAACTCGCCCGACAGCCGGATGATGGCGCGGCGGTCGTTGCTGTCGCGCGCCTGCGCTTCCTGGCGCGTGGTCTCGCGCAGCGCGCGCACGCCGCTGGCGCTGATCGCCCGGGCCAGGTCGCGCACCAGCGCCGGCTCCAGCAGGTGGCGGGAATGCAGCACCTGGCGCGCTTCGGCCACGCTCGGGCTGGAGACGAAAGTGCCGCGGTTGGGATGCACGGTCAGCACGCCTTCGTGCGCCAGCTTGGCGAAGGCCAGCCGCACCTTGGTGCGGCTGACGCCGAACACGCCGCCCAGCTTTTCCTCGACCAGCTTGGTGCCCGGCGGCAGGCGGTGCTCCCAGATCGCGGTCAGGATGCGGTCGGCGATTGCCTCGACCGACGCGCTGCGCGCGCCGTCGGCGTCGGTCTCAGGGAGTCCGTCGGCAGGCCCGGCGGGCGGTTCGGCTTTGGTGCGTGGCATGGCGGTTGGCGCGGTTCGGAAAAAAGACAGTTGGTGCTGCCATTGTATGGCGGTTTGGGATCGAGTGTATAACACCGATGTTGGGCCGTTCTTGCCTTATTTCGCGCCGAGCCGATCCAGTGCGGCGCCGGTCACGCGGCAGATGCGCCAGTCCGGCAGCACGTCGGCGCCCATGGCCCGGTAGAAGTCGATCGACGGCTGGTTCCAGTCCAGCACCGACCATTCGAAGCGGCCGCAGCCACGCTCGAGCGCGAGCGCGGCCAGGTGCTTGAGCAGGGCCTTGCCTAGGCCGTGGCCGCGCCAGGCCGGGTCGACATACAGGTCTTCCAGGTAGAGGCCCGGCCTGGCGAGGAAGGTCGAGAAGTTGTGGAAGAAGAGGGCAAAGCCGACCGCCTTGCGGTTGCCATCGACATCGGCATCGACCTCCACCAGCACGGCCTCGGCATGCGGCGTGGCGCCGAACAGCGCCGCCTCGATCTTGTGCGGCGTGGCTTCGACCAGATGCGTCAGCTTTTCGTATTCGGCCAGCGCCAGGATCAGGTTGAACAGCGTTTCGCTGTCGGCAGTGGTGGCGGGGCGCAGCGTGAAGGTGGGCTTGGACATGCCGGTCGGCCTGGCGAGTACGAGGAGCGGCAATTATCGCCTGTCCGGCACTCGCCATGCCAGCCGGCCTGCCGCCGGATCAGCGCCCGAAGTCAGCCAGCGTGCGCACCTGGTCGACATAGCCGGGCGCCAGGCAATCGACCACCAGCCGCTCGGGTGTGCTGCGCAGCCAGGTCAGCTGGCGCTTGCACAGCTGGCGCGTGGCGGCGATGCCGCGCTCGCGCATGGTGGCAAAGTCGGCCTCGCCGTCCAGGTATTCCCACACCTGCCGGTAACCGACGCAGCGGATCGACGGCAGTCCCGGGTGCAGGTCGCCACGCGCGCGCAGCCGCTCGACCTCTTCGATAAAGCCGTGCGCCAGCATGGCGTCATAGCGCCGGGCGATGCGGTCATGCAGCGCCAGCCGCTCCGACGGCTCGAGCGCGATCACGCGGTAGCGCTGGTCGGCCGCGCCGGCAAAGGTGCGGCCCTCGGCCTGGCGCGCCAGCAGCGCCGACATCGGCTGGCCGGACAGCCGGTGGATCTCCAGCGCGCGCTGGATGCGCTGCGCGTCATTGGGCGCGAGCCGTGCCGCGGTGACCGGGTCGACCTCGGCCAGCATCGCATGCAGTGCCGGCCAGCCGCGTTCGGCGGCGAGCTGGTCGAGCTCGGCGCGCAGCGCGGCGTCGGCCTGCGGCAGGTCATTGAGCCCCTGTGTCAGCGCCTTGTAATACAGCATGGTGCCGCCGACGATCAGCGGCACATGGCCGCGCGCCCGAATTTGCGCGATCAGCCGTTCGGCATCGGCGACAAACTGCGCGGCCGAGTAGCTGTCGGCCGGGTCAATGATGTCGATCAGGTGGTGCGGCGCCGCGGCCAGTTCGTCGCGCGTGGGCTTGGCGGTGCCGATATCCATCTCGCGGTACACCAGCGCCGAATCCAGGCTGATGATTTCCACCGGCGCGTCGGCCGCGAGCGCGAGCGCGGCGGCGGTCTTGCCGGACGCGGTGGGGCCGAGCAGGCATACTACGGGTGGATGCGCGGTGGAATCGTGGGGGACTGCGGACATCGACAAGCCTTGAAGCGAAGGAACGGGCGCGGCTTATTGACCGCGCAGGAACAGCCGGTCGAGCTCGGTCACGGTCAGCTGCACCCAGGTGGGCCGGCCGTGGTTGCACTGGTCGGCGCGCTCGGTCTGCTCCATCTGGCGCAGCAGCGCGTTCATTTCCTCGACGGTGAGCTTGCGGTTGGCGCGCACCGCGCTGTGGCAGGCCAGCGTGGCGAGCAGTTCGTTGCGGCGCTCGGCCAGCACGCGCGAGCCGCCGTAGGCGTGCAGGTCGCGCAGCACGTCGCGCGCCAGCGCCTCGGCATCGGCCTGCTGCAGCAGCGCCGGCACCGCCCGTACCGCCAGCGTGGTCGGCGACACCGGGGCGATATCGAAACCCAGCAGCGTCAGCGTGTCCTGGTGTTCTTCGGCCACGCCGAGCTCGACCGGGCTGGCTGGCAGCGTCACCGGGATCAGCAGCGGCTGCACGGCCAGCTCGCGCGCGTCCAGTGCGGCCTTGATCTGTTCGTAGAGGATGCGCTCGTGCGCCGCGTGCATGTCGACCAGCACCAGCCCGCGCGCGTTCTGCGCCAGCACGTAGATGCCGTGCAGCTGGGCGATGGCATAGCCGAGCGGGTGTTCGTCGGCGGCGCCGGTCTGGTCGGACCCCGGCGCCGGCGGCAGCCGCTCCAACAGGCCGGGCGGATCGCCGGCGCGCGCGGCCTGGACCTCGGCCAGCCATGCCGGCGCTTGCGCCGACGCGCCGGCCCAGCCGCCTGCGCCCGTGCCGGATGCGCCGTAGGGGCGTGCCGCCGGCGCGCTGGCCTCGCGCACCATGCCCAGGTAGGCCTGGCGCGGCTGGGCGATGCCCAGCTCCGTCTGCCGTGCCGCGGAATAGTTGATCCATTGGCCCGCGCCGCCTGCGCCAGGCCGCGCTGCAGCCGCTGGCGTCGCAGGGCCCGGCGGCAGCGTGATCTCGCCGTCGGCATTGGTATGCAGGCTGTCGCCATTGGCGCCGGCCTGGCGTGCCAGGCAGCGCTGCACCGCGTGGTAGACAAACTGGTGCACGGCGCGCGATTCGCGGAAGCGCACCTCGATCTTGGACGGGTGTACGTTGACGTCGACCATCTCCGGCGGCAAGTCCAGGCACAGCACGTACGACGGGAAGCGGTCGCCGTGCAGAACGTCCTGGTAGGCGCTGCGCACCGCATGGTTGAGCAGCTTGTCGCGCACGAAGCGGCCGTTGACGAAGAAGTACTGCTGGTCCGGCCGGCCGCGCGAGGCGGTGGGGAGCCCGGCAAAGCCGTACAGGCTCAGGGTGTCGGCGTGCTCGTCCAGCGCCAGCCGGGCGCGGGCGAAATCGTTGCCCAGCACCTGCGCGGTACGCGTGGCGACGTCGCCGGCGTTCCAGTGCTCCAGCGGCTTGCCGTTGTGGTGGACCGAGATGGTCACGTCCGGCCGTGCCAGCGCCACGCGCCTGACCATCTCCAGGCAGTGGCCCAGCTCGGTTTGTTCGGTCTTGAGGAACTTTCTGCGCGCCGGCGTGTTGAAGTAGAGGTGCTGCACGTCGACGCTGGTGCCGACGCCGCCGGATGCCGGCTGCACCGCGCCCGAATCGGCGCTGACCTGGGTAGCGTGGACATCGGCCGCGGTGCGGCTGGTCAGCGACATCTGCGACACCGACGCGATCGAGGCCAGTGCCTCGCCGCGGAAGCCGAGCGTCAGCACGGATTCGAGTTCGTCGAGCGAGGCGATCTTGCTGGTGGCGTGCCGCATCAGCGCCACCGGCAACTCGGCGGCGGGAATGCCGCAGCCGTTGTCGGTGATGACGATGCGTCGCACCCCGCCTTCCTCCAGGCGGATGCCGAGTTGCGTGGCGCCGGCATCGAGCGCGTTTTCCAGCAGTTCCTTGACCACGGACGCCGGGCGTTCGACCACCTCGCCGGCGGCGATCTGGCTGATGAGCTGGTCCGGCAGCGGCCGGATCGGGCGCGGCTGCTGGGTAGTGCGCAAGGCGGTGCTGGAAGGGGAGGCTGGCATCCGGCGATTATACGTGGACGTTCCCCCACGCAGACGGGTTGCCGAGGTGGGGGAAAGGCGCGGCCGCTCTTGTATGATTCAGGCGATGGCGGCGTGGATCGGACACCGGCGCCGCATGGAAAGAAACCGTCAATACACCACACGGGGAACGACTTGGATCTCGCTTTGCAGCTCATCGACATGCTGGTGCATGTCGACAAATACCTCGGCACGGTCATCGACCAGTACGGCCATTGGGTCTATGCCATCCTGTTCCTGATCGTTTTTGCCGAAACCGGGCTGGTGGTGCTGCCGTTCCTGCCGGGCGACTCGCTGCTGTTTATCGCCGGCGCCTTCTGCGCGACCGGGGCCATGAATGAATGGGCGCTGATCGGCCTGCTGCTGGTCGCGGCCATCACCGGCAATACCGTCAACTACCTCGTCGGCAGCTGGATCGGACCCAAGGTCTTCGACCACCAGTGGCGCTTCCTCGACCAGGATGCCTTGCGCCGCACCCATGACTTCTATGAGCGGCACGGCGGCAAGACCCTGGTGATGGCGCGCTTCGTGCCGATCGTGCGCACCTTCGCGCCGTTCGTGGCCGGGGTGTCGCAGATGACCTTCGCGCGCTTCCAGATGTTCAACGTGATCGGCGCGCTGGCATGGGTAGTCGGGCTGGTCTTTGCCGGCTACTTCTTCGGCAACCTGCCGTTCATCCGCCAGTACCTGAACCTGATCGTGCTGGCCGGCATCGGCGCGGCGGTGGTCCCGCTGGTGCTGGGCGGACTGTGGAAGCTGGTGCGCGGCAACCGCCGCCGGCCCACGCGCGTCGAGCGCTGAGCCGCGTCAGTCGACGCGTCTGCTGAGCTGCCTTAGTTTAGGCTGCGGCTCATCATCCGCAGCGCGGGCATGCGCTCGCGGATCTGGCCGATATCGGCGGCGTCGGGGCGGGCCTGGACATAGGCTTCCAGGTCGGCCAGCGCGGGGCGGAAACACTCCAGGTTGGCGTAGGCCAGGCCCCGGTCGCGCACTTCCTCGATCGAACCGGGCAGCAGGATCACCAGCCGGTTCTGCACCGATAGCAGACGCTGCCAGCGCGACTCCTGCAGGTAGATCGCCTTCAGGTTGCGCAGCATGCGCGCGATGATCTCGCGATGGCTGGCCGCGCGCAGGAACAGGCCCAGCGGCACCTGGCTGGCATCGCTGATGCCTTCGCGCTCCAGGTACGGGTCCAGCATCTCCTGCAACTGTTCCTTCGACAGGGTCTCGCCGGTGAGCGGGTCCAGTATCACCTCCCCGGCCGGGATCGTCATGCGCAAAAGGAAATGGTTGGGGAACGACACCCCCTTGAGCGGCAGGCCGATCTGCTGGCCCAGCTCCATATGCAGCACCGCCAGCGAGATCGGGATGCCGCGGCGCTGGCGCAGCACCACGTTCAGGTAGGAGTTGTCGGGGTCGTAGTAGTCGTTCGCGTTGGCGCCGAAGCCGAGATCGCGATAGAAGAAATGGTTCAGCAGCCGCAGCCGCTGGATCGCGGGGGTGCCTTCGGCAATCCGGCGCTTCAGCCGCAGCGCCAGCACGTCCAGCGCCGCCAGCTCGCCCTGCAGGTCCAGGTCGGGATAGGCGTCCTGCGCGATGGACAGCGCGGTTTCGGTCAGCGGGATGCCGTTTTCGTCGGCCACGAGGCTGGCGAAATAATCCAGGACTTTGGTGGATGTCATGTCGGTTTCCCGGTGCAGCCGCCGGCACCGCGCGCAGCGTGGGTCACCAATGCCTGGCGCTCAGCCGGCAATGGCAGTTGCCGCTGACCCATCAGCCGGCCCGGCGCCTGAAGGCAGAGTAGCGCAGTCCCATGAGCCACAGTGTACCGAAGTAGACCACCGCTGCAAGTACCAGGCACGAAGCCAGCAGCGCGATGCGCAGCAGCGGCGTCGCGCCCAGGCCGATCCAGTCGAAGTTGCGCGCGAACCAGAGCAGCATGCCCGACAGCAGCAGCACCGAAGCGCTCAGCTGCGCTAGGAACAGCCACCAGCCCGGGGCCGGGCGGTACAGGCCGCGCCGGCGCAGGCCGAGGAACAGCAGCAGCGCGTTGAGCGTGGCCCCGGCGCTGATCGACAGCGCCAGCCCGGCATGGCCGATCCAGGGCACGAACACCACGTTGCAGGCCTGCGTGATCACCAGCACCAGCAGCGCGATCTTGACCGGCGTGCGGATATCCTGGCGTGCGTAGAAGCCCGGCGCGAGGATCTTGATCGAAATCAGCCCCATCAGGCCCACGCCGTACGAGACCAGCGCCTGGCGCGTCATCTCGACCGCATGGGCGTCGAACTTGCCATAGTTGAACAGCACCGCGGTCAGCGGTGCGCCGAACACGAACAGGCCGACTGCGCACGGCACGGCCAGCAGGAAGGTCAGGCGCAGGCCCCAGTCGAGCAGGCTGGAGTACTCGGCATGGTCGTTCGAGGCGTTGGCCCTGGACAGGCTCGGCAGCAGGATCGTCCCCAGCGCCACGCCCAGCAGCGCGGTCGGGAATTCCATCAGTCGGTCGGCATAGGTCAGGTACGAAACGCTGCCCGCCGCCAGCCGTGAAGCAATATTGGTATTGATGATCTGGCTGACCTGTGCCACCGACACCGCCAGCAGCGCCGGCCCCATCTGGCGCAGGATGCGGCGCACGCCCGGATCCGACCACGCCGCGCGCAGGTTGAAGCGGATGCGCGGCATCATCCCCAGGCGCCGCAGCGCCGGCACCTGGATCGCCAGCTGCAGCACGCCGCCGACCAGCACGCCCCAGGCCTGCGCGTAGATCGGCTGCTCCATGTGGGGGCCGACGAATAGCGCGGCAACGATCAGGCACAGGTTGAGCAGCACCGGCGTAAAGGCCGGCACCGCGAACTTGCGCCAGGTATTGAGGATGCCCGAGGCCAGCGCCACCAGCGAGATCAGCCCGATATACGGGAACATCACCCGCGTCATGAATACCGCCGCGGTATAGGTCTCCGCCTGCCCGCGAAAGCCCGTGGCGACCACCGTCATCACCAGCGGCGCGCCGATCACGCCGAGCAGCGACACCGCCATCAGCACCCAGGTCATCACGGTGGCGACGGCATCGATCAGGGCCTTGGTCGGGGCGTCGCCGCGCTTGGTGTGATATTCGCCCAGGATCGGCACGAAGGCCTGCGAGAACGCGCCTTCGCCGAAGATGCGGCGCAGCAGGTTGGGAATGCGGAAGGCCACGTTGAACGCGTCGGTCATGTCCGACGCGCCGAAGGCGCGGGCGATCAGGATCTCGCGCACCAGGCCGGTGATGCGCGAGAGCATCGTCAGGCTGCTGATGGTGGCGAGCGCTTTGAGCAGGTTCAAGATGCGGACGGGTGCGGGACGGTGGGCCGGTGCCGGGGCACCGCGAGCTCCTTGAGACGCGGTCCGGGCAGTAAAGTTGCCGGCGCGCCACGTGGCCCGGCACAATGTGGCGCTTATTATACGGATCACGCCCCGGTGCCCGGCCCTGCGCCGGCAAAGTCCCAGCGGTCTTGTCACGTGCTCCGGCATCTGTGTATAATTGCCGATTCACAAGGACAGTTGCGTTCCGGATTCGTGTGTCAGTGCATCCCGGGTCGCTCGATATGACTTAATTGTTGTGTCCCCCGCGGCACGCATCTGAATTCAGGATATTTTTTACATGGCAAATTCCGCACAAGCCCGCAAGCGCGCCCGCCAGGCCGTTGCCCAGAACGCCCACAATTCCAGCCTGCGCTCGCGTCTGCGCACTGCCGTCAAGGCCGTCCGCAAGGCCATCGACGCTGGCGACAAGGCCGCTGCCGCCGAGATCTTCAAGAACTCGCAAGCCGTGATCGACAGCATCGCCGACAAGAAGATCGTGCACAAGAACAAGGCTGCGCGCCACAAGTCGCGCCTGTCGGCCGCCATCAAGGCCATGGCTGCCTGATAGCTGCCCGGGCCGCCGCAGCGGCCCACCGCAGGCGGGTGCCCCCGGGCATGCTGCCAACAAAAAAGCTCGTCATCCGACGAGCTTTTTTGTTTTCCGGCGCCGCGCCGCCGGGCTTATTCCAGCGAGCAGGCTTCCACCAGCTGCAGGTTGTTGTCGCGGGCGAAGTTCAGAACGAAGTCCAGCGCCTTGGGCTCGATGTCGCGCAGGCGCACATCCACCACCACGCATTTGACGTTGCCGGCAAAAATCGGGCGCACGTAAGGCGAGTAGGTCAGGCGCGGGTCGCCGCTGTCGCCTTCGGGGCGGAACTGCGCCATCACGCCGCACAGTCGTTCAGCCCAGTCGCTCGGGCGGAAGGTCTTGCCTTCCTTGGTAATGCCTTGGATAAAGTATTCGCGAACGTTGGGGTTCATGAGGCTGGACACTGCGGGTGAGGCGGATGACTCGACGGTAAGCCCGCTGGACGGGGGGCGCCCGTTTGACGCGGCCGGGACGCGATTGGTTCGCGCTGGTTCCAGCCGGAAGGCGGGGCGTCGGTGTCCTGCAGGGGCACTTTTGATGCCGGCGGCGGGCACTGGCATGGGTATGCCGGGCCCCGCGTGAATCAGCCAGTATTATATCTTATATAAGAGTTGCGCATAAGGGTGAAATCCTGTCAGAAAGCTGTCAGCGCAACGGTGCGGGCGGCCGCGGCCGGGTTGATCCGGGCTCGCCAAAGCAGAAATAATCCCTTATGATCCTTGCAGTTAAATTGCGTATGCGACGCGAAAGGCGGCTCCGCGACGCGCTTCGATCCTGAACGGTTTGCAAGAACAGTTCGTGACGGCGTGTCCCCACCGAGCCGCCTTCTTTGTTTTATGAGCTCAACCCCGATCAAGCATTACCTGCAGTTCAGCGACTTTACTCCCGACGAGTACGAGTACCTGCTGGACCGCGCGCGGATCCTGAAGGCCAAGTTCAAGAACTACGAGACCTGGCACCCGCTGCACGACCGCACGCTGGCCATGATCTTCGAGAAGAATTCCACGCGTACGCGCCTGTCGTTCGAAGCCGGCATCCACCAGCTGGGCGGCCACGCGGTGTTCCTGAACACGCGCGACTCGCAGCTGGGCCGCGGCGAGCCGATCGAGGATGCGGCGCAGGTGATCTCGCGCATGGTCGACATCATCATGATCCGCACCTTCGGCCAGGACATCATCGATCGCTTCGCCGCGCATTCGCGCGTGCCGGTGATCAACGGCCTGACCAACGAATACCACCCGTGCCAGGTGCTGGCCGACGTCTTCACCTATATCGAGCAGCGCGGCAGCATCCGCGGCAAGACGGTGGCGTGGATCGGCGACGCCAACAACATGGCGTACACCTGGATCCAGGCCGCCGAGCGCCTGGGTTTCACCTTCCATTTCTCGGCGCCGCCGGGCTACCAGCTGGATCCGGCCATGGTGCCAGCGTCCGCCTCCGGCCTGGTCAAGGTCTTCGACGACCCCCTCGCGGCCTGCCAGGGCGCTAGCCTGGTCACCACCGACGTGTGGACCAGCATGGGTTTCGAGGCCGAGAATGACGCCCGCAAGCGCGCCTTCAAGGACTGGATGGTCACCACCGCCATGATGGACCGCGCCGCGTCCGACGCGCTCTTCATGCACTGCCTGCCGGCGCATCGCGGCGAGGAAGTCGAGGCCGCCGTGATCGACGGCCCCAAGAGCGTGGTCTGGGACGAGGCGGAAAACCGCCTGCACGTGCAGAAGGCGCTGATGGAATACCTGCTCTGCGGCCGCTACTGAGCGCGCGCGGAGTGAACAGGGGAGGGGCCGCGACGGCCCCTCTTTTTACGTCTGATTCAAGACAGTGAAGGAGATGGAAGTGAGCCAGTTCGACAACGTATCGGTCGTCAAGAAAGCCAACCTGTATTTCGACGGCAAGTGCGTGAGCCATACCGTGCTGTTCCCGGACGGCACCCGCAAGACGCTGGGCGTGATTTTTCCGGCGTCGCTGACGTTCAACACCGGCGCGCCTGAAATCATGGAAATCAACGCCGGCAGCTGCCGCGTGCGCCTGGCCGGCTCGGAAGACTGGCAGACCTATGGCGCCGGCCAGCAGTTCAACGTGCCGGGTAACAGCAGCTTCGACATCGAGGTGCAGGAGACGCTGGACTACGTCTGCCACTTCGCGTGACGGCCGCGGCGGGCCAGCGTGGCTGGCTCGTCAGCTTTACAGCACCACCGGTTCGGGCTCGATGCGCACACCGTAGCGGGCCTGCACGGTATCGGCAATGCGGTTGGCCAGCGCCAGCAGCATCGCCCCGGTGCCGCCGCCATGGTGCACCAGCACCAGGGCCTGCTTGCCATAGACGCCCACCGGGCCGTCGCTCACGCCCTTGAAGCCGCAGCGGTCGATCAGCCAGCCGGCCGCCAGCTTGTAGGTGCCGTCTGGCTGCGCATAGCTGACCAGGTCCGGATGCGCCTGCAGCAAGGCGTCGCGCAGCGCGGCGCTGACCAGCGGGTTCTTGAAGAAGCTGCCGGCATTGCCCAACTGCGAGGGGTCGGGCAGCTTGCGCGAGCGGATCGCGACCACGGCGTCGCGGATGGCGGCCGCGTCCGGTGCCGGCTGGCCGTCCAGTTCGCGCGCCAGTTCACCGTACGACAGCACCGGCCGCCATGCCGTGGGCAGGCGCAGCGTGACCGCGGTAATGATGTAGCGCCCGGCGCCGGCGCGCTTGAACAGGCTGTCGCGGTAGCCGAACTCGCAGGCCTGCAGGTCCAGCCAGACGAAGGTGCCGGCGTCCCGGTCATAGGCGCGCACGCCGGCAAAGCGCTCGCGCAACTCCACGCCATAGGCGCCGATGTTCTGGATCGGCGCCGCGCCCGCGGTGCCCGGGATCAGCGCCAGGTTTTCCAGGCCCGGCATGCCATCGGCGATGGTGCGGTTGACCAGCGCGTTCCAGTTCTCGCCCGCGCCCACGGTGACCAGCCAGGCATCGCCGCCTTCGCTGGTGGCTTCGGCCTGGTAGCCGGGAATCTCCATCAGCAGCACCAGCGCGTCGAGATCGCCGGTCAGCACGACATTGCTGCCGCCACCCAGCACCACCAGCGGCAGGCCTTCGGCGCGCGGGTCGGCCAGGGCCGCGCCCAGGTCGGCCTCGCTGCGCACATGCACCGCAAAGCGTGCGCGGGCATCGAATCCGAATGTATTGTGGCGACGCAGGGGATAGAATTCGTGGAAATCTGCCATGCAAGGGAAAGGTGACGCGGCCGCCGCTGGTGTGCGCGACCCGGAACTGCGAGGTTGGCTGGATTATACGGAAGGCGCCGTGCGCGGCCGGCTTCCGGGCATACGGATCACAAGGAGAATGCAATGCCGTCGTTTGACGTAGTGTGCGAAGCGAATATGGTCGAGGTGAAGAACGCGGTCGAGCAGGCCAACAAGGAAATCTCGACGCGCTTCGATTTCAAGGGCTCCGACGCCCGGGTCGAGCACAAGGAAAACGAGCTGACCGCCTTTGCCGACGATGATTTCAAGCTGGACCAGGTCAAGGACGTGCTGATCAGCAAGATGGCCAAGCGCAACGTTGACGTGCGCTTCCTGGATTACGGCAAGACCGAGAAGATCAGCGGCGACAAGGTCAAGCAGGTGATCACCATCAAGAAAGGCGTGACCGGCGACCTGTCCAAGAAGATCGTGCGCATGATCAAGGACAGCAAGATCAAGGTGCAGGCGAGCATCCAGGGTGACACGGTGCGCGTGTCGGGCACCAAGCGCGACGACCTGCAGAACGTGATCGCCATGCTGCGCAAGGATGTGTCCGAGTCACCGCTGGACTTCAACAACTTCCGCGACTGAGTGGCACCCGCGCCGGCTCGCGTGCCGGCGCCGCGCGCGGCCGCCGCTTAGCGCGGCTGCGGCAGCCCCCCGATCTTCGCGCCCGCCCTGATGCCCTTCTGCGTGAACCACCCCTGGTTCATTTCCAGCGCGTAGCGGATCGCCGCCTTCGGGCAATGGTTGTTTTCGGTGCGCGGCGCCATGTCTTCGATATTGACGATGGTGCCGTCGTCAGCGATAAACGCAATCGACAGCGGCAGCTCGGTATTGCGCATCCAGAAGCAGTGGCCAGCCTTCTGCTCGAACACGAACAGCATGCCGGCATTGGGTGCCATCGATTTCCGGTACATCAGCCCTTGCTCGCGCGCGGCGGGCGTGGCCGCGATTTCGGCCTGGATCGCATACATGCCCGCGGTCAGCGGGGCCACCGGCAGCGCCCCTTGTGCGTTGGCAAGTCCTGCCGCCAGCGCGGCGATCGCGAAGCAGCAGCTTGAGGTCAGGGTCTTCGACAACAGGGGCATGATGGTCAGTCCGGGATGGCACGGCGTCGGGCAGCCGCAAGCATAACGCACGTTGCATGCGCGGCTGAGCGCGGTGCGACCCGCACTAAACAAAAAAGGCAGGCGCCCTGGTGGCGACCTGCCTTTCTTCCGCTGCGGGCTCAGTGCCCGGCAGTGGCGCCAGCCGTGTTATGCGGCCGGGGCAGCGGCAGGAGCGGTTTCCTTCTTCTTGCTGTGCTTCTTGTGGGTGGCCTTCTTCTTGGTGGTCTTCTTCGGGGCTTCCTTGGTGGCCGCGGGCGCTGCCGGCTCGGCAGGCGCGGGGGCCGCGGCCTGGGCAAAGGCGCCGGTGGCGAACAGGCCGACAACCAGTGCAGCGATCAGTTTTTTCATGGCGTATTACCTCGAAGGATAAAAGCAGTCGGGAAAGGGGTGACGCGTGGTTGGACGTGTCCCCGACAAGAACGAGGCCGCGGGTGCCAGCGTTGACGCGCGATTTGTTAGCTTTTGTAACCTAAGCGCCGCTTGGCTTCGTTCGCCTGTCTGGTCTTGGAGACATGGGTGCGCGCCGCAGGCCCCGCGCGTTTCGAGGCTGGCGCCAGTGCAATGCCCGACTCGGCGAGCGGCACCTCGCAACTTTCCCCCGGCGCGAGGCCGAGCGCGCGGAGGTCAAGCGCGCCGATCCCGACCCGGACCAGCCGCAACGTCGGGAACCCTGCCGCGGCGGTCATGCGCCGCACCTGCCGGTTCTTGCCTTCGCGGATTTTCAGTTCCAGCCACGCCGTCGGGATGGCGGCGCGAAAGCGCACCGGCGGATAGCGTGGCCATAGCCATTCCGGGACTTCGATGACACGGACCTTCGCCGGCCGGGTCACGAAATCGCCCAGGTCAACCCCGGCGCGCAGGCGGGCCAGGGCCTTGGCGTCAGGAATGCCTTCCACCTGCGCCAGGTAAGTCTTCTCCAGCTTATGGCGCGGATCGGCGATGCGCGCCTGCAACGCGCCATCGTCGGTCAGCAGCAGCAAGCCCTCGCTGTCGGCGTCGAGCCGCCCGGCCGGATACACGCCTGGGATGGACACACACGAGGCCAAAGTCGGCCGCGTCGGATGTTCCGAGAATTGGCTCATGGTGCCAAACGGCTTGTTCAGGGCAATCAGGATCATGGGGCGCAAGTATGCCGCAGCGGCGCGCCTGGGGCTCGGTCAGATGGGGCGGATCGGGGTCCGGCCCGATTGGCGGATGATGAAAAATTGCTGCATAATATAAAATTAGTCTTGTGTCTTATATAAGACTGAAGCCGATCAGGCATGATGCACGGCAGTATGGGCAAGGCATCCCGGCCCGCTACAATGCACAGCGCCATCTCCCCGAATCTTGCCGCCCGGCCACGAACCGGCGGCAGTCACAACCGTTCCGTAACTGGAGACGTCATGTACCAACACATCAAGGTTCCGGCAGGCGAAAAGATCACGGTCAACCAGGACTTTTCCCTCCAAGTCCCGGACAACCCGATCATTCCTTATATCGAAGGCGACGGTACGGGCCTCGATATCACCCCGGTGATGATCAAGGTGGTCGACGCCGCCGTCGCCAAGGCCTACGGCGGCAAGCGCAAAATTGCCTGGATGGAGATCTACGCCGGCGAGAAGTCGACCAAGGTCTACGGCCCGGACGTCTGGCTGCCGGATGAAACCCTCGACGTGCTGAAGGAATACGTGGTGTCGATCAAGGGTCCGCTGACCACGCCGGTCGGCGGCGGCATCCGCTCGCTCAACGTGGCGCTGCGCCAGCAACTGGATCTCTATGTCTGCCTGCGCCCGGTACGCTACTTCAAGGGCGTGCCCTCGCCGGTGCGCGAGCCGGAAAAGACCGATATGGTGATCTTCCGCGAGAACTCCGAAGACATTTACGCCGGCATCGAATGGGCGGCCGAGAGTGACCAGGCCAAGAAGCTGATCGCGTTCCTGCAGAACGAGATGGGCGTGAAGAAGATCCGCTTCCCGGCGACCTCGGGCATCGGCGTCAAGCCGGTGTCGCGCGAGGGCACCGAGCGCCTGGTGCGCAAGGCGATCCAGTACGCGATCGACAACGACAAGCCGTCGGTGACGCTGGTGCACAAGGGCAACATCATGAAGTTCACCGAAGGTGGCTTCCGCGACTGGGGCTACGAGCTGGCGCAGAAGGAATTCGGCGCCGAGCTGGTCGACGGCGGTCCGTGGTGCAAGTTCAAGAACCCGAAGACCGGCAAGGACATCGTGGTCAAGGACGCCATCGCCGACGCCTTCCTGCAGCAGATCCTGCTGCGCCCGGCCGAATACTCGGTGATCGCCACGCTGAACCTGAACGGCGACTATATCTCGGACGCGCTGGCGGCGCAGGTCGGCGGCATCGGCATCGCGCCCGGCGCCAACATGTCGGACTCGGTGGCGATGTTCGAAGCCACCCACGGCACCGCGCCGAAGTACGCCGGCAAGGATTACGTCAATCCGGGCTCGGAAATCCTGTCGGCGGAAATGATGCTGCGCCACATGGGCTGGACCGAGGCCGCCGACCTGATCATCGCGTCGATGGAGAAGTCGATCCTCTCCAAAAAAGTCACCTACGATTTCGCCCGCCTGCTGGAAGGCGCGACCCAGGTTTCGTGCTCGGGCTTCGGCCAGGTGATGATCGACAATATGTAAGCACAGACTCCCGCCAGGGCGGGCGAGCTGTCGACAAGACCCCGGTACCGGATACCCGGTACCGGGGTTTTTTTCTTGCCGCCCGCCGCGGCGTTGGCTAGAACTTCTGGACTGACGGGCATCCGGCCCGGGGAGACTGGCATGGACGATCCCTTCCGCCGCACCGCCTTCGGCGCGGCCCTGTTCTACAAGGATCCACTGGCGGCGCTGGACTGGCTGGAGCGGGCGTTCGGGTTCGAGCGGGTCATGGTGATCCGCGACCGGCAAGGGCAGCTGGTGCATTCCGAAATGCGTTTTGGCGACAGCTACCTGATGGTGGGCAGCGAGTGGGCCGACTTTACCGCCAGCCCGGCGTCGATCGGCGGCAAGAACACCCAGACCGTGCACGTGCACCTGCCGGATGGGCTCGACCAGCATTGCGAGCGGGCCCGGGCCGCCGGCGCCCTGATCCTGCGCGAGCCGCAGGACGAGTTCTATGGCGATCGCACCTACACCGCACGCGATGCGGAGGGCCATGTCTGGACCTTCGGCCAGACTGTGCGCAAGGTCACCAGGGAAGAGGCCGAACAGGCCAGCGGCCTGAACATCGACGGCTGGGCCTGAACCGGCGAGAGCGGGGGCGCAAGGATCGCCGGAAGGCCGGCCCGGAAACCAGAAAGCCCGGCGCCAGGCCGGGCTTTCGATGGGGTGTGCGTGCCGCTGATGCGAGCCGGTGCCCGCCGTGCCGCCCCTGGCGGCCGGCGGGGCGCTGGCATCGGTCCCGTCCCGGGGGAATCCCCCTACACCCTGGTTGACCGCTCCGGTGGCTCTGCGGCCGGGGATGCGGTCGCGGCGCGCCTTAGCTGGCGTCCTGGATATTGGTGGCCTGCTTGCCCTTAGGGCCCTGGACCACCTCGAACGAGACGCGCTGGCCTTCCTTCAGCGTCTTGAAGCCCGCCATCTGGATAGCCGAAAAGTGCGCAAACAGTTCTTCTTCGCCCTCGTCCGGCTTGATGAACCCGAATCCCTTGGCGTCATTGAACCATTTGACGATACCGCTTGCCATATACTCCCCCAACGAAATAGCAGATTTTCAAGCGGGGAAGCTTGCCAGCCAGACGGCACGGACTGCGGCGCCATGGCTGGCCGCGTGCTGAGGTGCGGCCGGCGATGACGCGCGGCGAGTGCTATCGCGAGGCGGCCAGTCTGATTGCTGACTCGCCGCCGCGGGCCGTGGGCCTCCCTGCTCACGGATCACCCGCCTTGGCTGTTGCTTTGGCTCGCTGGCCTTCGGTGGGTGCGCGGCCGATTTTTCTGGCAAAGCCGGAGACTGTCAAGCTGGCGGATTCCCCACTGCCAGCAGGGTGTGGCAGGAACCGGACGGCGTCCGGTGTTACCGTTGCCATGAATCGGCGGCCGCCGCCCGGATTTTCGGCCGGCGCGGCGACGTGCCTTGCAAGGCCTTCCGCGGAACCATCCGCTCCCATTGACCTCGGAAAACCGGTGGCCGGACTCTTGAATCCACCGCCTTTTCCCCAAATTGCAGAGTTGCGAGTAAGGGTTAGAATAAAGCCATGGCTACACGGCTTGCGAATGTCCCACAACGCGAAGCGGGCACCATCCTGGAGCGCAAAGAGCAGGCGCTGAAACCGCCTGCCATGTTCAAGGTGGTGCTGCTGAACGACGACTACACTCCGATGGAGTTTGTCGTGATGATCCTGCAGCAGTATTTCAGCAGGGACCGGGAAACGGCGACGCAGATCATGCTGACCGTGCACCGGGAAGGAAAGGGCGTCTGTGGTATCTACACCAGGGATATCGCGGCGACTAAGGTCGAGCTGGTGTCAACGCACGCGCGGCAGGCGGGGCACCCCCTGCAGTGCGTGATGGAGGAAGCATGATTGCGCAAGAATTGGAAGTGAGCCTGCATATGGCTTTTGTCGAAGCCAGGCAGGCACGCCACGAGTTCATTACCGTGGAGCACCTGCTGCTGGCATTGCTCGACAATCCCACGGCAGCTGAAGTCTTGCGCGCCTGCGCGGCCAATATCGAGGACCTGCGCACCAGCCTTAAGAACTTCATCGCGGACAATACCCCGGTGGTGCCGGGTACCGACGAGGTCGATACCCAGCCCACGCTGGGTTTCCAGCGCGTGATCCAGCGTGCCATCATGCACGTCCAGTCGACTTCCAACGGCAAGAAGGAAGTCACCGGCGCGAACGTGCTGGTCGCGATTTTCGGCGAGAAGGATTCGCATGCGGTCTATTACCTGCAGCAGCAGGGCGTGACGCGCCTGGACGTGGTCAATTTCATCAGCCACGGCATCCGCAAGGACCAGTCCGAGCCGGCCAAGCACGGCGATGCGGCCGGCGAGGGCGAGGGCGGCGACGGCAAGGAAAGCCCGCTCGAGCAATACACCCAGAACCTGAACGCGCTGGCCAAGGCCGGCAAGATCGATCCGCTGATCGGCCGCGAAAGCGAGGTCGAGCGCGTGGTGCAGGTGCTGTGCCGCCGGCGCAAGAACAACCCGCTGCTGGTGGGCGAGGCCGGCGTCGGCAAGACCGCGATCGCGGAAGGCCTGGCGTGGCGCATCACCAAGAACGAGGTGCCGGACATCCTGGAAAAGGCCACCGTCTACTCGCTCGACATGGGCGCGCTGCTGGCCGGCACCAAGTACCGGGGCGATTTCGAGCAGCGCCTGAAGGGCGTGCTCAAGTCGCTCAAGGACAATCCCAACGCGATCCTGTTCATCGACGAGATCCACACGCTGATCGGTGCGGGCGCGGCCTCGGGCGGGACGCTGGACGCCAGCAACCTGCTCAAGCCGGCGCTGTCGTCGGGCCAGCTCAAGTGCATCGGCGCGACCACCTTCACCGAATACCGCGGCATCTTCGAGAAGGACGCGGCGCTGTCGCGGCGCTTCCAGAAGATCGACGTGGTCGAGCCGTCGGTGGACCAGACCGTGCAGATCCTGCGCGGGCTGAAGTCGCGCTTCGAGGAGCACCACGGGGTCAAATACGCGTCGTCGGCGCTGACCGCCGCGGCCGAGCTGTCGGCCCGCTTCATCACCGACCGCCACCTGCCGGACAAGGCCATCGACGTGATCGACGAAGCGGGCGCGGCGCAGCGCATCCTGCCGAAGTCCAAGCAGAAGAAGACCATCGGCAAGGGCGAGATCGAGGACATCGTCTCGCGTATCGCGCGCATCCCGCCGCAGAGCGTGAACCAGGACGATCGCAGCAAGCTGCAGACGCTGGAGCGCGACCTGAAGTCGGTGGTGTTCGGCCAGGATCCGGCGATCGAGGCGCTGGCCTCGGCGATCAAGATGTCGCGCGCGGGCCTGGGCAAGACCGACAAGCCGATCGGCTCGTTCCTGTTCTCGGGCCCCACCGGGGTAGGCAAGACCGAGGTCGCCAAGCAGCTGGCCTTCATCATGGGCATCGAGCTGCTGCGCTTCGACATGTCGGAATACATGGAACGCCATGCGGTGAGCCGCCTGATCGGCGCGCCGCCGGGATACGTCGGCTTTGACCAGGGCGGGCTGCTGACCGAGGCCGTCACCAAGAAGCCGCATTGCGTGCTGCTGCTGGACGAAATCGAGAAGGCGCATCCGGATATCTTCAATATCCTGCTGCAGGTGATGGACCATGGTTCGCTGACCGATAACAACGGCCGGCGCGCCGACTTCCGCAACGTGATCATCATCATGACCACCAATGCGGGAGCGGAGACCATGAACCGCGCCACCATCGGGTTCACCAGCTCGCGCGAGCAGGGCGACGAGATGGCTGACATCAAGCGCATGTTCACGCCGGAGTTCCGCAACCGGCTGGATGCCACCATCAGCTTCCGCTCGCTCGATGAGGAAATCATCCTCCGGGTGGTCGACAAGTTCCTGATGCAGCTGGAAGAGCAGCTGCACGAGAAGAAGGTGGAAGCCAGCTTCAGCGAGAAGCTGCGCAAGTTCCTGGCGCACAAGGGCTTCGACCCGCTGATGGGGGCGCGCCCGATGCAGCGCCTGATCCAGGACATGATCCGCAAGGCGCTGGCCGACGAACTGCTGTTCGGCCGCCTGGTCTCCGGCGGCAAGGTGGTCGTGGATCTGGACGAGCAGGACCAGATCAAGCTCGATTTCTCCGAGATCGAGCCCGAACCGCCCGAGGCGCCCGAGGAACAGCGCGCAGAAGCCTGAGCGATATTCGGCCGCGTTGCCAGCAACGGGGTCGATCATCGGGCAAAATGGCGGGGCGGCCAGACTGGCCGCCCCGTTTCTTTTTCCCCTGCCGCCCCACGCCTCCAGCGCCGCGAAACCGAACGCCCCGATGTCCTCTGCCGAACGCACGCGGCGCCGCCGTCTGCTGCTCAAGATCCTGCCGCTGGCTGCCTTGCCGGGCCCGATGCTTCATGCCACGGTCGCAAGCGCCGCCGATGGCGCCCCCAGCCCCCGTCCGATCGCACTGGTGCTGCCGTTCCCGCCGGGCGGCAGCGTCGACATCGTCGCCCGCCAGCTGCAGCCCGGGTTGAAGGCCGCGCTGGGGCAGACCGTGGTGGTGGACAACAAGCCGGGCGCAGGCGGGCTGATCGCGTCGAGCACCGTGGCGCGCGCCCGTCCCGACGGCAATACGCTGCTGATGGCGTTCGACACGCATGCCATCAACCCGTTTGCCTACAAGCAGCTGCCCTACGACACCTTCCGCGATTTCTCGCCGATCTCGCAGCTGGTGCGCTTTCCGCTGGTAATCGCCGCCAACCCGGCGCTGCCGGCGTCGAACGTGCGCGAACTGGTGGCGCTGGCCAGGGCCAGGCATGACGGCGTGCGCTACGCGTCGTCGGGCATCGGCAGCCTGAATCAGCTCGCGGCCGAGGCGCTGGCGACCGAGGCCGGCGTGCATATGCTGCACGTGCCCTACAAGGGCGGCGGCCCGGCGGTGCAGGCGGTGCTTTCCAATGAGGTCGACATCTTCTTCAGCAGCTACGCCGCGGTGCAGGCGCACGTGGCCGCGCGCACGATCAAGGTGCTGGGCGTGACCGGCACCAGCCGGCTGCGCCAGTTGCCACAGGTGCCCACGGTCGCCGAGCAGGGCATCAAGGGCTTCGAGGCGTATTCGTGGATCGGCGTGTTCGGTCCGGCCGAGCTGCCGGCGGCGACGGTGACGCGTATCCATGGCGCGCTGGCCGAGTCGCTGCGCCAGCCGCGCGTGGTCGATGCGCTCGGCGCGCAAGGCTTTGAAATCGTCGGCGGCAGCCCGGCCGAGCTGGGCCAGCTGGTGCGCCGCGAGCACGACAAATGGCAGGCGGTGGCACGCAAGGCCAATATCCAGTTCGAATGAGCCAGTCCGGCGCCGCCGCGCGCCATGGTACCGGGGGGATGCCGATGGCAACGCAAGCAGAAATGTTCGACCACGCCGTGGTGGTGTGCCCCGACCTCGATGCCGGGGCGCAGGCCTGGCAGCGGCTCGGCTTCACGCTGACGCCGCGTGGCTACCACACGCTGGGCTCGCAGAACCACTGCGTCATGCTGCAGCGGGACTACCTCGAGCTGCTGCACGTGATCGCGCCCAGCCCCAGCCGGCAGTATTACTGGGATGCCCAGCAGCGCGGCGGCGGCTGTGCGGCGATGTCGTGCAAGAGCGCCGATGCCTTTGCCACCGCGGCGCGCCTGCGCGCATCCGGCTGGCATACCTCGGACCCGATCGAATTTTCGCGTCCGGTGCGGCTGGACGATGGCAGCGAGCATCCCGCCACGTTTCGCGTGACCGCGCTCGACGACGCCCCGGGCGCGCGCTACTTCGTCTGCGAACATCGCACCCCGGAACTGCTGTGGCGGCCCGAATGGATGCGCCATGCCAATGGCGCGCACAGCATTGCGATGATGTTCCTGGTAGTGGCGCCGTCCCTGGTCGACGCCGCCGCGCGCGCCTATGCGGAACTGACCGGCGGCGAACTGACGCAGCTCAGCGAACATGTCAGCAGCCTGGCGGTCGACGATGCCACGCTGGTGCTCAGCACCCCGCAAGCGCTGGCGTCGGCGACCGGCACCGCGCATATCCGGCGCGAAGGTCCGGGCTATGCGGCGATCCGGCTGCGCAGCGACGACCTGGCGGCGGCACGCGCCGGCTGGCGCGAGCACGGTGTGCCGACGTACGACCTGGGCCCCCGCGAGACGCTGGTGCCCGCGCATGCCGCCAGCGGCGTGGCCTTGCTGTTCGAGCAGCAGGGCTGAAATGCAAACTGGCGCCCCGCGGGGCGCCAGTGCTTCATGCCGAGGCAGGCAGACGGTCAGGCGCTGGCCTTGGCATGGTGCACGCCGGTCGAGCCGAAGCCGCCCGCACCGCGTTCGCTGTCCTGGCTGAACTCTGCCACCGTCGAGAACACCGGACGCAGCACCGGCACGAACATCATCTGCGCAATGCGCTCGCCCGGCTGGATCACGATCGGCTCGGTGCCCGGCGCGTTGCGGTTCCACACGCTGACCATGATCTGGCCCTGGTAGTCGGCATCGATCACGCCGATCGAATTGCCCAGCACCAGCCCCTTCTTGTGGCCCAGGCCTGAGCGCGGCACGATGGTCGCGGCCATGTAAGGGTTGCCCATGTGCACGGCGATGCCGGCCGGCACCAGTTGCGCCGGTGTTCCCGGCGCGATCGCGACGGGGGCGTCGACGCAGGCATGCAGGTCGATGGCGGCGGCCATCTCGCTCTGGTAGGCGGGCAGGCCCCATTCGTTCAGGCGCGCATCGAGCACCTTGATTTCGACGGTCGGGTTCACAGGCTGGGTCATAAGCAATCTCAGGAATGCGTTGCAAAGTCAGGGCCGCGCGCGACCGGGCAGGCGCTGGCCGATCGCCGCGACCAGCTGCCGGGCCAGCGACAGTTTGTCCGCGCGCGGCAGCCGCGTCATGCCGGCGGCGTCGAACAGCACGATCTCGTTGTCGTCCAGGCCGAAAGTGTGGTGGCCGATATTGCCCACCAGCAGCGGCACGCCCTTGCGCTGGCGCTTCTGCTCGCCGTACTGCTCCAGGTTTTCGCTTTCGGCGGCAAAGCCGACACAGTAGGGCGCGTCGGCGCGGGCCGCGACCGCGGCCAGGATGTCGGGGTTCTGCACGAACTGCAGCGTCGGCGTATCGGTATCGTTGGCCTTCTTCAGCTTCTGCTGCGCGACCTCGGCCGGGCGCCAGTCCGCTACCGCGGCGACGGCGACAAAGACATCGACGCCGGGCAAGTGGGCCATCACCGCGTCATGCATCTGCTGCGCGCTGCGCACGTCGGTGCGCATCACGCCGCGCGGGGTGGACAGGGCGGTCGGACCGGCCACCAGCAGCACTTCGGCGCCGGCCTCGCGCGCCGCGCGCGCGATCGAGAAACCCATCTTGCCGGAAGACAGGTTGGTGATGCCGCGCACCGGGTCGATCGCCTCGAAGGTCGGCCCGGCGGTGATCAGCATGCGCTTGCCTTGCAGCGGCTTGGGCTGGAAGAAGGCGATGATCTCGTCGAGCAGCTCTTCCGGTTCCAGCATGCGGCCGTCGCCGACTTCGCCGCAAGCCTGGTCGCCGCTGCCCGGGCCCAGGATCACCACGCCGTCGGCGCGCAGCTGGGCGGCGTTGCGCTGCGTGGCGGGGGCAGCCCACATCTGGCGGTTCATCGCCGGAGCCACCAGCAGCGGACAGTCGCGCGCGATGCACAGCGTGCTCAGCAGGTCATCGCACAGGCCATTGGCCAGCCGCGCCATGAAGTCGGTCGAGGCGGGCGCGATGATAATGGCGTCGGCCTCGCGCGAGAGGTCGATATGCGCCATGTTGTTGTCGACGCGCGCATCCCATTGCGACAGGAAGACCGGGCGCCCGGACAACGCCTGCATCGTCACCGGCGTGATGAAATGCGTCGCCGCCTCGGTCATGGCTACCTGCACGGTGGCGCCGGCCTTGGTCAGCAGCCGGACCAGCTCGGCCGACTTGTAGCAGGCGATGCCGCCGGTCAGGCCGAGAACGATGTGCTTGCCGCGCAAATCCATGGTGGGGAACCTGGCTGGGGAGAAAGGGAAATGATACCGGGGAAGCCGGCTGGGGGGCGCCCCTCTCCCGCCCGGCGGGAGAGGGGAACACCATCGGCTTGCTTGGCGTAATCGCTAGGCTCAGTGCCGCCGTACCCGTCGCAACTCATCCACGATCAGCAGCACCGCGCCGACCGTGATCGCGCAGTCCGCGACATTGAAAGCCGGCCAGTGATACCGGCCCACGTAGAAATCCAGGAAGTCGACCACGTGCCCGTAGACCACGCGGTCGATCACGTTGCCGACCGCGCCTCCGAGGATCAGCGATACCGCAAAGCAGAACAGCCGCTGCCCGGTATGGCGATACAGCAGCCACACGATGAACGCCCCGACCACCACGCCCAGGCCGGTGAAGAACCAGCGTTGCCAGCCGCCGGCGTCAGCCAGGAAGCTGAATGCCGCGCCCTTGTTGTAGACCAATACCAGGTTGAAGAAGCCGGTCACCGGGCGCGACTCGCCGTAGCTGAAGCTGCGCACGATCACGATCTTGAAGAACTGGTCGAGCAGCACCACCAGCAGCGCAAAGGCCATCCACAGCAGCGGGGTGGTGCTGCCGGTGGCCTTATTGCGGCGCGCCGGGCGCGCCGAACGGGACGTGGTCGATGCCATCAGGCATGGCTCCTGTGTTCGCCGGCGCCGAACAGGTTGCTGTCGCAGCGGCCGCAGAGGGTGGGGTGGTCGGGGTTGTGGCCGACGTCGGCGCGGTAGTGCCAGCAGCGCTCGCACTTGGCATGCGCCGACGGGGTCACCGTCACCAGCAGGTCGCCGGCCTCGGGCGCTGGCGCGGCCTTGGCCGACGAGGTCAGCAGCACGAAGCGCAGGTCGTCACCCAGGCTTTGCAGCGCCGCCAGCACCGGACCGCCGGCCTGGATGGTCAGCTCGGCCTGCAGCGACGAACCGATCTCGCCTTCCACGCGCACCGCTTCCAGCTGACGCGTGACCTCGGCGCGCACCTCGCGCAGCGTATGCCATTTCTGCAGCAGGTCGTCGGCGTCGTCGACTTCCGGAACGGCGTAATAGGTGCTGGTGAAGATGGTGTCGGTGTGTGCGGTGCCATGGGCAAACACCTGCCACGCTTCCTCGGCGGTGAAGGACAGGAACGGCGCCATCCAGTGCAGCATCGCCTGGGTGATGTGATACAGCGCGTTCTGCGCGGCGCGGCGGGCCTTCGAATCCGGCGCGGTGGTGTACAGGCGGTCCTTCAGCACGTCGAGGTAGAAGCCGCCCAGGTCCTCGGAGCAGAAGGTCTGCAGCTTGGCCACCACCGGGTGGAATTCGTAGGCCTCGTAGTGCGACAGCACTTCCTTCTGCAGCTGCGCGGTCAGCGCCACGGCGTAGCGGTCGATCTCCAGCCACTCGGCCGCCGGCAGCGCGTGCTTGCCGTGGTCGTAGTCGGACAGGTTGGACAGCAGGAAGCGCAGCGTATTGCGGATGCGGCGATAGCCTTCCACCACGCGCTTGAGGATCTCGTCCGAGATCGACAGCTCGCCGGAGTAATCGGTCGAGGCCACCCACAGGCGGATGATCTCGGCGCCCATCTTGTTCGCGATGTCCTGCGGCGACACGGTGTTGCCGACCGACTTCGACATCTTGCGGCCCTCGCCGTCGACGGTGAAGCCGTGCGTCAGCAGCGCCTTGTAGGGCGGCTTGCCATACAGCATCGAGGCAGTCAGCAGCGACGAATGGAACCAGCCGCGGTGCTGGTCCGAGCCTTCCAGATACAGGTCGGCCAGGCGGCCCTCGGCCTCGTCGGCGCCCGGGTCGTACAGGTCGTCGCGGTGCGAGCCGCGGATCACGGTCCAGTGCGTGGTGCCGGAGTCGAACCACACATCGAGCGTGTCGCGGTTTTTCTCGTACTGGCTGGCTTCGTCGCCCAGCAGTTCGGCCGGGTCCAGCGTCTGCCAGGCCTCGATGCCGTGCTGCTCGACACGCCTGGCGATCTCTTCCAGCAGTTCGGGCGTGCGCGGATGCAGCGCGCCGGTTTCCTTGTGCACGAAGAACGCCATCGGCACGCCCCACTGGCGCTGGCGCGACAGGGTCCAGTCCGGCCGGTGGGCGATCATGTTGTGCAGCCGCTGCTTGCCCCACGACGGATAGAACTCGGTCGCCTCGATACCGGCCAGCGCGGTCTCGCGCAATGTCGGCACGGGCTTGCCGTTCTCCTCGGCCGGATCCACGTCCATGCCCGCGAACCACTGCGAGGTGGCGCGGTAGATGATCGGCGTCTTGTGACGCCAGCAGTGCATGTAGCTGTGGGTGTACTTGTGCGAATTGAACAGGTTGCCCGATTCCTGCAGCGCGTCGACGATCTTGGGGTTGGCATCCCAGATCGACAGCCCGCCGAACAGCGGCAGCGTGCCGGCATAGACGCCGTTGCCCATCACCGGGCTGATGATGTCGCTGTCGGGCATGCCGTGCGCCTTGCACGACTGGAAGTCTTCCACGCCATAGGCCGGCGCCGAGTGCACGATGCCCGAACCGGTGTCGGTAGTGACGTAGTCGCCCAGGTAGACCGGCGACAGGCGGTCATAGCCCGCGTCCATCTTGGCCAGCGGGTGGTGGAACCGGACTTCCGACAGCGCGGCACCGGTGGCAGTGGCGACGACCTTGCCTTCCAGGGCGTAGACCTTCAGCTGCTCCTCGACGCGCTCGGTGGCCAGGATCAGGTAGCCGCGCGGCGTGTCGACCAGCGCGTATTCCACCTCGGGGTGGACGTTCAGCGCCTGGTTGCTCGGGATGGTCCACGGCGTGGTGGTCCAGATCACGATCCAGCCCGGCTTCGCGCTAATCTGCTCGAACGGCACCTTGAAGGCGTGCGCCAGCTTGTCGGTCTCGGCGAACGGGAAGCCGACGTCGATCGACAGGTCGACCTTGTCCTTGTACTCGACTTCCGCCTCGGCCAGCGCCGAGCCGCAGTCGAAGCACCAGTTCACCGGCTTCAGGCCGCGGAACACGTAGCCCTTTTCCATGATCTTGCCGAGCGCGCGCAGTTCGTCGGCCTCGTTGCTGTAGTTCATGGTCAGGTAGGGGTGGTCCCAGTCGCCCAGCACGCCCAGGCGCTCGAAGTCCACCATCTGGCGCTTGATCTGCTCGGTGGCATACGCGCGCGCCTTGGCCTGGACTTCCTGCACCGGCAGGCCCTTGCCGAACTTCTTCTCGATCTGGATCTCGATCGGCATGCCATGGCAGTCCCAGCCCGGCACGTAGACGGCGTCGAGCCCGCTCAGGCCGCGCGCCTTGATGATCATGTCCTTGAGCACCTTGTTGACGGCGTGGCCGATGTGGATATCGCCGTTGGCATACGGCGGGCCGTCATGCAGCACGAACTTCTTCGCGCCCTTGCGCGCCGCGCGGATCTTCTTGTAGATCTGCTTCTCCTGCCACTGCTTGACCCACTGCGGCTCGCGCTTGGGCAGGTCGCCACGCATCGGGAAGGGCGTGTCGAGCAGGTTGACGGGATACTTGTTCTTCTCGGGCTTGGCGCGTTTGTCGTCAGACATTTCGATTCTCAGGGCAATTCGGTTGGCGCGCGGCCGGCGCTGGGCCGGCGGGCGCGCGTGAAGGCTGGGGCAGGCGGCGTGCGAACCGGGCCCGCGCAGCGGGATGCGGGGCCCCGGCCGCTACCTAATTCGGTCGGTGGCCGAGGTGGCGAAATCGCGGCCACCGCTGCCGTCCGTCGCCACCGCAGCCGCCGCCGCGGCGCCTGGCGCCGTCAGGCCGAAGAAGGCGCGCGCATCGGCGCTGTCCTTGGCGATCGCGGCGGTCAGTTCGTCCAGGGAGTCGAAGCGCGCCTCGTCGCGCAGCTTCTTCATGAATTCGACCCGCACCAGCTTGCCGTACAGGCTTTCATTGAAATCGAACAGGTGGACTTCCAGCAGCACCCGTCCGGCGTCCTCGATGGTGGGGCGCACGCCGATGCTGGCCACGCCGGGCAGCGGATGATCGGCGATGCCGTGCACCTGTACCACGAAGATGCCGCTGACCGCGGGCCGCTTGTGCGAGATGCGCAGGTTCAGCGTCGGGAAGCCCAGGTCGCGGCCCAGCTTGCGGCCGTGGATCACGTGGCCGCTGATGGCGTAGCCGTGGCCGAGCAGGCGCCGCGCGTGCTCCAGGTCGCCATCGGCCAGCGCCTGGCGCACCGCCGAGCTGGAGATGCGGATGCCGCCCTCGGACACCGAGCCCATCTGCTCGACATCGAAGCCGAAGCGGCGCCCGGCCTCCTGCAGGTAGGCAAAGTCGCCGGCGCGTTTCGCGCCGAAGCGGAAATCGTCGCCGACCAGCAGCCAGCGGGTATGCAGGCCATGCCAGAGCACGTTCTCGACGAATTCCTGCGGCGACTGGCCGGCGAAGTGGGCGTTGAAGTGTTCCACCACCACGCGGTCCACCCCGTTGCGGCGCAGGCTTTCCAGCTTGTCGCGCAGCAGCGCGATGCGGGTGGGGGCCTTGTCCGGCGTGAAGAACTCGCGCGGATGCGGCTCGAAGGTCATCACGCACAGCGGCAGGCCGCGCGCATCCGCCGCCGCGCGCGCGCGCGCGAGCAGCGACTGGTGGCCGCGATGCACACCGTCGAAATTGCCGATGGTGAGCGCGCAGGGCGCCCGGCTCTCGGCGTTAGGCAGGCCGCGGAAGACTTTCACGGGGACGGCGGGAAACGATTCGGGTAAAGCGAGCATTATAAGGCGAATGGGTCGGCTTGCCGCTGCCGCCGCCTCCGGCCGCCCCCCGCGCTGCAGCTTTTGTGCCGCAACCGGCCCTCCCGCCATGGCGCGATGCCGCAAAAGGCGGCATGATAGGCGCCACTTCGGCTCACTACGCATCGCTGCGGGCACCCCAGCGCGGCATGCCCGACCTTCGCCCATTCCTGGTTTCCAGTTGAAAGCGCTGACCTATCGGTTCTTTTCCCGGCTCCTGCCCAGGGGCCTGCCTCAGCCGAGCACCCAGCTCGATGTCGAGACGCGCGCCAAGCTGATGGCGATCGTGCACAAGAATGCGCCGACCGCCATCGTCGCCTCGGTGCTGCTGCCCGCGCTGACCGCCATCAGCTTCTGGAACGACGTCGGCGCCGCCGTGCTGCTGGGCTGGTGCGCGGTGATGCTGCTGCTCACGACCGGCGGTCTGTGGTTCTACGTAGGCTACCAGCGCGACCACGCCCTGATGAGCCGTTCCGCGCACACGCACAAGTGGTGGAACAATATGCGCGCGGTCGCCTTCCTGACCGGCATGACCTGGGGCAGTTCGGCGCTGCTGCATCTGTATACAGCTTCGCCGGTGTTCTCCAGCGTGCTGTACCTGCTGACCCTCGGCGTGCTTGCCGGCGGCGCGGTATCGCAGGCGCCGGTGCCGTCGAACCTGGTCTACGCCGGCGTGCCGATCCTGGTACCGAACCTGCTGATGGCGGAATTCGCCTTCCCCGGCCACGGCGTCTATGTGCAGGGCCTGCTGGTGATCTACGCGCTGATGCTGTCGCGCCACGCCTTCAACCTGCAGGTGACGCTGGTGCGGGCGATCCAGCTGGAGGGCGACAGCCGGCGCCTGGCCAAGCAGTTCCAGGACGAGAAGGAGCGCGCGCTGCATGCCAGCGAGGAAAAGTCGCGCTTCCTCGCCGCGGCCAGCCATGACCTGCGCCAGCCGGTGCATGCGCTGGTGATGCTGGTCGAGGCGCTGCGCGCGCGCAACCAGTCGAGCGCGCTGCATCCGCTGGTGGAGCAGGTGGCGGCGGGCACCCAGACCATCGACCTGTTGTTCCGCTCGCTGCTGGACCTGTCCAAGCTGGAAGGGCGCAAGGTCCTGCCGACGCTGGAGCCGTGCGAGCTGGGCGCGCTGATCCGCGACGTGATGAGCCAGTTTGCCGCCGACGCGCGCGAAAGCGGGCTGACCCTGACCCCGCGCGTGCCGGACGAACTGTACGCCATGGCTGAGCCGGTGCTGCTGCGCCGGGCCTTGTTCAACCTGGTGCAGAACGCGCTGCGCTATACCCAGCGCGGCGGCGTGCTGGTGACCGCGCGCCAGCGCCGCAAGAACGTGCGGCTGGAGGTGTGGGACACCGGCGCCGGGGTCACGCCCGAGCATCTGCCGGACATCTTCTCGCCCTACTACCAGGTCCACAACCCGCAGCGCGACCCGTCGCAGGGCCTGGGCCTGGGGCTGGCGATCTTCAAGGAATGCGTGCGGCTGATGCGCGGCACCTATGGCGTGCGCTCGGTGCCGGGCAAGGGCTCGGTGTTCTGGTTCGCGCTGGCGCCGGTGCCGGCCGAGACCGTGGCCAGCGTGCGCGAGATGCGCGCCATGGCGCAGGCCGAGGAGGCCAAGCCCGATCGCCTGCAGGGCACGGTGCTGGTGGTCGACGACGACAGCCAGATCCGCAAGGCCTGGATCGCGCTGATGGAGGCCTGGGGCATCCGCGTGGCCTGCGCCGCGCACGGCGCCGAGGCCGACAAGCTGTTCGCGCAGGGCCTGCGCCCCGACATCATTTTCTGTGACCTGCGCCTGCCCGGCAGCGAGAACGGCCTGGACCTGCTCGAGCGCTGGCAGAACACGCAGCCGCAGGCGCGCAGCGCACTGCTGACCGGTGACCTGAAGTCGGCCGCACTGGCGGCGGCGGAAGAGGCGGGATATTTCGTGCTGCCCAAGCCGGTGGACCCGGCCTCGCTGCGGATGCTGTTGCGGCGCTGGCTGCGGCCAGCCTAGGGCAAGCGGCGCGCGCCCCGGACATCGAGGGCGGTGAGGTAGATGGCAGGCCTTACTGGCGCAGCCGGAACCGTTCCATGCGCGACATCACCTGCATGCGGGTGCGCACGCCCAGGCGCTGCAGGATGGCCGATACGTGTTCCTTGACGGTGTTCTCGGTCAGACCGAGCCGCCGCGCGATCACCTTGTTGGGCAGGCCTTCCAGCACCAGTGCCAGCACCGAGCCCTGGCGCGGCGTCAGGCCCAGTTCGGCGGGCGTGACCGGAATGCCGTGGGCCGGGCCGAACGATTGCGCGCGGCCGTTGAGGGCTTCGTCGGTGGGGAAAGCGGTGTCGCCGGCCAGGACCTTGCGCACCGCGGCGGTGAAGGCGTTGGCATCCAGGTGCTTGCCGACGAAGCCGCATGCCGACAGCGCGCGGGCGCGGCCGACGATTTCAGGCGTGGCCTCGGCCGACATGAAGATAAAGCGCGCGCCCGGGATGACGGTCTTGAAGGTCTGCATGGCATCGAAGCCGGTACCGTCGTTCAGCCAGATATCGAGCAGCACGATATCGGGGCGCAAGCCCTGCTGCAGGCTGGCCAGGGCCTCGCGGGCGCTGCCGGCGGCATGCACTGCCACATCCGGCATGACTTCGGCCAGGAAGGCGGTGGTCCCTGACAAGGCCATAGGATGATCATCGACCACCAACAACGTCGGTGCAGCGTTCGACATGCGAATTCCCGTTCAAATAACCCGTTTCGTCCTTGTTGTCACCTCTCCGGAGAACCTGTGTCTTGCACAGGAATGGCGCGTGGACGTAGGACCCACTCTATCAGAGGGGGCGAAGCGTCACAATCCATCAATCGGGTTATGGGGCGTCGCTACCACAGGCCACCGATGGGTCACCTGTCCGGATCTCGTGAATTAAGCACGTACTGGTTTGGCTTTACCGGAGTTTAGCGCCTCGCCTTGGTAGAATTGCGCGATGAAAAAAATTGTCATCTTGATTTCCGGGCGGGGCTCCAATATGGAAGCCATCGTCCGTGCCTGCGCGGACGGCGGCTGGCCCGCCCGCGTGGCGGCGGTGCTGTCGAACCGGCCGGACGCCGCGGGTTTGGAGTTTGCGCGCCAGCAAGGCATTGAAACCGGCGTGGTCGACCATCGCCAGTACCCTGACCGCGCCGCCTTCGACGCGGCGCTGGCCGAGGCCATCGACGCCCATGCCCCCGACCTGGTGGTGCTGGCGGGTTTCATGCGCATACTCACGCCCGCTTTCGTCGACCGCTACGCGGGCCGGCTGCTGAATATCCATCCGTCGCTGCTGCCGTGCTTCCCGGGCCTGAACACCCACCAGCAGGCGCTGGATGCAGGCGTCAAGCTGCATGGCGCCACCGTGCATTTCGTGACCCCGGAGCTGGACCATGGCCCGATCGTGATCCAGGCCGCGCTCGACGTGCTGCCGGCGGACACGCCCGCGACCCTGGCCAAGCGCCTGCTCGCCTGCGAGCACAGGATCTATCCCCGCGCCGTGCAGTGGTTCGTCGAGGACCGGCTGCAGCTGCACAACGGCGTGGTCAACGTTATCAACCCGGCCGAACCGCAATTGCTGATGGCCATCTCCGCCGCGACCCCGGCGGCAGGAGTCCAGGCATGAGCCGTACCCAGGCAGGAAACCGTTCCCCGCGCGGCGAGGGCCGCGCCCCCTCGCGCGGCAAGGGCAAGAGCAGCCCGATCCGCAAGTCGCCCAATGCCACCGGTGCCAATGGCGCGCCTGCGCGCGTGCATGGCGGGCTGCATGCCACCCACATCCAGCATATCGATCGCCTGCTGGGCAAGGTCATGCTGTTCGCGCGTCCCGCCGATGCGGTGGTCAGCTACTACTTCCGCGAAAATGCCAAGCTCGGCCACCGCGAGCGCGGCATCATTGCCGAAGCGATCTATGCGGTGCTGCGCCGGCGCGTCGAGTTTGCCCAGTTTGCCGAGAGCGGCACCGGCGCGGCCTCGCGTCGCCTGGCGCTGCTGGGGCTGGCGGCGACGCTGGGCCGCGACGCGCTGTCGCCGTTCCTGTATCCCGATGAAGCCGCGTGGCTGGACCGCCTGACCACCATCGAGCGCTCCAGCCTGGCGCCGCGCGTGCGCGCCAACCTGCCCGAGTGGCTCTACGACGAACTGGTGCGCCAGCATGGCGAGGCTTTTGCGGCGGCGCTCGGCGACGCCTGGCTGCGCCCGGCGCCGCTGGACCTGCGCGTCAACCTGGGCAAGACCAGCCGCGAGGCGGCGCTGGCCGAGCTGCAGGCCGCGGGCCTTGGCGCCGAGCCCACGCCGATGGCGCCGGCTGGCATCCGCATGACCGGCAAGCCGGCCCTGAACCAGCTGCCGATCTTCGTCAACGGCCTGGTCGAGGTGCAGGACGAAGGCAGCCAGCTGCTGTGCAGCCTGGTGGCGCCGCGGCGCGGCGAGATGGTGGTCGACTTCTGCGCCGGCGCGGGCGGCAAGACCCTGGCGCTGGGCGCGGCGATGCGCTCGACCGGCCGGCTCTACGCCTTCGACGTATCGGAAAAGCGCCTGGCCAACCTGAAGCCGCGGCTGGCGCGCAGCGGCCTGTCGAATGTCCATCCGGTGCTGATCGACTCCGAGCGCGACGCCAAGATCAAGCGCCTGGCCGGCAAGGCCGACCGCGTGCTGGTGGATGCGCCGTGCAGCGGCCTGGGCACGCTGCGCCGCAATCCCGACCTGAAGTGGCGGCAATCGCCGGAGTCGGTACTGGAACTGACCGCCAAGCAGAGCGCGATCCTGGACTCCGCGGCGCGTCTGGTGAAGGGCGGCGGCCGAGTGGTCTACGCGACCTGCAGCGTGCTGGAGGCCGAGAACGAGCAGATCGTGCGAGATTTCCTCGCCGCGCATCCCAACTTCCGCCTGGTGCCGGCCGCCGAAGTGCTGGCCGACCAGAAGATCGAAGTGCCGGGACTGCCGGACAACGGCATGTTCGCCCTCTACCCGCACCTGCACCAGACCGATGGCTTCTTTGCCGCCGTGCTGGAGCGCACCAGCTGATCGCGGTTCGCAGCCGCGCCGCCCGCCCCGCGCGGGCGGCCCACCCTGAATCTGCACCATGAACGGTGAAACCCTGTCCGACCTCGGTGGCCTGAAGGACCTGAAAGCCTCGCATTCGATGTTCGGCAAGATGCTCGACGACCTGATCCGCGATGCGGGCGGTCCCGGCTTTTTCTGGCAGTTGCTGGTGCTGGCCGGGTGCCTGCTGGCGGCGTGGCCGCTGGCGCGCTTCGTGGTGCGGCGGCTGGAGGCGCGCTATGAAGGCTCGAGCTTCTCGGTGCGCTTCGCCGCCGCCAGCCTCGAGCGCGCCATGTTCCCGCTGGCCGGCTGGGCGTTGGTGCTGGTGGCCCGCTTCGCGCTGGCGCCGCTGATCCCGATCAGCGTGCTGCGGCTGGTGCTGGTGCCGCTGTTCGGCATCACCGCGCTGAATTTCACCTTCTACGTGCTGCGCCGGGTGATGTCCGGCAGCGGCCAGCTGCACGGCATGCTGCTGCTGGTCGAGAAGGTGCTGACCACGCTGGTCTGGGTCGGCATGGCCTTGTACGTGCTGGGCGTGCTCGGCGACGTGGTGGGCTGGATGGAGAGCGTGCGCTTCTCCATCGGCGGCAAGCAGAAGATCAGCGTGGCCGAGACCCTGATGGCGGTGGTCTGGATCCTGCTGACGGTGCTGGTGGCGCTGTGGTTCGGCTCGTGGCTGGAAGAGCGGCTGATGCGTTCGGCCAACCTCGACGGCAACCTGAAGGTGGTGCTGACGCGGATCTCCAAGGCCTTGCTGCTGCTGGTGTCGCTGCTGCTGAGCCTGTCGCTGGTGGGCATCGACCTGACCGTGCTGTCGGTCTTCGGCGGCGCGCTGGGCGTGGGCCTGGGGCTGGGCCTGCAGAAGATCGCCAGCAATTACATCTCGGGCTTCATCATCCTGCTGGACCGCTCGGTCAAGCTCGGCGACCAGATCACGGTGGACAAGTACACCGGCATCGTGTCGCAGATCCGCACCCGCTACACCGTGGTGCGCAACGGCGACGGCGAGACGCTGGTGCCGAACGAGCAGCTGGTGGCGCAGTCGGTGCAGAACCATTCGTTCTCGAATACCAACGTGCGCGTGGCGACACGCGTGCAGGCCGACTACAGCGCCGATCCCGAGACCGTGATTGCGCTGCTGACCGAATGCGTGTGCGCACTGCCGCGCGTGCTGCCCGACCCTGAGCCGGCGGCCTTCCTGGTGCTGTTCGCCGACAGCGGCATCGAATATGAAGTCGCCGTCTTCGTGGCCGATCCGCAGAACGGCAAGCTCGGGGTGCAGTCGGCGATGAACCGGGCGATCTGGCGCACCCTCCGCGAGCATGGCATTTCCATTCCTTATCCGCAGCGCGAGTTGCGTGTGATGCATGAGACGCTGCCCGCGGGGCCGGGCGGCTCGAAGGCGAGTACATTGCCAGAGGCCGCCAACGCCTCCTGAACGCCCGGGCAGGATGCTGCGCCGGGCGGGCGACGGATGCGCCACCCGTGGAACGAAAACCGTTGCTCCCCGTCCAAATCCGGGAAATAGCGTATGCTTGCGCCCCTTGCGATCCGGTAGAATGCCGGGTTGTCGCGGGTTGAGACATCCCGCTCCCACATCAGACAGCCGCCAGATTGCAGCGGCTCGTACCTGGCTCGCATCATGAGCCGCTAGCCACGGCCGGCGCCTGACTTTGCCTGCCCTGGGGGAGCCCGGAGCGACTTCGGGTCCCGTGGCAAGCGCCAGACAGCTATCGCAATCAACAGATTCGCAGCTATTTTTTCTGCGCGTTATGTGTACCGGCCCAGCCGGCTTGCACGGGAAAGTCCCTGTTTAACCGACGGAGAACAGTTTGTTCGACACTATTCTTGACTGGGCCGCCAACGGCCTTGCCAACTGGACCTGGTGGGAGATCGTCATCTACACGCTGGTGATGACGCATATCACGATCGCCGGCGTCACCATCTTCCTGCACCGCTGCATGGCGCACCGGTCGCTGGACCTGCACCCCATCGCGCAGCACTTCTTCCGCTTCTGGCTGTGGCTAACCACCGGCATGGTCACGCGCGAGTGGACCGCCATCCATCGCAAGCACCACGCCAAGTGCGAAACCGAAGACGATCCCCACAGCCCGCAGACCCGCGGCATCCGCAAGGTGCTGCTGGAAGGCGCCGAGCTGTACCGGGCCGAGGCCAAGAACCAGGAGACCATCGCCAAGTTCAGCCATGGCTGCCCCAATGACTGGATCGAGCGCAACCTGTACTCGCGCTTCACCTGGCAGGGCGTCGGCCTGATGCTGATCATCGACCTGGCGCTGTTCGGCGTGATCGGCATGACCGTGTGGGCGGTGCAGATGCTGTGGATCCCGATCCATGCCGCCGGCATCATCAATGGCCTGGGCCACTGGTGGGGCTACCGCAACTACGATTGCGAAGACGCGTCGACCAACGTCTCGCCGTGGGGCCTGATCATCGGCGGCGAAGAGCTGCACAACAACCATCACACCTACCCGACCTCGGCCAAGTTCTCGATCAAGTGGTATGAGTTCGACGTGGGCTGGGGCTATATCCGCGCGATGCAGGCGGTCGGCCTGGCCAAGGTCAAGAAGATCCCGCCCAAGGCGCGCCTGGTCGAAGCCCGTCCGGTCGACCACAACACGCTCGAAGCCATCATCGCCAACCGCTATGACGTGATGGCGCGCTACGCCAAGGCCGTCAAGGGCGCGTTCCGCCAGGAACTGGAAAAGCTCAAGGAAGGCCGCGTTGCCGAGTACCGCAGCTTCAAGCCCGCCAGCAAGTGGTTCCACCGCGAGGAAACCAAGCTGGCCGCGCAGCAGCGCGAGCAGCTGGCGAGCATCGTCGAGCAGAACAAGGCGCTGCAGACCTTCGTCGAAATGCGCCGTGAACTGGCCGCCATCTGGGGCCGTTCCAACCTGACGCGCGAGCAGCTGCTGCAGCAGCTGCAGGCCTGGTGCCACCGTGCCGAGGCCAGCGGTATCCAGGCGTTGCACGATTTCTCGCTGCGCCTGCGCCGCTACGCCTGATACAATTCGGCCGCGCCGTATGGTTTGACAAAGCCCCGCCCATGGCGGGGCTTTTGTTTTAGATAAACTCCCCCATGTTCTGGCCGGCCGCACCCTGTTGGCGGAGGTCTAGAGGAGTACCCGGAGATGACCCCACAATCGATCAAGACCGTCGAGTTCGAGAAGCCGAACCTGGCGGGTGCTCAAAACGCCGCTGGCGCCAGTTGCGTGGCCCATGCCTGGGCCAAGGTGCCGCCGGTGCTGTCGCCCGATGAGCGGCAGTCGTTGAAGGCGCGTATCCGCCGCTTGCTGAAGGAGCGCAATGCGGTGCTGGTGGCGCACTACTACGTCGACGCCGACCTGCAGGACCTCGCCGAGGAAACCGGCGGCTGTGTCTCCGACTCCCTTGAAATGGCCCGCTTCGGGCGCGACCATGAAGCCAGGACGCTGGTGGTGGCGGGGGTGCGCTTCATGGGCGAGACCGCCAAGATCCTCAGCCCGGAAAAGACCGTGCTGATGCCAGACCTGGACGCGACCTGCTCGCTCGACCTGGGCTGCCCGGCCGACGAGTTCGCTGCCTTCTGCGATGCGCACCCGGACCGCACCGTGGTGGTCTACGCCAACACCAGCGCCGCGGTGAAGGCGCGCGCGGACTGGATGGTGACTTCCAGCATCGGCCTGAAGATCGTCGAACACCTGCACGCGCAGGGCAAGAAGATCCTGTGGGCACCGGACAAGCACCTGGGCAGCTATATCCAGAAGCAGACCGGCGCCGACATGCTGCTGTGGCAGGGTTCGTGCCTGGTGCACGACGAGTTCAAGGGCGTCGAGCTGGACCTGCTGCGCCGTGAATTCCCCAACGCCAAGATCCTGGTGCATCCGGAATCGCCGGAAAACGTGGTGGCCCAGGCCGACGTGGTCGGTTCCACCTCGCAGCTGATCGAGGCCGCGCAAAAGCTGGACGCGACCGAATTCATCGTCGCCACCGACAACGGCATCCTGCACAAGATGCGCATGGCCGCGCCCGGCAAGCACTTCATCGAAGCGCCGACCGCCGGCAACAGCGCCACCTGCAAGAGCTGCGCGCACTGCCCGTGGATGGCGATGAATGCGCTGACCAACCTGGCCGAGGTGCTCGAGACCGGCCGCAACGAGATCCACGTCGACCCGGCCATCGGCGCCAGGGCGGTGACCTGCATCAACCGCATGCTCGACTTCGCCGCCGCGCAGAAGCGCAACGTGCGCCCGTCGTCCGACCTGGCGCAGGAACAGGCGCTGTTCCAGGGGATCGGCCCGGCATGAGCGTGAATCCGGTTTTCGATAGCTACGGCCCGGCGCTGCAGGCAGCGCTGCAGGGCAATGTGCAGGCCGCCATCGCCGAGGATGTCGGCAGCGGCGACCTGACCGGCCTGCTGGTGCCGGCGGACAAGGCCGCGCACGCGCGCGTGATCGTGCGCGAGTCGGCGGTGCTGTGCGGCCAGCCATGGTTCGACGCGTGCATGCGCGCGGTCGATCCGGCGCTGCAAGTGCGCTGGCTGCAGCAAGAGGGGGCGCGCATGGCGCCGGATTCGGTGGTGTGCGAGATCACGGGCCCGGCGCGTTCGCTGCTGACGGCCGAGCGTCCGTCGCTGAATTTCCTGCAGCTGCTGTCCGGCGTGGCCACCGCCACGCGCCGCTACGCCGACCTGATCGCCGGCACCCGTGCGCGCGTGCTCGACACGCGCAAGACGCTGCCGGGGCTGCGGCTTGCGCAGAAGTACGCGGTGCGCATCGGCGGCGGCGAGAACCAGCGCCTGGCGCTGTATGACGGCATCCTGATCAAGGAAAACCATATCGCCGCGGCCGGCAGCATCGGCGCGGCGATGCGGGCGGCGCTGGCGCTCGATACGCAGGCGTCGGTGCAGATCGAGGTCGAGAGCCTGGCCGAACTGGAGGAAGCGCTGGCGGCCGGTGCCACGTCGGTGCTGATCGACAACTTCACCGTGCCGATGATGCACGACGCGGTGAGGATCAACCAGGGCGGGGCACTGCTGGAAGTGTCGGGCGGCGTCAATGCCGACACCATCCGCACCTTCGCCGAGACGGGCGTCGACCGCATCTCGGTGGGCGCGTTGACCAAGGACGTGCGCGCGACCGACTACTCCCTGCGGATCGTCGGCTGAGGGTGGCTCCGGCCAAATGCATAACGGGGTGGGCCATGCGGCGCCACCCCGTTCAGCCTGGCAAGCGCGTCGTCAACGCTTGCGACCGGCGGGCGGCTGCATTACCGTCGGCAGCGCCTTCGGCAACGAATCCGGATAGTCGCGGCTGAAATGCAGCCCGCGGCTTTCATGCCGCGAGTAGGCGCTGTCCACGATCAGCGAAGCCACTTCCACCAGGTTGCGCAGTTCCAGCAGGTCGGTGGTGACGCGGAAATTGGCGTAATACTCGGCAATCTCTTCGCGCAGCAGCACGATGCGGTGCTGCGCGCGTTCCAGGCGCTTGCTGGTGCGCACGATGCCGACGTAGTTCCACATCATGCGGCGCAGCTCGTCCCAGTTGTGCGACACCACGACTTCTTCGTCGGCGTCGGAGACGCGGCTCTCGTCCCACGCCGGCAGCGTGATATCGGGCACGCCGGCCTTGTCCTGCGAGGCGATGTCTTCGGCGGCGGCACGGCCGATCACCATGCATTCGAGCAGCGAGTTCGAAGCCAGCCGGTTGGCGCCGTGCAGGCCGGTGCAGGCGGTCTCGCCGACGGCGTAGAGGTTGCCGATGTCGGTGCGTCCCGAGGTGTCGGTGACCACGCCGCCGCAGGTGTAGTGCGCGGCCGGCACCACCGGAATCGGCTCGCGCGTGATATCGATGCCCAGTTCCAGGCAGCGCGCATGGATGGTGGGGAAGTGTTCCTTCAGGAAGGCCTCAGGCTGGTGCGTGATGTCGAGATAGACGCAGTCCAGCCCGCGCTTCTTCATTTCGAAGTCGATCGCGCGCGCCACCACGTCGCGCGGCGCCAGTTCGGCGCGTTCATCGTGTTCGGGCATGAAGCGCGTGCCGTCGGGCAGCTTGAGCAGGCCGCCTTCGCCACGCACGGCTTCGGAAATCAGGAAGGACTTGGCATAAGGGTGGTACAGGCAGGTGGGGTGGAACTGGATGAATTCCATGTTCGACACCCGGCAGCCTGCGCGCCAGGCCATGGCAATGCCGTCACCGGTGGCCGTATCCGGATTGGTGGTGTAGAGGTAAACCTTGCCCGCACCGCCGGCAGCGAGCACGGTATGCGTCGCGGTGATGGTGTGCACCGCCCCGGTGCGGTCGTCCAACACGTAAAGGCCATAGCAGCGGTTGCCCGGCAGCCCCATCTTACGCGAAGTGATCAGGTCGATCGCGAAGTGGTCTTCCAGGATGGTGATGTTCGGGTGCCGCGTGGCCTGCTGCAGCAGCGTGCTGACCACCGCGTGGCCGGTGGCGTCGGCGGCGTGGATGATGCGCCGGCGGCTATGGCCGCCTTCGCGCGTCAGGTGGAAGCCTAGCTCGGCCTGCGCGTCGCGGGTAAAGGGCACGCCCCGGTCGATCAGCCACTGGATCGCCTCGCGCCCGTGCTCGACGATAAAGCGGGTGGCTTCCTCATCGCATAGCCCGGCACCGGCAAGGAGGGTGTCCTGGGTGTGCTCGTCGTGGCTGTCGCCGGAGTCCAGCACCGCGGCGATGCCGCCCTGCGCCCAGTCGCTGGCGCCTTGCGTCATGGCGCGCTTGCTGAGGATGGCCACCCGGTGGGTGTCGGCCAGTTGCAATGCGACCGTAAGGCCGGCCAGGCCGCTGCCGACGATGGCGACGTCGTAATTCATGGTGCAAGGAGAGCGCCGGCAGGGCGCTTGGCAGATTGGGGGAAACGGCAAAGTCTACACCCGGTGCGCCATCCCGTGCATCAGCGCGAGGGGGCCGATGTGCAATCGATGGGCATTATCGACGGGCAACAAAATCGACGGGCAACAAAAAGCCCCGCGGCAGGGCGGGGCTTTCTGGCGGGATACCGGATCAATTACTTGATCTTGGTTTCCTTGTAAGCGACGTGCTTGCGGGCGACGGGATCGAACTTCATGATCTCCATCTTTTCCGGCATGGTGCGCTTGTTCTTGGTGGTGGTGTAGAAGTGACCGGTACCTGCGGTCGATTCCAGCTTGATCTTGTCGCGGCCGCCCTTGCTTGCCATGATGTACTCCTAATTAGACTTCGCCGCGTGCACGCAGGTCGGCGAGCACGGAGTCGATGCCTTTCTTGTCGATCAGGCGCAGGCCGGCGTTCGAGACGCGCAGGCTCACCCAGCGGTTTTCGGATTCAACGAAGAAACGACGATTCTGCAGGTTGGGCAGAAAACGGCGCTTGGTCTTGTTGTTTGCGTGGGAAACGTTGTTGCCGACCATCGGCGCTTTCCCGGTCACTTGACAGACGCGTGCCATGAAGCACTCCTAAATCTTCTATTCGTGGACAATGTTCGCAACAGATCAACAAAAGGCGCGCGGGCCCGGACTGCAGCGGTTGAGACTTCAGCAAAACGGGCATTATAGACCGGATTCACTCAGCGGATCAATGCCTTCTGTGCTTCGCCATTGCCAGTGTTGCACCCGGTTCATTGTCGCGGTTCATGCCGTGGCGTAGGCATCACAACCCGGGAAGGCGCTCGCAGGATTCGGCCAGCGAGCGGATTTCCTGCCCTGCCACGATGAAGTGGTCGAGCAGCCGCACATCGATCAGGTCGAGCGTGCGCGCCAGTTCGCGCGTCAGGTGGATGTCGCTCTGGCTCGGTTCGGTGGTGCCGCGCGGATGGTTGTGGGCGACGATGATGCCGGCCGCGTTATGCGACAGGGCGTGGCGCGCCACCTCGCGCGGGTACACCGAGGTCCGTGTCAGCGTGCCGCGAAACAGCTCCTCGCTGGCAAGCATGCGGTTGCCGGGGTCCAGGAACAGGCACAGGAAGACCTCATGCTGCAGCGGTGCCAGCGTCAGGCGCAGGTAACTGCGCACCGACTCCGGTGAGTTGAAGCCGGCCGGCAGCCGCAGCGACTCGGCCAGCGCGCGCCGGGCGAGCTCGGGGATGGCTTGCAGTTGGGCGAATTTTGCGGTGCCCATGCCGCGCACGCCGGCCAGGGCGTTGCCCTCGGCGGCGAACAGGGCGGTCAGCGAGCCAAAGCGGTGCAGCAGTTCGCGTGCCAGGTCCACGGCACTTTTGCCCGCCGCGCCCACGCGCAGCAGCACGGCCAGCAATTCGGCATCAGACAGGGCGGCAGCGCCGCTTTCCAGCAGTTTCTCGCGGGGCCGCTCGCAGGCGGGCCATTTGGCAATGGTCATGGGCATCCAGGGTAGTCGCGTCGGGAACAGGGCCTGCGGCCCTGGGGCGGCGGGCAATGGGCCAGTCGAATACAATACGGGTTGTTCCTTGGTTGATCACCCATGAATTTGCAAACTTTCGCGTCGGAAGCCGACGGCGGCACGGCTGGCCGCAAGACTGTCCAGGCCGACTCCTTCCTGACCTTGCACTACAGCATCGCGCTCGAGAACGGCACCGAGGTCGTCAGCACGTTCGAAGAAAAGCCTGCGACGCTGCTGCTGGGCCAGGGCCAGTTCGCGCCCACGCTCGAGCAGGCGCTGCTGGGCATGCCCGAAGGCGAACGCATGACCTACCGCCTGGCGCCGGAGCAGGCCTTCGGCCCGCGCAACGCCGAACTGCTGCAGTGGGTGTCGCTGGCCACGCTGCGCGAGAACAGTTCGTTCGAAGAGGACTACAGCCCGGGTGACCTGGTCGAGTTCAACGCGCCCGGCGGTGGCAAGTACGCCGGCGTGCTCAAGGAGATTGGCGAGACCGCCGCGTTGTTCGACTTCAACCATCCGCTGGCTGGGCAGACCATCCTGTTCGACGTGCAGCTGATCGGCATTCTCTGAACGTCGCCACGTCGAACCTGTCCGGATACCGCAGCATGCCCGACCTGACCCCCGCAACCGACGCAGAAATCCTGATGGCCCAGCCGCGCGGCTTCTGCGCCGGCGTGGACCGCGCCATCGAGATCGTCGAGCGCGCGCTCGAGCGCTTCGGCGCCCCTATCTACGTCCGCCATGAAATCGTCCACAACGCCTATGTGGTGGCCGACCTGCGCCGCAAGGGCGCGGTGTTCGTGGGCGAGCTCGACGAGGTGCCCGCCGGCGCCACCGTCATCTTCAGCGCCCATGGCGTGTCGCGCGAAGTGCGCGAAGACGCGGCCCGGCGCGGATTGCACGTGTTCGATGCGACCTGCCCGCTGGTGACCAAGGTGCATGTCGAAGTCAGCAAGCTGCGCGCGCAGGGCTGCGAGATCGTGATGATCGGCCATCGCGGCCACCCCGAGGTCGAAGGCACCATGGGCCAGGCCAACGGTGGCATGGTGCTGGTCGAGTCGGTCGGCGATGTCGGGACGCTGCAGATCGCCGATCCGTCGCGGCTGGCCTATGTCACCCAGACCACGCTGTCGGTGGACGAGACCAGCGAGATCGTGGCCGCGCTCAAGGCCCGCTTCCCGGAGATCCGCGAGCCCAAGAAGCAGGACATCTGCTATGCCACGCAAAACCGCCAGGACGCGGTGAAGTTCATGGCGCCGCAGGTCGAGGTGGTGATCGTGGTCGGCAGCCCCAACAGCTCCAACTCCAACCGCCTGCGCGAGCTGGCCGAGCGCCTGGGCGTGCCGGCCTATATGGTGGACGCGCCCGAGCAGGTGCGGTCCGAATGGGTCGCCGGCAAGCGTCGCATCGGCCTGACCGCCGGGGCCTCGGCGCCGGAAGCGCTGGCCCAGTCCATCGTCGCGCGCCTGCGCGAACTGGGTGCGCGCCAGGTGCGTCCGCTCGACGGCATCGAGGAAAACATGGCGTTCCCGCTGCCGCGCGGGCTGTTGCCCACCAGCGCAGCGGCCTGAACATGGCGCGGGCATGCCCGCCCGAATGCCCGGCCTGATAAAGGGGCGCCGCGCTTGCGGCGCCCTTTTTGTTTCTGGCTCGCCGGCTTGGGATTAATGCCCGCTGCTGGTGCCGCGGCGCCCGCCATTCGTGCGTGGCGCAAATCAGGGTAATCCCCGAAGCTGGGGTTTTCCCTATTATGGTGCGGCGCTACATTCTGCACATTAGAGAGAAGCACGATCCCATATAAATGAAACGCCTAATTAATAATGGTGCATTATAGGTGGTGCCGGCGATGCTTCCTGGCCGCCTGGGGCGCCGCAGGCACGGTTCTTGTAAGAAGGAGGGGCGGCCGCGTCATGTGAGCGGGAATTGCCGCAATCTGTGCATTGGGGAAATTCCCTAGCTCAAATGCGCGGTAAATCGTCAAGGATGTTGCGTCGCGTATTGCATCGACTAAGAAAGGGGATACAATGCGCGCGTTTCAAATTGAAACTAAACAACGGCGGTCCAGGGAAACGTCCGGGAGGCGTTGCAAATCCCTGTTTTTGTGAATCCTAGGAGATCACTCATGCAAATCACGTTTGCCAAGATTCTGCCGATCGCGGCCGCAGTGGCGCTGGTCGCAGCTTGCGGCAAGAAGGAAGAAAAGCCGGCGGATGCGGCCTCTTCGGCGCCGGCAGCCGCGGCTCCGGCAGCGCCTGCGGCCGGTGGCGGCGAGACCGTCGTCAAGATCGGCCATGCGGCCCCGCTGACCGGCGGCATCGCGCACCTTGGCAAGGACAACGAAAACGGCGCCCGCCTGGCCGTGGAAGAAGTGAACAAGTCCGGTCTGGAAGTCGGTGGCAAGAAGGTCAAGCTGGAACTGATCGGCGAAGACGATGCCGGCGACCCCAAAACCGGCACCGCCGTGGCCCAGAAGCTCGTCGACGCCAAGGTGGCGGCGGTGGTCGGCCACCTGAACTCGGGCGTGTCGATCCCGGCCTCCAAGATCTACAGTGACGCCGGCATCGTGCAAATCTCGCCGTCGTCGACCAACCCGGACTACACCAAGCAGGGCTTCAAGACCACCTACCGCGTGGTGGCTACCGATGCCCAGCAAGGGCCGGCCCTGGCCAACTACGCGGCCAAGACCCTGCACGCCAAGAGCGTGGCGATCGTCGACGACGCCACCGCCTATGGCAAGGGCCTGGCAGACGAGTTCGAGAAGACCGCCAAGGCGGCGGGCGTGAACGTGGTGGCGCGTGAAGCTACCAACGACAAGGCCACCGACTTCAAGGCGATTCTGACCAAGATCAAGGGCAAGAAGCCGGACGTCATCATGTACGGCGGCATGGACGCCACTGGCGGCCCGTTCGCCAAGCAGGCCCGTGAACTGGGCATCCCTGCCAAGATCGTCGGCGGCGACGGTGTCTGTACCGACAAGGTGGCCCAGCTGGCCGGCGATGCCGTGTCGAACATCATCTGCTCGGAGGCAGGCCTGGCCCTGTCGCGCATGGAGCAGGGCGCCGACTTCGACAAGCGCTACCAGGCCCGTTTCAACGCGCCGGTGCAGATCTACGCGCCGTTCACGTATGACGCGGTGATGGTCATCGTCGATGCCATGAAGCGCGCCAACTCCACCGAACCGGCTGCCATCCTGGCCGAAATGCCCAAGACCAACTACAAGGGCGTGATCGGCAATATCGCCTTCGACGAGAAGGGCGACATGAAGGAAGGCACCATCACGCTGTACGAGTACAAGGACAAGAAGAAGTCCGTCCTCGACGTCGTGAAGATGTAATCCGGGCTTACCGGCCCATCCGAACGGCACCGTGAGTATTTTGCGGTGCCGTTCTTTTTAGCCTCGCCTAATGTAGAAGCATCCTTACCATGGATGGAGCAGGGCAGGCCGCTCACCAGCAAAGCAACCACCGCAACGTTACCCATTCCACACCAGGGTCCCCCCGGCATCCACACCATGCCGTAAGGTCAGGGACTGAAGCAGGAGTTTTCATGGATATCTTTATCCAGCAGATCGTGAACGGTCTGGTGCTCGGCAGCATTTACGCGCTGATCGCACTGGGTTACACCATGGTCTACGGCATTCTCGGCATCATCAACTTCGCCCACGGCGACGTGCTGATGATCGGCGCGCTGACCGCCCTGTCAGCCATCCTCGGATTGCAGAAGTTTGCCCCCGGCCTGCCTGAATGGCTGACGCTGGTGATCGCCACGCTGATCGCCATGCCGGTCTGCGCGATCCTGTCCTATTCGATCGAGCGGGTCGCCTACCGGCCCTTGCGCAATGCGCCACGGCTGGCCCCGCTGATCACCGCGATCGGGGTTTCCATCATCCTGCAGACGGTGGGCATGCTGATCTGGTCGCGCAACCCGCTGACGTTCCCGCAGCTGCTGCCGTCCGAACCCATCGACATCGGCGCCACTGGCGCCACCATCACCGGCAAGGAGATGGTCATCATCGGCATGGCCGTGATGGTGATGTCCGGCCTGCTGGCCCTGGTCAACCGCACCAAGCTCGGCCGCGCCATGCGCGCCACCGCCGAGAACCAGAAGGTGGCCGGCCTGATGGGCGTGAACCCCAATTTCGTCATTTCCGCCACCTTCATGATCGGCGCCACGCTGGCCGCGCTGGCCGGCGTGATGATGGCCACCAACTACGGCAACGCCCATTTCTACATGGGCTTCATTCCGGGCCTGAAGGCGTTTACCGCCGCGGTGCTGGGCGGCATCGGCAACCTGGCGGGCGCCATGGTCGGCGGCATGCTGCTGGGCCTGATCGAGGCGCTCGGCGCCGGCTATATCGGCGACCTGACCAATGGCGTGTTCGGCTCGAACTACCAGGACGTCTTTGCCTTCATCGTACTGATCACCGTGCTCGTCTTCCGTCCGTCCGGCATCATGGGCGAACGCGTGGCGGATCGCGCCTGAGGAGAGCGAAGCCATGAATACCCCGATTCCATCCACGGCCGCCGTCGCGGCGCCGACCAAGGTGCCGGCCAAGACCCTGGCCGCACTGATTGGCTTCCTGGTGGTCGCGCTGTGCGCACCGTTCATCGTCCAGACCCTGGGCGGCAACTACTGGGTCCGCGTGCTGGACTTTGCGCTGCTGTACATCATGCTGGCGCTGGGCCTGAACATCGTGGTCGGCTTTGCCGGCCTGCTTGACCTGGGCTATATCGCGTTCTACGCGGTGGGCGCCTACATGATGGCGCTGCTCGGCTCGCCGCACCTGGCGAACCAGTTCGAGTGGATCCAGCAACTGTTCCCGGGCGGCATCCACCTGTCGATGTGGTTCGTGCTGCCGCTGGCGATCCTGGTGGCCGCCACCTTCGGCGTGCTGCTGGGGGCGCCGACGCTCAAGCTGCGCGGCGACTACCTGGCCATCGTCACGCTGGGCTTCGGCGAGATCATCCGCATCTTCATGAACAACCTGGACCGCCCGGTGAACATCACCAACGGTCCCAAGGGCATCACCGCGGTCGACCCCGTGCATATCTTCGGCTTCGATTTCTCGAAGTCGCACGAGATCTTCGGGCTCAAGTTCACGCCGGTGTTCATGTACTACTACCTGCTGGTGTTCCTGGTCATCGTGATCGTGTTCGTGTGCCTGCGCCTGCAGACCTCGCGCATCGGCCGTGCCTGGGTTGCCATCCGCGAAGACGAGATCGCCGCCAAGGCGATGGGCATCAACACCCGCAACATCAAGCTGCTGGCGTTCGCCATGGGTGCGTCGTTCGGCGGCGCCTCGGGCGCGGTGTTCGGCGCGTTCCAGGGCTTCGTCTCGCCGGAATCGTTCACGCTGTGGGAATCGATCTATGTGCTGGCGATCGTGGTGCTGGGCGGCATGGGCCATATCCCGGGGGTGATCCTGGGCGGCGTGCTGCTGGTGGGCTTCCAGGAACTGCTGCGCGTGGTCGCCGAGCCGATCCAGACCGGCGTGTTCGGCCATGTGATCGTCGATGCCGAAGTGCTGCGCCAGCTGCTGTTCGGCCTGGCCCTGGTTGGCGTCATGCTGTATCGCCCGGCGGGCATCTGGCCGTCGCCGCGCAAGGAAGACCGCCCGGTGGTGCGCCGTGCGGGCAGCGTGGGCCGTTTCTGACCAGGAGGACAACATGAGCAACAACGATTTCCTCCTGTCGGTACAGGGGGTCAACAAGCGTTTCGGCGGCCTGCAGGCGCTGTCGGATGTGGGCCTGCAGATCAAGCCGGGCGAGATCTATGGCCTGATCGGTCCCAACGGCGCTGGCAAGACCACGTTCTTCAACGTGATCACCGGGCTGTACACGCCGGATGCGGGCGAGTTCGTGCTGGGCGGCAAGCCCTACCAGCCGACCGCCGTACATGAAGTGGCCAAGGCCGGCATCGCGCGAACGTTCCAGAACATCCGCCTGTTCGGCGAGATGACCGCGCTCGAGAACGTGATGGTCGGGCGCCACGTGCGCTCCAAGGCCGGCGTGTTCGGCGCGATCTTCCGTCCGCCCTCGGTGCGGCGCGAGGAAGAGGGCATCGAAGACATGGCGCATGACCTGCTCGACTACGTCGGCATCGGCAAGTACGCCAACTTCACCGCGCGCAACCTGTCCTACGGCCACCAGCGCCGGCTCGAGATCGCGCGCGCGCTGGCGACCGAGCCCAAGCTGCTGGCGCTGGACGAACCTGCCGCCGGCATGAACGCGACCGAGAAGGTCGAACTGCGCGGCCTGCTCGACAAGATCAAGAACGATGGCAAGACCATCCTGCTGATCGAGCACGACGTGAAGCTGGTGATGGGCTTGTGCAACCGCCTGACGGTGCTGGACTACGGCAAGGTGATTGCCCAGGGCCTGCCGCATGAGGTGCAGAACAACCCCGCGGTGATCGAGGCCTACCTCGGCACTTCGGCGCACTGATGGCGGGAGGAAAGCAATGAATCAGCCAGCAATGAAACAGACAGTACTGAAGATCTCCGGCCTGAAGGTTGCCTACGGTGGCATCCAGGCCGTCAAGGGTATCGACCTGGAAATCAAGGACGGTGAGCTCGTCACGCTGATCGGCGCCAACGGCGCCGGCAAGACCACCACCATGAAGGCCATCACCGGCCTGCAGGGCTGGGCCGGCGGCGACGTGGAGTACATGGGCAAGTCGATCAAGGGCGTGCCCAGCTACACGCTGCTCAAGCAAGGGCTGGCGATGGTGCCGGAAGGCCGCGGCGTGTTCGCGCGCATGACCATCACCGAGAACCTGCAGATGGGCGCCTACACGCGCAACGACGAGGCCGGCATCAAGGCCGACGTCGATCGCATGTTCGGCATCTTCCCGCGCCTGAAGGAACGTGCCAACCAGCTGGCGGGCACCATGTCGGGTGGCGAGCAGCAGATGCTGGCGATGGCGCGAGCGCTGATGAGCCAGCCCAAGGTGCTGCTGCTGGACGAGCCCTCGATGGGCCTGTCGCCGATCATGGTCGACAAGATCTTCGAGGTCGTGCGCGATATCTCGGCGCAGGGCGTGACCGTGCTGCTGGTCGAGCAGAACGCGCGCCTGGCGCTGCAGGCCGCGCACCGCGGCTACGTGATGGAGTCCGGCCTGATCACCATGAGCGGCGAGGCCAGCCAGATGCTGGACGACCCCAAGGTGCGGGCCGCCTACCTGGGCGAGTAAAGGCGTTAGCCAGGGCGGGCGGTTTTGGGTGCACCAAAGCCGCTCGAGCTTGTCTGGGCCTTGTTTTCCCTCTCCCCTCAGCGGGAGAGGGCTGGGGAGAGGGGTGGTTTAGCAAGGTGCCACATCAAGCGGGGCCAACGGTTTTAACCCCGCTGGCCTCAGCCTTTGACGTTCCTGCCCTCTCCCCCGACCCCTCTCCCGCAAGCGGGAGAGGGGAGCAAGCCTGCAGCAGGCAGAGTTTGTCAGTAGCCCTCAGGCCTCGCCTCGCGCGAGGCCTTTTTTGCTCAGGCCAGCTTCTTCAGCAGCGTGCGCAGCATGCCGATCATCTGGTCGATCTCTTCGCGCGTGACGTTCAGCGCCGGCATGAAGCGCAGCAGGTTGGCGCGCGGCGCGTTCAGCAGCAGGCCCTGCGGCGCCATGTCGCGCGCTTCTTCCACCAGCTGCGGGCCGATGTCCTTGCCCAGCAGCAGCGCGCGCAGCAGGCCTTCGCCGCGTTCGCCGCCCAGGCCGAACTCGGCCGACAGCGCCAGCAGCTGTTCCTTCAGGTAGTCGCCCTTGGCCTTGACCTCGTCCAGGAAGCCGGGCGCGGTCAGCTGCTCGATCACGGCGCTGCCGACCGCGGTCATCAGCGGGTTGCCGTTGTAGGTGCCGCCCTGGTCGCCGGCCTCGAAGCTGGCGACCTCGGCCTTGCACAGCAGCGCCGACAGCGGCACGCCGCCGCCGATGCCCTTGCCCAGCGTCATGATGTCCGGCTCGACGCCCGCCAGCTCGTACGCGAACAGCGTGCCGCAGCGGCCGCAGCCGGCCTGCACTTCATCGACGATCAAAAGCAGCTTGTGCTTGTCGGCAAGCGCGCGCAGGCCCTGCATGAACTCGCGCGTGGCGGGGATCACGCCGCCTTCGCCCTGCACCGGCTCGAGCATGATGCCGACGGTCTTGTCGGTGATCAGCTGCTCGACCGAGGCCAGGTCGTTGAGCTCGGCGCGGGGGAAACCCGGCACCTGCGGTGCAAAGATGGTGTCCCAGCCGGCCTTGCCCGACGCGCTCATGGTGGCGAGCGTGCGGCCATGGAAGCTGTGGTCCATGGTGATGATCTCGTAGGCGCCGTCCTTGTGCTTGCGGCCCCATTTGCGCGCCAGCTTGATCGCGCCCTCGTTGGCCTCGGCACCGCTGTTGGCGAAGAAGACCTTGTCGAAGCAGCTATGGTCGGTCAGCTGCTTGGCCAGCTTCAGCATCGGTTCGTTGTAGAACGCCGGGCTGGGGTTGATCAGCTTGTGCGACTGCGCCACCAGCGCGTCGATCATGCCCTGGTTGGAATGGCCCAGGCAGTTCACCGCCCAGCCCTGCACGAAGTCCAGGTAGCGCTTGCCGTTGTGATCCGTCAGCCAGGAGCCCTTGCCTTCGGTGAACACGAGCTCGGGGCGGTTGGTGATGTACATCAGGGATTGGACGGGATACTCAGCAAATGCCATGGCGGACTCCAGGGGTCGGCGTGTAACGATGGACGGACGGGCGCGCAAGACGCAACCAAAACAAAAAGCCACGGGGGTTGCCCGTGGCTCGTTGACATGAACAGACGCAGTCGACGGTCAGCCGCGCGGCACCCCAGCGGGGAGCGACGTACGGAAGCTGCGGCGTCGGTTGAAGGTCGTGTGCATGCGGGCAAATATAAGGCGCACGGGCCCGGGTGTCAAAACGAATTTTGGCGGGCCCGGGCATTGTTGCGCTGGCGGAACGGCGCGCGGACGGCGCTCAGGCCGCCGGCGGGGCCGCGTGCATGTCGGCCTCGGAGGTGAACGAGTCGGCGAAGAACGCGTCTTCGTGCAGCTTGCACTGGCGCGTGAAGTCACCGCGCGCGGCGTTGATCATCACCGGCGCGCCGCAGGCGTAGACCTCGTGGCCCGACAGGTCGGGGTGGTCGGCGATCACCGCCTGGTGGACGAAGCCGGTGCGGCCATGCCAGTTGTCTTCGGGCAGCGCGTCGGAGACCACCGGCACGTACCGGAAGTTGGGCAGGTCGCGCGCCCACTGCTCGGCCAGCGCGTGCAGGTACAGGTCCTTGGGCCGGCGGCCGCCCCAGTACAGCGTCATCGGGCGCTGGATGCCGGTGTAGGCGGCATGCTCGACGATGGCCTTGATCGGCGCGAAGCCGGTGCCGGAAGCCAGCAGGATGATCGGCGCTTCCGAGTCCTCGCGCAGGAAGAAGCTGCCCAGCGGCCCTTCGAAGCGCAGGATGTCGCGCTCCTTCATGGCCGGCTGGCCTTCCTTCGCGCCGAACACGTAGTCGGTGAAGGCGCCGCCCGGCATATGGCGGATATGCAGTTCGATCGGGCCGTCCTCGTGCGGCGGCGTGGCGATCGAATAGCTGCGGCGCTTGCCGTCGCGCAGCAGGAACTCGACGTACTGGCCGGCCAGGTACTGCATGCGCTCGGTCGCCGGCAGCTGCAGCTTGATCGCGATCACGTCATCGGCCAGGCGCTCCAGCGAGGTCACGCGGCACGGCACCTTCTTGATCGGGATGTCGCCGGCGCCATGGACTTCGCGGCATTCGATGGTGATGTCCGAGCTGGCATTGGCGCAGCAGAACAGCGCGCGGCCCTCGGTCTTTTCCTGGGCGGTCAGCGCCGACGGGGCATGGTCGCCCTGCACGATGCTGCCTTCGAGCACGCGGCCCTTGCACGAACCGCAGGCGCCGTTCTTGCAGCCGTAGGGCAGCCCGATGCTGTGGCGCAGGGCCGCGCCAAGGATGGTTTCGTCCGCGGCCACTTCAAACTTGTGGCCGCTGGGCATGACGGTTACTTGATAAGCCATAATCGGTCTATGAGCCAAATTCTGTCGAAGCTGCAGCCTGCGCGGTTCCCACAGCCACCGCAACCACCGCAACCCTCGCGGCTGCCCACGCCGTCGCGCCGGCTGGGCCGCCCGCGCCTGCTGATCGTCGGGTGCGGGGATGTGGGGACGCGCTGCCTGCGAATCCTGTCGTCGCGCATGCGTGTCTTTGCCGTGACCTCGCAGCCGGCACGCCGCGCCGAGCTGCGCGCCGCCGGCGCGGTGCCGCTGGTGGCGGACCTGGACCGGCCGGCCACGCTGGCGCGGCTGCGCGGGCTGGCCACGCGGGTGCTGGACCTGGCGCCGCCACCCGGGCAGGGCGAAGGCGATCCGCGCACGCGTGCACTGCTCGCCGCATTGCGCCGGGCCGCCTGGCGCCGTGCCAGGACGGCTGCCGGCATGCTGCCCGGCGAACCCGCCATTCTACCCGACCGTACCGGGCCCCGCGCTGCCTTTGTCTACGCCAGCACCACCGGCGTCTACGGCGACCGCCAGGGCGCGCGCGTGGCCGAATTCCATCCGGTGCGGCCGCAGACCGCGCGCGCGCGCCGCCGCGTCGCCGCCGAGCAGGCGGTGCGCGCGTTCGGCCGCGACGCCGGCTGGCGCGCCAGCGTGGTGCGCATCCCCGGCATCTACGCCGAGGACCGCCTGCCGCTGGCGCGGCTCAGGCGCGGCACGCCGGCACTGGTGCCGCAGGACGACGTCTACACCAGCCACATCCACGCCGACGACCTCTCGCGCATCATGGTGGCGGCGCTGTTCCGCGGTCGCCCGCAGCGCGTGGTCCACGCCAGCGACGATACCGAACTGCGCATGGCGGATTACTTCGACCTCGTCGCCGAGCGCCGCGGGCTGCCGCGCCCGCCACGCATCACACGCGGCGAAGCGCTCCAGGTGATCGGCCAGACCTTGCTGAGCTTCATGAGCGAGTCGCGCCGGCTCGACAACCGCCGGCTCAAGCGCGAACTGCGCCTGCGGCTGCGCTATCCCACCGTCGCCGACTTCTTCGGCTGATTGCTCCAACGTCGTCCCCGTGCCGCTGGCACGGGGCTTGCTGTCCCACGGCGTCTTCTGGTCCCTGTCTATACAGCAACACTTTTCGCGCGCCTGACTGGTGCCGGCGGTTCATGCCCACGATCAGGACGGTGCATCGCCTGAAGGCCGGTTCCGTGATGGAATGCGCTTTTCAAGGCGATTATCCGCCCGGTTGCTTGGTGGAAGCCCTACGTTGACTTGTATATACAGGCATTGTTTAATGCCCGAAAACGAGCACGGCCACACGCATGGCCTGACGTCGACGGACACACCAAAGGAGCGTACAGATGAGGATTCCAAGCAGGTTTCGCGGTCGGGTGGCAGCGCAGGCGATGATGCTGGCCACGGCCCTGGCGGCGGGCGCGGCCCAGGCGCAAAACACGCCGGTGACGCTCGGCATGAGCGGGTGGACCGGCTTTGCGCCGCTGACGCTGGCCGACAAGGCGGGCATCTTCAAGAAGAACGGCGTCGACGTCGAGATCAAGATGATCCCGCAGAAGGACCGCCACCTGGCGCTGGCCTCGGGCGCGATCCAGTGCGCGGCCACTACCGTGGAAACCCATGTAGCCTGGAACGCCAATGGCGTCCCCATCACCCAGATCGTCCAGCTCGACAAGTCCTACGGTGCCGACGGCCTGGCCGTGCGCGCCGACGTGAAGAGCTTTGCCGACCTCAAGGGCAAGACCATCGGCGTCGATGCGCCGGGGACCGCGCCGTACTTCGGGCTGGCCTGGATGCTGAAGAAGAACGGCATGTCGCTCAAGGACGTGAAGACCACCACGCTGTCGCCGCAGGCCGCGGCGCAAGCCTTCGTGGCCGGGCAGAACGATGGCGCCATGACCTACGAGCCGTACCTGTCAACGGTGCGCCAGAACCCGGACAAGGGCAAGATCCTGGCCACCACGCTCGACTATCCGATGGTGACCGACACGCTGGGCTGCGCGCCCAAGTGGCTCAAGGACAATCCCAAGGCCGCGCAGGCGCTGGTCGACAGCTACTTCGAGGCGCTCGAGATGATCCGCAAGGAGCCGGCCAAGGCCAACGACATCATGGGCGCGGCGGTCAAGCAGACCGGCGAACAGTTCGCCAAGTCGTCCGCCTACCTGCGCTGGCAGGACCGAGAGGCCAACAAGAAATTCTTCGAGGGCGAGCTCGCCAGCTTCAGCAAGGAAGCGGCCGCGGTGCTGCTGGACATTGGCGTGATCCGCCAGGTGCCGGACGTGACCAGGCTGTACGACGCGCGTTTCCTCAAGTAACCCGGCAGCTCTCAGGAGGCGTGACGTCATGACGCAAGCCCGTATAGGTTCACCCGCCCCGGCCGCCGCCGTGGCGGCCTCCGCCGCCGCCGAAGCCCCGCCGCGCCGGCGCCATCCGTGGCTGGCACCGCTGGTGCCGGTGGCGCCCAACACTCGCTGGATGCTGGGGCTGTCCTTCTTCGTGCTGTTCTTCGGCGTGTGGGCCGTGGTGACGCTGGGCGGCTTCGTGCCGCGCACCTTCCTGGCCGACCCGATGACGATGGCCAGGGAAGGCCTGACCCTGTTCACCGAGTACAACTTCATCGGCGACATCGGCATGACCGTCTGGCGCGTGGTCGGCGGTTTCGTGCTGGCGGCGGTGCTGGCGGTGCCGCTGGGCATCTTCATGGGCGCGTACAAGGCGGCCGAGGCCTTCTTTGAGCCCTTTGTCTCGTTCTGCCGCTACCTGCCGGCGTCGGCCTTCATCCCGCTGCTGATCCTGTGGGCCGGCATCGGCGAGACCCAGAAGCTGCTGGTGATCTTCATCGGCTCGTTCTTCCAGATCGTGCTGATGGTGGCGGTGGCGGTCGGCGGCGCGCGCAAGGACCTGGTCGAAGCCGCGTACACGCTGGGCGCCAACAGCGCCGGCATCGTGCGGCGCGTGCTGATCCCGGGCGCGGCGCCGGAAATCGCCGAGATCCTGCGGCTGGTGCTGGGCTGGGCCTGGACCTATGTGATCGTGGCCGAACTGATCGGCTCGTCGTCGGGCATCGGGCACATGATCACCGACAGCCAGGCGCTGCTCAATACCGGGCAGATCATCTTCGGCATCATCGTGATCGGCTGCATCGGCCTGGTCTCGGACCTTGTCTTCAAGCGCGCCAACCAGCGCCTGTTCCCGTGGAGTTCGATCCAATGAGCGCACTGTCCATCCAGCAGGTCTCGCGGACCTTCTCCAACCCGCGCGGCGGCCAGACCCTGGCGCTGCAGCCGGTCGACTTCGAAGTGCGCGACAACGACTTCGTCACCATCCTGGGTCCGTCGGGCTGCGGCAAGTCCACGCTGCTGCGCATCGTCGCGGGCCTGGATACCCCGACCAGCGGGCGCGTGCTGCTCGACGGCCAGCCGGTGTTCGCGCCGGGCGCGGACCGCGGCATGGTGTTCCAGTCGTACACGCTGTTTCCGTGGCTGACGATCGAGCAGAATGTGCGCTTCGGCCTGCGCGAGCGCGGCATGAGCGCGGCCGAGCAGAAAGAGCGCAGCGACTTCTTTATCCAGCGCGTGGGGCTGCGCGGCTTCGAGCACCACTTCCCCAGGCAGCTGTCCGGCGGCATGCAGCAGCGCACCGCGATCGCGCGCGCGCTGGCCAACGATCCCAAGATCCTGCTGCTAGACGAGCCCTTCGGCGCGCTCGACAACCAGACCCGCGTGCTGATGCAGGAGTTGCTGCTGGGGATCTGGGAGGCGTCGCGCAAGACGGTATTATTCGTGACCCACGATATCGACGAGGCCATCTTCATGGCCAACCGGGTGGCGGTGTTTTCCGCCAGGCCGGGTCGGATCAAGAGCGAGATCGCGGTCGATTTTCCGCATCCGCGCCATTACACGATCAAGACCACGCCGGAGTTCTCCGCGCTCAAGGCGCGGCTGACCGAGGAAATCCGCGCCGAGGCCATGGCCGCGGTCGAGCACTAAGACCTTATGAACCACGCCGCCGGCACCCCGACTTCCGCTTCTGCCTCTCCCACCGCGCTCTACCAGCAGGTGAAGGAGTACATCGCCCGCCAGATCCAGAGCGGCGCGTGGCAGCCGGGCGACCGGGTGCCGTCGGAGCAGGAACTGGTGAACCGCTTCGGCGTCTCGCGCATGACCGTCAACCGGGCGCTGCGCGAGCTGCAGGAGCAGGGCCGGGTGGTGCGCGTGGCCGGCGTCGGCACCTTCGTCGCCGAGCACAAGCCGCAGTCGACGCTGCTGTCGGTGGTCAACCTGCAGGACGAGATCCGCATGCGCGGGCATGACTACGCCTGCGACGTGATCCTGGTGGAGCGGGTGTCGGCGTCGATCGAGGTGGCCGCGGCGCTGGAGCTGCGCACCGGCGAGTCGGTGTTCCATTCCGTCTGCGTGCACCGCGAGGACGGCGTGCCGGTGCAGCTCGAGGACCGCTACGTCAATCCGCGCGTGGCGCCCGACTTCATCACGCAGGATTTCAGCGAGACCCAGCCCGGCGAATACCTGCTGCGCCACGTGCCCTACGACCAGGTCGAGCATGTGGTCGACGCCATTGCCGCCACGCCGGAGCAGGCCGCGCAGCTGGAAATGCCGCCGACGCAGGCCTGCCTGATGCTGACCCGCCGCACCTGGACCAATGGCGTGCCGGTGACCTTTGTGCGCTGCCTCCACCCCGGCAACCGCTATCGCCTCGGCAGCCGCTTCCGCGCCGACGGCAATCCCGCTTTCGGCTGACGGCACAAGAATCCGCCTGACGACCTCCAATTTTTACTAAGCTGTTTACCTCAAGCTGTATAGACAGGAACATACAAATGACTGCGAGCCCACATGACCACGCCAACCTTCCGCTGCTGACGCTGCAGCCGGGCCAAGTCACCCTGGCCGACCTGCGCCGCATCTACCGCGGCGAGGTGCGCCTGGCCATGGCCGATTCAGCCTGGGCCGGCGTGCGCGCCGCGCAGGCCACGGTGCAGGACATCATCGATGCCGACGCGGTGGTCTATGGCATCAACACCGGCTTCGGCAAGCTGGCGCAGACGCGCATTCCCAACGACAAGCTGGCGCAACTGCAGCGCAACCTGGTGCTCTCGCACAGCGTCGGCACCGGTCCGGACCTGGCCGAGGACACGGTGCGGCTGATCCTGGCGACCAAGGCTGTCAGCCTGGCGCGCGGCCATTCGGGTGTGCGTCCCGAACTGATCGAGGCCCTGCTGGCGCTGGTCAACCATGGCGTGACGCCGTGCATTCCCGCCAAGGGTTCGGTCGGCGCCTCGGGTGACCTGGCGCCGCTGGCGCATATGTCGTGCACGCTGATCGGCGTGGGCGAGGTGATGGTGGGCGGCAAGCGCATGCCGGCGGCCGAGGGTTTGGCCCATGCCGGCCTGCAGGCCTTCGAACTGGGCCCCAAGGAAGGCCTGGCGCTGCTCAATGGCACGCAGGTGTCGACCGCGCTGGCGCTGGCCGGGCTGTTCGCCGCCGAGGACGCGTTTGCCGCGGGCCTGGTCGCCGGGGCGCTGTCGCTGGAAGCGATCAAGGGCTCGGTCAAACCGTTCGATGCCCGCATCCACGAAGCCCGCGGCCAGGCCGGCCAGATCGCCGTGGCCGGCGCCGTGCGCGCGATGCTGGACGGCAGCGAGATCGTCGACTCGCACAAGGCCTGCGGCCGCGTGCAGGACCCGTATTCGATCCGCTGCCAGCCGCAGGTAATGGGCGCATGCCTGGACAACCTGCGGCACGCCGCGCGCATCCTGGAAATCGAAGCCAATGCCGCCTCGGACAACCCGCTGGTGTTCTCCGGGCAGGGCGACGTGGTTTCCGGCGGCAACTTCCACGCCGAGCCGGTGGCCTTTGCCGCCGACATCATCGCGCTGGCGATCGCCGAGATCGGCGCGATCTCCGAGCGCCGGCTGGCGCTGCTGCTCGATACCGGCCTGTCCGGCCTGCCGCCGTTCCTGGTGCGCGACGGCGGCCTGAACTCGGGCTTCATGATCGCGCAGGTGACGGCCGCCGCGCTGGCCTCCGAGAACAAGTCGCTGGCGCATCCGTCCAGCGTGGACAGCCTGCCGACCTCGGCCAACCAGGAAGACCATGTGTCGATGGCCACCTACGGCGCGCGCCGGCTGGGCGAGATGGCTGCCAATACCGCGGTGGTGGTCGGCATCGAGGCCATGGCCGCGGCACAGGGCATCGAATTCCACCGGCCGCTGAAGTCGTCGCCGCTGGTGGAACAGGAACTGGCCCGCATCCGGGCGCGGGTGGATTTTGTGGAAGGCGACCGTTACCTGGCGCCGGATATCGAAGCGATGAAGCAGTGGGTGGTGCAGGGGGATGCGGGGGCGGGGTGGCCTGCTGCCGTTCGGGAGATTTTGCCGACTAACGCAAGTTGATACGCCGGCCCTCTCCCCCGGTCCCTCTCCCGCAGGCGGGAGAGGGCAGCAAACCGGCAGCCTCTCCGGCCCTGTCTGGTGTCTCCCCTCTCCCGCGCGCGGAAGAGGGGCGGGGGAGAGGGCCAGTGCTTCCACGGGCTATCTCGTACCAAGTGGCACCAGTCTGAATCGATCGCGCCACCAGCGCTATCCAATGGAGAACACAACATGAACGCTCCCGAATCCCAATCCCTGCAACGCGGCCAGCGCGAGATCCGCGCGCCGCGCGGCACCCGGCTGCACTGCAAGAACTGGCTGATCGAAGCCGCGTACCGCATGATCCAGAACAACCTGGACCCTGACGTGGCCGAGCGCCCGCAGGACCTGGTGGTGTACGGCGGCATCGGCAAGGCCGCGCGCAACTGGGAATGCTTCGACGCCATCCTCGACAGCCTGCGTCGCCTCGGTGAAGACGAGTCGCTGCTGGTGCAGTCGGGCAAGCCGGTCGGTGTGTTCCGCACGCACCCGGACGCGCCGCGCGTGCTGATCGCCAACTCCAACCTGGTGCCGCACTGGGCTACCTGGGACAAGTTCAACGAACTTGATCGCGCCGGGCTGATGATGTACGGCCAGATGACCGCGGGCTCGTGGATCTACATCGGCACGCAGGGCATCGTGCAGGGCACCTACGAGACCTTTGTCGAGGCCGGCCGCCAGCACTACAACGGCGACCTGTCGGGCAAGTGGATCCTGACCGCCGGCCTGGGCGGCATGGGCGGGGCGCAGCCGCTGGCGGGCGTGCTGGCGGGTGCGTGCGTGCTCGCGATCGAGTGCCAGGAATCGCGCATCGACTTCCGCATCCGCACGCGCTATCTCGACAAGAAGGCCACCACGCTGGACCAGGCACTGGCGATGATCGCCGAGGCCACGGCAAACAAGGAAGCGATTTCGGTCGGCCTGCTCGGCAACGCCGCCGACATCGTGCCGGAACTGGCCAAGCGCGCGCAGGCCGGCGGCATGCGCCCGCATATCGTTACCGACCAGACCTCGGCGCATGACCTGGTCAACGGCTACCTGCCGCAAGACTGGACCGTCGCGCAGTGGGAGCAGGCGCGCCAGCACGATCCCAAGTCGGTGGAAGCCGCCGCGCGCCCGTCGATCGCCAGGCACGTGCAGGCCATGCTCGACTTCCAGAAGATGGGGGTGCCGACGGTGGACTACGGCAACAACATCCGCCAGGTGGCTTTCGACGAAGGCGTGCAGAATGCCTTCGATTTCCCCGGTTTCGTGCCGGCCTATATCCGCCCGCTGTTCTGCCGCGGCAAGGGCCCGTTCCGCTGGGTCGCGCTGTCGGGCGATCCCGAGGATATCTACAAGACCGACGCCAAGATGAAGGAGCTGTTCCCCGACGACAAGCCCCTGCACCGCTGGCTCGACATGGCGCACGACCGCATCGCCTTCCAGGGCCTGCCGGCGCGGATCTGCTGGGTGGGCCTGGACGAGCGCCACCGCGCGGGGCTGGCCTTCAACGAGATGGTGAGGTCGGGCGAGTTGAAGGCGCCGGTGGTGATCGGCCGCGACCATCTGGACTGCGGCTCGGTGGCGTCGCCGAACCGCGAGACCGAAGCGATGCGCGACGGCTCCGATGCGGTGTCGGACTGGCCGCTGCTGAACGCGCTGCTGAACACTGCCGGCGGCGCGACCTGGGTCAGCCTGCACCACGGCGGCGGCGTAGGCATGGGCTTCTCGCAACACTCCGGCGTGGTGATCGTGTGCGACGGCACCCAGGCGGCGGCAAAGCGTATCGAGCGCGTGCTGTGGAACGATCCGGCCACCGGCGTGATGCGCCATGCCGATGCGGGCTATGACCTCGCCATCGCCTGCGCGCACGAGAAGGGCCTGGACCTGCCGATGGTGAAGGGCGCATGAGCCCGGCGCTGTTGCAAGCCTTCGCCCTGGCTGAGATCGCGCCCACGCGCTGGAAGAACGGTGGCGGCAACACGCGCGAGATCGCGGTGTGGCCGCCGGGTGCAGGCATGGATGACTTTGTCTGGCGCCTGAGCGTGGCCGATATCGAACGCGACGGCCCGTTCTCGGCGTTCCCGGGCATCGACCGCCAGATCGTGCTGCTCGACGGCGCGGGCGTGACGCTGCGCGCGGACGACGGCAGCTTCAGCCACCCCCTGGCCGGCGTCGGCGAGCCGTTCGCGTTTTCCGGCGACACCAGCCTGCAGGCGACGCTGCGCGACGGTGCCACGCGCGATTTCAACGTGATGACGCGGCGCGGACACTGCCGTGCGCGCGTCGAGGCGTTCCGCGCGGCGTTTGCGGTCAGCACCGGCAGCCACACGCTATGCCTGCTGGCCGTCAACGGTGCCTGGCAGGCGCAGCACGCCGCCACGCTGCTGCAACCGGGCGACGGCCTGCTGGCCGGGGCCGCGGCTTGCGCATCGACCCTCGCGTTTGAACCTGTCGGTGACGCGGCGCTGTGCCTGTGCGTCACCCTGGAGATGGAGTCCGCTCAATGACCTTGCCCTCTGTATCCTCCGCGCCCAGCGCGGACGGTGTCTGGCACAACTGCCACCTGCTGCCCGACGCCGATCCCGCGCAGGCGATCCGCGATGCCGCGCTGGTGGTCGAGCACGGCCGCATCGCCTGGCTCGGCGCGGCAGCGGACTTGCCCGAGGCCTGGCGCGGTGCGCCGCGCCATGACGCCAACGGTGCCTGGATCACCCCGGGGCTGGTCGATTGCCACACCCACCTGGTCTACGGCGGCCAGCGTGCCGACGAATTCGCCATGCGCCTGGCCGGCGCCGGCTATGAAGAGATCGCACGCGCCGGCGGCGGCATCGTGTCGACGGTGCGCGCCACGCGCGGCGCCGACGAAGACACGCTGTTCGCACAGGCCGGGGCGCGCTTGCAGCCACTGCTGGCCGAGGGCGTCACCGCCATCGAGATCAAGTCCGGCTATGGCCTGAACCTGGAATCGGAGCGCAAGCAGCTGCGCGTGGCGCGCCGGCTGGGCCAGCACTTCGGCATTTCGGTCTACAACACCTTCCTCGGCGCGCACGCGCTGCCGCCGGAATACGCGGGCCGTGCCGACGACTATATCGAGCTGGTCTGCAACACCATGCTGCCGGCGCTGGCCGGCGAGGGCCTGGTCGATGCCGTCGATGCCTTCTGCGAGTCGATCGGCTTCTCGATCGCGCAGACGGAGCGGGTGTTCGACGCCGCCGCGCGCCATGGGCTGCGCGTCAAGCTGCATGCGGAGCAGCTCAGCAACCTGGGCGGCGCCGCGCTGGCGGCACGCCATCGCGCGCTCTCGGCCGACCATCTCGAGCATCTGGACCAAGCGGGCGTGGCCGCGATGGCTGAGGCCGGCACGGTCGCGGTGCTGCTGCCGGGCGCCTACTACTTCCTGCGCGACACCAAACTGCCGCCGATCGCGCTGCTGCGCCAGTACGGCGTACCGATGGCGATTTCCACCGACCACAACCCCGGCACCTCGCCGGTGACTTCGCTGCTGCTGATGATGAATATGGCGTGCACGCTGTTCCGCCTGACCGTGCCCGAAGCGCTGGCCGGCGTCACCGCGCACGCCGCGCGCGCCTTGGGCGCGGCCGATCGCCATGGGCGCCTGGCAGTGGGACGGATGGCCGATTTCGCGCTGTGGCGCATCGATTCGCCCGCCGAGCTGGCGTACTGGTTCGGCCGCAATCCGGTCGCGACGGTGGTGCGCCAGGGGCGCGTCCATGGTTGCGCGGGAGCTGCGGCATGAGCGCGCAACTGTTTGCGCCATTCGCACTGCTGCCGGACGGCTGGGCCCGCGACGTGCTGCTGGCCTGGGATGAGCAGGGCCGCTTCACCGCCGTGCAGCCGGGGGCGGCGCGCGGCGCCGGCGTGCCGCTGGCGGCGGGCCCGGTGCTGCCGGGCATGCCCAACCTGCATTCGCATGCGTTCCAGCGCGGCTTTGCCGGCCTGACGGAGTTCCGCAGCTGCCCGCAGGGCGAGGATCCGGCCGGCGCCGATTCGTTCTGGAGCTGGCGCACGCTGATGTACCGCTTCGCACAGCGGCTCTCGCCCGACACGCTGGAAGCAATCGCCACGCAGCTCTATATCGAGATGCTGCGCGCGGGCTACACCAGCGTGTGCGAATTCCACTACGTGCATCACGATGAGGACGGCAGGCCCTACGCCGATGCCGCCGAGATGTCGCTGCGACTGCTGCGCGCGGCGCAGCGCACCGGCATCGGCATGACGCTGCTGCCGGTGCTGTACCAGAGCGCGGGCTTTGGCGGCCAGCCGCCGCTGGCCGGACAGCAGCGCTTCCTGCACGATACCGATGCCATGCTGAAGCTGCTGGAACGGCTGCATCCGGCGTGCGCGCAGTCCGGCGCGCGCCTCGGGCTGGCACCGCACTCGCTGCGCGCGGTGCCGGAGGCAAGCCTGGCGCACGCGCTGGCGGGACTGCGCGCGCTCGACGCGCAGGCGCCGGTCCATATCCATATCGCCGAGCAGCAGAAGGAGGTCGACGACTGCATCGCGTGGTCGGGCACGCGGCCGGTGACGTGGCTGTTCGACCATGTTGAAGTCGACGCGCGCTGGTGCCTGGTGCATGCCACCCACATGGACTGGGACGAGCGCCGGCGCCTCGCGCACAGCGGCGCGGTGGCCGGCATCTGCCCGACCACCGAGGCCAACCTGGGCGACGGCGTGTTCGAGGCCGCGCCCTACCTGGCACAGCGGGGCGCGTGGGGCATCGGCTCGGACAGCCATGCCAGCGTCAGCGTGGCGGAGGAGTTGCGGCTGTTCGAGTACGGGCAGCGGCTGGGCCTGCAGCGCCGCAACGTGCTCGCATCCGACACCCACGCGCAGGTGGCCGACCGCCTGTACCTGGAAGCGGTGGCCGGCGGCGCACGTGCGTCGGGCCGCGCGGTGGCCGGACTGGCAGCGGGCCAGCAGGCCGATTTCGTGGTGCTGGACGGCGCGCATCCGACGCTGGCGGGACTCGACGGGCCGCAGGCACTGGCCACGCACGTGTTCGCCTGCCACGGCCATGAGACACTAGCGGAAGTCCGCACCGCCGGCCGCAGCCGCGTGCAGCATGGCGCGCATCCGCTGCAGGCGGACGCCGGACGCCTGTTCATCGCGGCGCGCGCCAGCCTGCTGGCCGACTGAAACCGGGCGCACGCCCACAGCATTGCAACCACCATGTCCTTTACCACCGATACCCCCGCCTTCACCCTGCACCGGGGCACGCGCCCGTTGCTGGTATCGATGCCGCATGTCGGCACGCTTCTGCCCGCATCGGTCTCGCAGCGTCTGACCGCCGAAGCCCGCACCGTGCCCGACACCGACTGGCACCTGGAACGCCTGTACGATTTCGCCCGCGAACTCGGCGCGTCGGTGCTGGCGGCCACCCACTCGCGCTACGTGGTCGACCTGAACCGCCCGCCGGACAACGCCAACCTGTATCCCGGCCAGGACACCACCGGGCTGTGCCCGGTCGACACCTTCGACAAGACGGCGCTATACGCCGACGGCAACGGTCCCGACGACGCCGAGATCGCCGCGCGCCGCGATGCGATCTGGCGCCCCTACCACCAGGCGCTGGCCGACGAGCTGGCACGGCTGCGGGCAGCGCATGGCACGGTCGCGCTGTGGGACGCGCATTCGATCCGTTCGGTGCTGCCGCGCTTCTTCGACGGCAAGCTGCCCGACTTCAACCTCGGCACCGCCAACGGCGACAGCTGCGACGCCGCGCTCGCCGGCCGGCTGCTGGAACAGGCCAGCGCGGTGCCGGGCCATACCGCGGTGCTCAACGGGCGCTTCAAGGGCGGCTACATCACGCGGCAATACGGCAAGCCGGCCGACGGCGTGCATGCGGTGCAGCTGGAGCTGTCGCAGTCCGCCTACATGAGCGAGGTGTATCCGTTCGCCTACGACGAGGCGCGGGCGTCGGCGCTGCAGCCGGCGCTGCGGGGCATGCTGGCGACGGTGCTGGAGTTCGTCGAGTCGCGCTGAGTGGGACGCCTTCGGCTGCGCTGCGCGCGCTCCCTATCTCAGGTCGTGGGCTCGGGCACGGAGTGCGTCGCTGCGCTCGCATGGCGTTGTCGCGGCCGAGCCCAACGGCCGGTCTTCTTCCGCATGTTTTCTCCCCTCTCCCGCGTGCGGGAGAGGGCCGGGGGGGGAGGGCCGGCACATCCACGAAGTCAACCGCATCAATCCCTGCGCATCCACATCATCCCCGGAATTTGGCGATGAACCAAAAAAAGGCCCGGCGCGATGCCGGGCCCGGGGCAAGCCGGTCCCGGCTTACTTCTTCACCACGTGCTTGTTCGCCTTGTTGCCGGTGACCTCGTTGTACTTATCCACATAGGTTTCGAACAGCTTGCGGATCGAGCGCCCGATCTTGGCGTAGTCCGCTTCGTTCAGGTTGGCCAGCGAGACCCGTCCGGACGGATGGCGGGTGCCGAAGCCGCGGCCCGGCAGCAGCACCACGCCGGCCTCGTCGGCCAGCTGGAACAGCAGCTCGTTGGGCTCGACCGAGTTCATGATCCATTTGACGAAGTCCGGCCCGATCGCCTTGCCGCCCAGCTGCTCGATATCGAGCAGCGTGTAGTAGTCGACCGCGTTCGGATCATCGCTTTCCGGCGCGATGCCGATCTCGCGATACAAGGCGGCCTTGCGGCTGCGGATCAGCCGCTTCATCGCGTTCTTGTAGTTATCCGGCGTATCCATCAGCGAGAACAGCGAGAACAGCACCATCTGCACCTGCTGCGGCGTCGACAGGCCGGCGGTGTGGTTCAGCGCCACGGTGCGGCTGTCGGCGACGAGGCGGTCGATGAACCTGAGCTTCTCCGGCTCGGTCGTGATCGAGCTGTAGCGCTTGTTCAACTGCTGACGCTGCGCATCCGGCAGCTGGCCGATCTGCAAGTCGAAGATGTTGTCGCGATGCGTGGCGATCACGCCCAGGCGCCAGCCGGTCGCGCCGAAGTACTTCGAGAACGAGTACACCAGGATGGTGTTGCGCGGGCACATCGCGAACAGCGAGACGAAGTGGTCGGCAAAGGTGCCGTAGACGTCGTCGGTCAGGATGATCAGGTCGGGCCGTTCCTCGATGATCGAGGCCAGGTACTCCAGGCTCTCGTCGCTCATGCGGACCGACGGCGGATTGCTCGGGTTGACCAGGAAGAAGGCCTTGACCTTGGGGTCGCGCAGCTTGTCGAGCTGCTCCTTCGAATACTGCCAGCGCGAATCCGGGTCGGCATCGACCGACAGCTCCACCAGCTGGTAGTCGTTCAGTTCCGGGATCTCGATGTACGGCGTGAAGATCGGCATGCCCAGCGCGATGGTGTCGCCGGCCTTGAGCAGGTGGTTCTCTCGGATGGTGTTGAACAGGTAGGTCATGGCGGCGGTGCCGCCCTCGACCGCGAACAGGTCGAAGTCGCCGATGAACGGATGGTCGCCGATCATCTCCTTGCGGATGTACTGGCCGACGATGGTCTCGGACAGCTTCAGCATGCGGTCCGGCACCGGATAGTTGCAGGCGAGGATGCCTTCGCACATCTCGTAGAGGAAGTCGCCTGCGTTCAGGCCGAGCTGGTCGCGCACGTACGATACGGCGCCGGCCAGGAACTTCACGCCCGGGGTGTCGGCGAATTCGCGCGCGAACAGGTGGAAGCGTTCCTCGATGCCATCGCGGCGCGGGAACCCGCCGACGCCCTCCGGCATGTACGAGAACGAGCGCTCCGATTCGCGCATCGCGAACAGGCCCAGTTGCCAGAAGCCGTGGCGCGGCACCGTCGCCAGGAAATTGGGGTTGCCGCGGCCGGCGTTGAGCATCAGGCGCTCGGCGTCGCTGCTGGCCAGCTTGATCAGTTCATCCTTCAGTTCGAACGGCGAGAGGCTGGACAGCTTGGAGATATCGAACTTGCTCATGGCTTGCTCCTGTGTAGACGCTTGTCGGTTGGGTTGGCGGGCTGGCACCGGTGGCACCGCCCGCGCAGCAGCGGAGAGGGCAAAGGGAAGAACGCTAGACCAGGCCCACCACCAGCGGGCCCAGCAGCGTCAGCAGCACGTTGGCGAGCGCGTAGGTGATGGCGAACGGCACCGTCGGCACCGGGCTTTCGGCCTTGTCGAGGATGCCGCCGAAGGCGGGGTTGGCGCTGCGCGAGCCGGCCAGCGCGCCGGCCAGCAGCGCGGCGTTGTCGTACTTCAGCACGTAGCGGCCGAACAGCATGGTCAGGAACAGCGGCAGCAGCGTTACCACCGCGCCCAGGATGAAGATGGTCAGGCCGCTCTGGCGCAGCGTGGTCACGGCCTGCAGGCCGGAATTGATGCCGACGATGGCGACGAACGCGGCCAGGCCGAAGTCCTTCAGCAGCTGGCACGCGGCGGTCGGCATGGCGCCGAACATCTTGTGCTTGGAGCGGGCCCAGCCGAACACCAGGCCCGACAGCAGCGCGCCGCCGCCGGCGCCCAGCGTCAGCGGTATCGAGCCGATGCGCCAGACCAGCAGGCCGATGAGCAAGCCCACCAGCACGCCGGCGCCGAAGTAGACGAAGTCCGTCTTCTCGCTGGGCACCAGCTCGTAGCCGGCCATCCCCGCCGCGCGCTTGGTGTCGGCGGGGGTGCCGTACAGCGTGAGGATGTCGCCGTGCTGCAGCTTCAGTTCCGGCAACAGCGGCAGCGGGTGGTCATAGCGCTCGATGCGCTCGATATAGACGCCATGGCGCATGTCGCGCCCGACCATCTCGACGATCTCCGCCACGGTCTTGTTGTTCATGCCCTTGGCGGTGAACACCACGTTGCGCGACTGCATCACCGCGCCCATGCCGTCGGCATCGGCGACTTCCTCGCCGATCTGCGCGGCCGCCGGCACGATGGCATCGCGGCGGCCGACCAGCAGCACCAGGTCGTCGTGCTGCAGCACCAGGTCCTGCGTGACCTCGAGCTGCTTGCCGGCGCGCTGCACCTTTTCCACGGTGACCAGGTCCTCGCCGCCCATCTCCAGCTGCGCGACGGTCTGTCCGGAAGCATCGTTGATGCGATACAACCGGCCGACCAGCCGCGGCAGCGCGCCGCGCTGGCCCGGGCCGTACTGCGGCAGGCCGCCGTTGAGCTTGGCCTCGACCTTCTTGGCATCCGTCTTCAGGTCCGCCTTCATGAAGCGCGGCAGGATGTTGACGCAGACGATGATCGCGCCGAGCGAGCCGAACACATAGGTCACCGCATAGCCGACGGCGACGTTGGCCTGCAGGGTCTTGACCTGGTCTGGTGGCAGGCCCAGCTTGGTGATGGCGTCGCCCGCAGTGCCGATGATGGCCGACTGCGTCATGCCGCCGGCGGCCAGGCCCGCGGCCAGGCCCTTGTCGAGATGGAACAGCTTGGCCAGCACCACCACCGTGACCAGCCCGCACACCGCCATGAACACCGCCATGGCGATCTCGCGCAGCGAGCTGCGGTTCAGCGAGTTGAAGAACTGCGGGCCGCTTTCATAGCCCACCGCGTAGATGAAGACGGCGAACATCACCGCCTTGACGCCGTTGTCGATCTCGACGCCAAACTGGCTGATCACCACCGCTGCGAGCAGCGAGCCGGCGACACCGCCCAGCTGGAAACGCCCGAACGTGATCTTGCCGATCGCGTAGCCGACCGCCAGCGCAAGGAACAGCGCAGACTCCGGCGACTTCTGGAAAATCTCATGCAACCAATCCATCGAAGGCTCCTGGAAAGAGTGAGGCAGGTTGGGCGAGTTGTGGCATCCGGGCGTGGGGGCGCTGGGGTTCTGCCTCGCAGGCGGCGCGCGCAGAGGTCGCGGTGCGTGTGCGGCGCACCGGCCCCGGGCGCGAGGGCGAACATGCGACGCTGGCCGATTGCGCTGTCGGCACGCGGGCAACACGTGCGACGGCATGGCCGTGTCGAGGCAGCGAGAGGATTATCTCTGCCGCTCCGGGGCCGGCGTAGTGAAAGCTTTTGTCGGTGAATTAAACGCAGTCAACAATGCGCGCACGACAGTGCGCGGCTGCGTAGAGCGAGCTGGGGCGCGTCGCGCAACAATGCGCGCGCATGCCCGCCGGAGGGAGGGGCCGCCTCACCCGGACGGGTGCGGCGGCAGGGGCAAATGCGCCGGGCTCAGCGCCCGCCGGCGAGGCGCGCTTCGATATGCTTGGCGCGCTCGAGCGAACCCGGGTGCGAGCTCAGCATGCTCGACTGCCCGCCATCGAGGGTCGACATCTTGCGGAACGCGGACGCCAGCGCCTGGCGGTTGGCGCCGTTCTTCGTCAGCAGGTCGAAGGAATAATCGTCGGCCGCGGTTTCCTGGCGCTGCGAGAACTGCGCATTGACGAACTGCTCGGCCAGCGCGCCGACCTGCGACGACGACAGCGCGGTCAGCGAAGCAATGCCGGTCGAGCCCAGCAAGCCGCGCGCCGCGGCCGCGGTGTAGGCCACCTGCATCGCCGCCTTGGTGTGGCCCAGCGCCACGTGGCCGATCTCGTGGCCGACCACGCCACGCACCTCGTCGTCGCTGAGCAGGTCCATCAGCCCGCTGTAGACGCGCACGCAGCCGTTGGCCATGGCCCAGGCATTGATGTCCTTGGTCATGTAGACCTTGGCGTCGAGCGGCAGCCCGGTATTGCCGAGGCCGCTCATCACAGTGGCCAGGCGCCGCGCGTACGTGCTGTTGGCCGCCGCGATGGTGTTCTTCTTGTCCATCTCGGCGCAGGACTGGTCCGACAGCGTCTTGACGTTGCTGTCCGACAGCGTCGCGGCGGTGAACAGGCTGCCGCCGGCCTGGGTCAGGCTTTCCATGTCGGCGCCGGCGCAGCCGGCCAGCAGGGTGGCACAGGCGAGGGCGGAAAGGGCAAGTGGGGCGAGTCGTTTCACGTCGGGCTCCGGTCGAAGGCAATGCCATAGGATAGGAAGCGCGGCAGTGCTGTGCCAGTGGACGCAGTCCGACAGGACCAGCAATGGCGCGAAACGGGGTGGCGCGAAAGCTGGGGCCGATGCGGGATAGCATGGAGAGGCGGCTTGAAGCGCACGCGAAGGACGCGTGGGATGCGCGGATGGAGCGGACGTCGGGCAGAGCCGGAGATGGTGCCCGGGGTCGGACTCGAACCGACACGCCTTGCGGCGGGGGATTTTGAGTCCCCTGCGTCTACCTGTTTCACCACCCGGGCAGGTGTGACGGCATCGGAACCGATGCCGGGCTGAGCCGGGGATTATGCCGGAAATCGCGCTGCCGGACAACCGGCGCCGGGCCGGTCCGGGGCCACGCAAATCCGGTAGCATGGCGACCAGTCCTGCGCCCCAACCGTACCGATTGCGCCGACCCCGACCGCCATGACCGATCCAGACTTGCTTGCGCGCCTTGCCAGCCTGCCCTCGCAGGACCCCGCCTTCTATGACCGCGAGTACAACAACCGCGCCAATGTGCCGGACAACCCGGCGCACCTGGCGCGTTGGGCGCAGTGGTCCGCGCAGGTGCGCGCGCGCGCCCCGTTCCTGGCGGACCTGAGCTACGCCGGAGCGGACTCGCGCCATGCCGCGGGCGAGACCCTGGACTACTTCCCCGCGCAGCGCGCCAACGGGGCCTTGCCGCCGCTGCTGGTGTTCGTGCACGGCGGCTATTACCGCGCCCTGGACAAGCACGACCACAGCTTCGTCGCCGGCGCACTGCCGGCGCTGGGGGTGTCGGTGGCGGTGGTCAACTACACCCTGGTGCCGGCGGCGACGGTGCCGGAAATCGTGCGGCAGGTGCTGCGCAGCGTGGCCTGGCTGTACCGGCAGGCGGACCGGCTGGGCCATGACCCGCAGCGGCTGTACGTGGCGGGGCATTCGGTGGGCGGCCACCTGGTGGCGATGCTGATGGCCGCGCGCTGGCCGCAGTTCGGTGCGGACCTGCCGGCAGGGCTGGTCCGCGGCGGACTGTCGGTGAGCGGGCTGTACGACCTGGAGCCGCTGCGGCGCGCGGCCTTCCTGCAGTGCGACTTGAAGTTATCCGAAGCCGATGTCGCGCGGCTGTCGCCCGCGTACATGGCGCCCGCCGACGCGGCACCGCTGGCGATCGCGGTGGGCGGGCTGGAGGCGGCCGAATACCACCGCCAGCATGCGCTGATCCGCGCGGCGTGGCCGGCCAAGGTGGCGCATCCGGCGGCGAGCGACCTGGTGCTGCCGGACTGCCATCATTTCAATGTGCTGGACAGCCTGGCCAGCGCGGACGGTGCCCTCACGCAAGCGGTGCTGCGGCTGATGGAGCGCTGAGCCGCCACCGCGCGCCGAGGGCCTCAGCCCTCCAGCACGCGCAGCAGCGACGAAGTATCGTCCTTGCCCCAGCCCCTGGCCATCAGCGCGCGCAGTTGCGCCGAGGTGGCCTGCATCGCCGGCAGCTCCAGGCCGATTTCCGCGGCGATATCGCGTGCCAGGCCAAAGTCCTTGTCGTGCAGCCGCGCCTCGATGCCGGCGGCAAAATCGCGCGCCACCATCTTGGGACCCATCAGGTCGAGCATGCGGCTGCCGGCCATGCCGGTCGCCATGGCTTCGAACACGCGGCCGGTGTCGACGTTCTGCGCGGCGGCAAAGCGCATCGCTTCCGCGATGCCTTCGATATTGACCACCTGGGCGATCTGGTTGCACAGCTTGGCGACCTGCCCGGCGCCGTGGTCGCCGATATGAGTGATGGTCTTGCCGAGCCGCTCGAGCAGCGGGCGCACGCGTTCCAGCATCTCGGCCTTGCCGCCGGCCATGATGGTCAGCGTGCCGGCTTCGGCGCCCATGGTGCCGCCCGAGACCGGGCAGTCCAGCGCCTCGATGCCCCGTGCGGCCAGCGCCGCGGCGATCTCGCGCGTGACGATCGGCGAGATGGTGCTGTGATCGACGCAGATGGTGCCGCGCGCGGCCCCGTGGATCACGCCCTGCGCACCCAGCAGCACCTCGCGCACATCGTCGGACGAGGTCACGTTGGTGAAGACCACGCTGGCGCCGCGGGCCGCCTCGGCGGGCGTGAAGAACGGTTCTGCCCCCAGCGCGCGCGCGGCCTCGGCGGCTTCCGGGCGGCGCACGAAGGCGCGCACGGTGTGTCCGGCGGCCAGCAGGTGGCGCACCATGTGCGAGCCCATGGCGCCCAGGCCGATAAAGGCGATGGTGAGGGGGGTGGGAGTGGTGCTCATGCCATGCTTCCTTTCGTGATGCGTCGTTGCATTGCTGCGTTGATGCGGCGGGTTACTTGTCGCCCGCGTAGGCAAACTTGCCATTGCGGATCACCCCCATTACGCGCGAACGCTGGTCGAAGCCCTGGTGGTCCTTCGGGTTCAGGTTCATCACGCCGTTGGGGATGGTGAGATTGGTGGTGGTTTCCAGCGCGTCGCGCATGGCCGCGCGGAACTCGCGCGTGCCGGGCTGGGCGCCGCTCTTGAGCGCGCGGCGGGCGGCGTCGTCGAGCAGCATCCACGCGCCCCAGGCATCGCCGGCGAACTGGGTCACGCTGTCGGCGCCGTACTTTGCTTCGTAACGATTGACGAAGTCCAGCGCCACCTTGCGCACCGGATGGCTCTCGGGCAGCTGACGCGCGACCACCACCGGCCCGGTCGGGAACAGCGTGCCTTCCACGTCCTTGCCGCCCATGCGCAGGAAGTCCCAGGTGGCGATGCCGTGGGTCTGGTAGACCTTGCCCTTGTAGCCGCGCTCGCCCAGCGTCTTCTGCGGCAGCACCGACGGCGTGCCGGCGCCGGCGATCAGGATCGCGTCCGGATTGGCCGCCATCAGCTTGAGCACTTGCCCGGTGACCGAGGTGTCGTTGCGCGAGAAGCGCTCGTTGGCGACGACCTTGATCTTGCGGACTTCGGCCAGCTTCGAGAACTCGCGCCACCAGCTTTCGCCGTAGGCGTCGGCAAAGCCGATAAAGCCGACCGTCCTGACGCCGTGGTTGCTCATGTACTCGGTCAGCACGGTCGCCATGTGCGAGTCATTCTGCGGCATCTTGAAGGCCCAGCGGCGCTTGGCATCGGTCTGCGGCTCGACGATGGCGGCCGAGGCAGCCAGTGCCACCATCGGGGTCTCGCCCTCGGCCACGGCGTCGAGCACGGCGATGGCGGTGGGCGTGATGTTGGGGCCGACGATCACGTCGACCTTTTCCTCGGAGATCAGCTTGCGCACATTGCGCACCGCGGCCGCAGGGTCAGTGCCGTCGTCCAGGATGATGTAGTGCGCCTTCTGGCCGCCCAGCGTCTGCGGCCACATCAGCACGGTGTTCTTGGACGGGATGCCGATCGAGGCGGCCGGGCCGGTGGTGGACACGTCGATGCCGACGCGGATGTCGGCACGGGCGGCGCCGGCAAGCAACAGCGTGGCGCCAAGCAGCAGGGGGCGCAGGGGCAGCTTCAGCATGGTCTCCTCCGTTCTTATATGTGACGGGAAAGGATAGCCGAACTCGGTCGGTGGGGCACCCTGGCCCCGCCGCAGCGATGTCAGCGCACGCCCAGGCGCCAGAGCGAGGTCACTTCGGCGGAGCGCGCGGCGTGCAGCGGATCGGCCGCATCGGCCGCGCGCGGGTGGCGCGGGCGGATGTCGGAGCGGCCCAACACCTTCAGCCCGGCCGCCCCGATCCAGCCGGTCAGCTCGTCGCGCTGGCGCAGGCCGAGGTGCTCGGCCAGGTCGGACAGCAGCAGCCAGCCCTCGCCGCCGGGCTCCAGGTGATCGGGCAGCCCTTGCAGGAAGCCGCGCAGCATGGCGCTGTCGGGGTCATAGACGGCATGCTCGACCGGCGAGCTCGGCCGTGCCGGCACCCACGGCGGGTTGCATACCACCAGCGGTGCGCGGCCGGCGGGGAACAGGTCGGCCTCGATCACCTCGACCTGCGCGGCGTAGCCGAGCCGCGCGATGTTCTCGCGCGCGCAGGCCAGCGCGCGCGCGTCCTGGTCGGTGGCCACCACGCGCTGCACGCCGCGGCGGGCCAGCACCGCGGCCAGCACGCCGGTGCCGGTGCCGATATCGAAGGCCAGCGTCTGCGCCGGCAGCGGCTCGGCCGCGACCAGGTCGATGTACTCGCCGCGCACCGGCGAGAACACGCCGTACCACGGATGCATGCGGTCTTCCAGCGCCGGAATCTCGACGCCCTTCCGGCGCCACTCGAAAGCGCCGATCATGCCCAGCAGCTCGCGCAGCGAGGCCACGTAGGGCTCGCCGGCCGGGCCGTAGACCTGCTCGCATGCCTCATGCACATCGGGCGCGCGGCGCAGCGGGATCTGGTGGCCGGCCTCGAACGGCAACAGCAGCATGCCCAGCGTGCGCGCCCGCTGCGACTGCGCCAGCCGGTGCAGGTGGAAGGCCTCGGTGGGCGACGCGGCCTGGCTCTTGTCCCGGGCCTTATCCCGGGCCTTGCCGGGGCGGCTGGCCTTTTTCGGCTTGCGCTCGGTGCGGCGGGCCAGCGCGTTCAGCAGCTGGCGCGCGTTCTGGAAATCGCCTCGCCATAGCAGCGCGGTGCCTTCGCAGGCAAGGCGGTAGGCGCTATCGGCGCTGGTGGTGTCGTCGGCGACGACCACGCGCCGCGGCGGCGGCAGGCCGGCCTCGGAGCGCCAGGCAGCGCTATGCTCGACGCCGTTTTCGGTCCAGTGGATGCGGGGCAGGTCGCTCACAGGACCTCCGGGCGGCGGGTTGGGATGTGCAGGGCAGGCATCGTGGCTGGACTTCTTATATAGAGCGGGGCGGCAGCGGTGCCGCCTTAGAGTTCGTAGGCTTCGTGTTCGCCGGACATGGCCTGCTCGACCAGCTTGCGATTGAGCGTCGGCGAGAACAGTTCGATAAAGGTGTAGACAAAGCTGCGCAGGTAGGCCCCCTGCTTGACGGCCAGGTGGGTCACGTTGCTGCCGAACAGGTGCCCGGCGGCAATGCCGCGCAGGTTGCGGTCGCGCTCGGCATCATAGGCGACGCCGGCGACGATGCCCACGCCCAGCCCGATTTCCACATAAGTCTTGATCACGTCCGCGTCGATGGCCTCGAGCACGATGTCCGGCGCCAGGTGGCGCAGCGCGAAGGCCTTGTCGATCTTGGTGCGCCCGGCGAAGTTGGCATCATAGGTGATCAGCGGGTATCCCATCAGGTCTTCCAGCGCCAGGTGCTTCTTGTCCAGCAGCGGGTGCTCGGGCGGCGTAATCACCATGTGGGTCCACTGGTAGCCCGGCAGCGACACCAGGTTCTTGTCGCTGGAGATGCCTTCGGTGGCGATGCCGATGTCGGCCTGGTCATGCAGCAGCATGTCGGCGATCTGGGCCGGGTTGCCCTGCTGGATCGACAGCCGCACCTTGGGATAGCGCTTGGTGAACTCGCTGATTACGCGTGGCAGCGCGTAGCGCGCCTGGGTGTGCGTGGTGGCGATGGTGAAGTTGCCCTGGTCCTGGGCCGCATAGTCCATGCCGACGCGCTTCAGGCTTTCCACCTCCTGCAGGATCTTCTCGACCGAGCTGAGGATGCGGCGGCCCGGCTCGGTCAGGCTGCGGATGCGCTTGCCGTGACGCGTGAAGATGTCGACCCCCAGTTCTTCTTCCAGCTCGATGATGGCCTTGGATACGCCGGGTTGTGATGTATATAGCGCTTTGGCCGCCTCGGTCAGATTGTAGTTCTGCCGGACGGCTTCCCGCACGAAGCGAAACTGGTGCAAGTTCATATATCTGCGTTCGTATAAACAAACAACTTCTTATTAGTTTGAGGTATGAGGCCAGTTTATTACGATTCTCGAACTTTGTTAATGAACGGCCTGCCCTCGGTGCGCCTTCCCGCCGCGGCCAGTTCCACGGCGCGATCCGCGGGCCACGCCACACCGAGTCCCTCATGTCCCTGGCCTATACCGTTTCTGGTCTGTTCGTAGGCGTCCTCGTCGGCCTGACCGGCGTGGGAGGGGGCTCGCTGATGACGCCGCTGCTGACGCTGCTGTTCGGCTTCTCGCCCGCCACCGCGGTCGGCACCGACCTGGCCTTCGCGGCCATCACCAAGGGTTTCGGCACCATCGCGCATCGCGCCCACGGCCACGTGCAGTGGCAGGTGGTGCGGCGCCTGTGCATCGGCAGCCTGCCCGCGGCCGTCGCCGCCATCCTGGTGCTGAAGAGCGCCGGCGAGCTCGACGCCCGCTGGCTGCATGCGATCCGCGTGACCATCGGCGTGTCGGTGCTGCTGACGGTGCTGTCGCTGCTGTTCCGCCGCCAGATGCTGGCCTGGCTGGAACGCAATCCGCGCTTCCAGCTGCATGGCCGCAAGCAGGTCGTTGCCACCGTCATCGTCGGTGCGGTGATCGGCGTGCTGGTCACGGTCTCGTCGATCGGTGCCGGCGCGGTCGGCGCCACGCTGATCCTGCTGCTGTATCCCCACATGAAGCCGGCCGAGGTGGCCGGCACCGACATTGCCTACGCCGTTCCGCTGACGGCGCTGGCCGGGCTGGGCCACGTGTGGCTCGGTACGGTCGACTGGAATTTGCTGCTGGCGCTGCTGGTGGGTTCGATCCCCGGCATCTGGCTGGGCGCGCAACTGTCGCGGGCGCTGCCCGAGCGGCTGGTGCGCGCCGCCCTGGCGACCACGCTGACGCTGGTCGCCATCAAGCTCGTTTCCTGAATTCAACGAATACTGAACGGACCCCGCCATGTATCAGTACGACCAATATGACCAGCGCATCGTCGCCGAGCGCGTCGCCCAGTTCCGTGACCAGGTGCGCCGCCGCCTGTCGGACGAACTGACCGAGGAAGAATTCCTGCCGCTGCGGCTGCAGAACGGCCTGTACATGCAGCGCCACGCCTACATGCTGCGCGTGGCGATTCCGTACGGCCTGCTGTCGTCCAAGCAGCTGCGCAAGCTGGCCCATATCGCGCGCGAGTACGATCGCGGCTACGGCCACTTCTCGACCCGCCAGAACATCCAGTACAACTGGATGGAACTGGAGCGCGTGCCCGACGTGCTGGCCGAGCTCGCCAGCGTCGAGATGCACGCGATCCAGACCTCGGGCAACTGCGTGCGCAACATCACCACCGACCACTTCGCCGGCGTGGCGCCGGACGAGTCGGTCGATCCGCGCGTGCTGGCCGAGCTGCTGCGCCAGTGGAGCACGTTCCAGCCGGAATTCGCCTTCCTGCCGCGCAAGTTCAAGATCGCGATCTCGGCGTCCCAGGACGACCGCGCCGTGGTGCAGATGCACGACATCGGCGTCTACGCCTACAAGAACGCTGACGGCGACGTGCGCCTGCGCATCCTGGCCGGCGGCGGCCTGGGCCGTACCCCGATCCTGGGCACGATCATCAAGGACGACCTGCCTTGGCAGCACATGCTGACCTACATCGAGTCGGCCATCCGCGTGTACAACCGCTACGGCCGCCGCGACAACAAGTACAAGGCGCGCATCAAGATCCTGGTGAAGGCCATCGGCGCCGACAAGTTCGCCCAGGAAGTCGAGGAAGAATGGCAGCACAGCAAGGACGGCCCGGCCACGCTCACGCAGGCCGAGTTCGACCGCGTGGCGCAGTACTTCACGCCGCCGGCGTATGAAAAGCTGGCCGACACCGATGCCTCGTACGAAAAGCACCTGCTCGAGGACAAGGCCTTCGCGCGCTGGGTCAGCCGCAGCGTGCACGGCCACAAGGTGCCCGGCTACGCCGCGGTTACGCTGTCGACCAAGCCGGGCCTGGTGTCGCCGCCGGGGGATGCCACCGACGCGCAGATGGAAACCGTGGCCGACCTGGCCGACCAGTTCGGCTTCGGCGAGCTGCGCGTGGCGCACGAGCAGAACCTGGTGCTGCCGGACGTGAAGAAGCACGACCTGTACGCGCTGTGGCAACTGGCGAAGAAGGCCGGCCTGGCGACGCCGAACATCGGCCTGCTGACCGACATCATCGCCTGCCCGGGCGGCGATTTCTGCTCGCTGGCCAACGCCAAGTCGATCCCGATCGCGCAGGCGATCCAGGACCGGTTCGACGACCTCGACTACGTCTACGACCTGGGCGAGATCTCGCTGAACATCTCGGGCTGCATCAACGCCTGCGGCCACCATCACGTTGGCAACATCGGCGTGCTGGGCGTCGACAAGGACGGTTCGGAGTGGTACCAGGTCACGCTGGGCGGCGCCCAGGGCAACCAGACCGCGCTGGGCAAGGTGATCGGCCCATCGTTCAGCGCCGAGGAAATGCCCGAGGTGGTGAGCCGCATCATCGACACCTTCGTCGCCAACCGCATCGAAGACGAGCGCTTTATCGAAACCCTGTCCCGCATCGGCATCGCTCCGTTCAAGGAGCGCGTCTATGCCGACAAGCAGCCGCGCGAGCGCGCCGAAGCCTGAGGACCGGAGAGACTGAACATGGCAAAGATCATTCAACTGCAACGCCAGGATGCAACGGGCAGTGCGAACGTCACCCCGGTGATCGTCGAAGACAACTGGACCGTGCTGCGCGCCACCGAAGAACAGCCGCTGACCGAAGAGCGCATCGCCGCCGCCGCGCAGGGCCAGGACGCGGTGCTGTTCCCGCTGTCGGTGTGGCAGGCCAATGAAGCGCTGCTGGCCGGCCGCGACGCTGCCCGCACCGGCATTTGGCTGGCCCCGGAAGACGAGCCGGCCGATGCCGCCGCGTACTTCGAGCGCGTATCGCTGGTGGCGGTGGACTTCCCGGTGTTCCGCGACGGCCGCGGCTTCTCCACGGCTTACCTGCTGCGCACCCGCTACCAGTGGCAAGGCCAGCTGCGCGCCATCGGCGACGTGCTGCGCGACCAGCTCAACTTCATGAAGCGCTGCGGCTTCGACGCCTTCGCCGTGCGCGCCGACAAGAGCATCGACGACGCGATCAAGGGCTTTACCGAGTTCACCGTGACCTACCAGGCATCGGTCGACGAGCCGCTGCCGCTGTTCCGCCGCGCGCGCGCCGAAGACGCCGCCGCGCAACCGAAGGCCACGGCATGAGCACGGTGCTGAGCGATATCCCCGTGGTGGATGCCGGCGCGGTATCGGCGCTGCGTCCGCCCGCGCTGTGGGTCGCGCCCGAGTACACCGGCAGCATCGAAGCGCTGGCGCAGAAGGAGCGCGAGCTGGACGAGCGCCTGGCGGGCATCGCCGGCCGCTTCTTCCGCGCGCGCTTTGCCTCGAGCCTGGCGGCCGAGGACATGGTGCTGACCGACGCGATCCTGCGCGGCAGCGAAGCCGTGCGCGCCGGCATCCGCGTGTTCACGCTGCAGACCGGGCGCCTGCACGCCGAGACCCTGGCCGTGCTGGACAAGGTGCAGGCGCACTATGGCTACACCATCGAGCAGTTCACGCCGGATGCCGAGGCGGTCGAGAACTACCTGAAGAAGCATGGACTGAACGGCTTCTACGACAGCATCGATGCGCGCAAGTCGTGCTGCGGCATCCGCAAGGTCGAGCCGCTCAACCGCGCGCTGTCGCACGCCGACGCCTGGCTGACCGGCCAGCGCCGCGAGCAGGCCGTGACCCGCGCCGAGCTGCCGTTCGAAGAACTGGACGAAGCCCGCGGCATCCCCAAGTTCAACCCGCTGGCGGACTGGAGCGAGGCCGAAGTGTGGGCCTACCTGAAGCGCCACCAGGTGCCGCTCAACGACCTGCACGCCAAGGGCTATCCCAGCATCGGCTGCGAGCCGTGTACGCGCGCGGTACGCGCGGGCGAGGACGTGCGCGCGGGACGGTGGTGGTGGGAGTCGAAGGACTCGAAAGAGTGCGGGCTCCACGAACAGAACATCAAGCATTGAGGCCGTAAGAAAATGGGCATCATGAACGACATCGCAGAAGCCACCTCCGGCGTGGCCCACCTGTTGCAGGTACAGAACGACCATCTCGACCGCCTCGAGGCGGAATCGATCTACATCATCCGCGAGGTGGTGGCCGAGTGCCGCAACCCGGCGCTGCTGTTCTCGGGCGGCAAGGACTCGATCGTGATGCTGCACCTGGCGCTGAAGGCCTTCCGCCTGGGCGAGCGCAAGATCGAGCTGCCGTTCCCGCTGGTGCATATCGACACCGGCCACAACTACCCGGAAGTGATCGCGTTCCGCGACCAGCGCGTCGCTGAGCTGGGGGCGCGCCTGGTGGTCGGCCATGTCGAGGACTCGATCAAGCGCGGCACCGTGCGCCTGCGCAAGGACACCGATTCGCGCAATGCGGCGCAGGCCGTGACGCTGCTCGAAACCATCGGCGAGCACCAGTTCGACGCGCTGATGGGCGGCGCCCGACGCGACGAAGAGAAGGCCCGCGCCAAGGAGCGCATCTTCTCGTTCCGCGACGAGTTCGGCCAGTGGGACCCGAAGGCCCAGCGCCCCGAGCTGTGGAGCCTGTACAACGCCCGCATGGCGCAGGGCGAGCAGATGCGCGTGTTCCCGATCTCGAACTGGACCGAGCTGGACGTGTGGCAGTACATCGCCCGCGAGAACCTGGCGCTGCCGCCGATCTACTATGCGCATCAGCGCGAAGTGGTGCGCAAGAACGGCCTGCTGGTGCCGGTCACGCCGATCACGCCGAAGCAGGACGGCGACGTCAGCGAAGTGCTGTCGGTACGCTTCCGCACCGTCGGCGACATCAGCTGCACCTGCCCGGTGGCCAGCGTGGCCGATTCGCCCGAAGCGATCATCGCCGAGACCGCGGTGACCGAGATCACCGAGCGCGGCGCCACCCGCATGGACGACCAGACCAGCGAAGCCTCGATGGAGCGCCGCAAGAAGGAAGGCTACTTCTAAGCCGCACGCAGCAAAGGATCCAGACATGACTCACCAAGCAACCCACCAAGGCCTGCTGCGCTTCATCACCGCCGGCTCGGTCGACGACGGCAAGAGCACGCTGATCGGCCGTCTGCTGTACGACAGCAAGGCGGTGCTGTCCGACCAGCTGACCGCGCTGGCCAATGCCAAGAACAAGCGCACCGCCGGCGAGCAGATCGACTTCTCGCTGCTGACCGACGGCCTGGAAGCCGAGCGCGAGCAGGGCATCACCATCGACGTGGCCTATCGCTACTTCTCGACCGCGCGCCGCAAGTTCATCATCGCGGATACGCCCGGCCACGAGCAGTACACCCGCAACATGGTCACCGGCGCCTCGACCGCGCACGCGGCCATCGTGCTGGTCGATGCCACCCGCGTGACCGTCACCGACGGCCGCGCCGAACTGCTGGCGCAGACCAAGCGCCACTCGGCGATCCTGAAGCTGCTTGAAATCCAGCACGTGATCGTCGCCGTCAACAAGATGGACCTGGTCGACTACAGCGAGCAGACCTTCAACGAGATCCGCACCGCCTACGCCGAACTGGCCGAGCAGCTGGGTCTGAAGGACGTGCGCTACGTGCCGGTGTCCGCGCTGCGCGGCGACAACATCGTGCACGAGAGCGACGCCATGCCGTGGTACCAGGGCGAGCCGCTGCTGCCGCTGCTGGAGGAACTGCCGGTGGAAGAAGCCGCGGCCGAAGACGACGCCGCGCTGCGCTTCCCGGTGCAGCTGGTGATCCGCCAGGATGGCTCGCAGTCGGACGACTTCCGCGGCTATGCCGGCCGCGTCGAAGCCGGCACCGTGCGCGTCGGCCAGAAGCTGCGCGTGCTGCCCGCCAATCGCGAAGCGGTGGTGGCCGAAGTGCTGACGCCCAACGGCGCCGCTGAATCGGCCAACGTCGGCGACACGGTGACCGTACGCCTGGCCGAGGATGTCGATGTATCACGCGGTGACATGTTCGTTGCCGCCGACGCGACCGCGGCCTCCGCCAAGAAGCTGCAGGCCGACCTGTGCTGGTTCGACGACGAGTCGCTGAACCCGGCGCGCAAGTACGTGCTCAAGCACACCACGGCGAGCGTGTTCGCGCGCGTGTCGGCGGTGGACCGCGTGCTGGACGTGCACACGCTGTCGCACGAGACCGGCCGCCACGAGATCCGCCTGAACGATATCGGCTCGGTGCAGATCTCGCTGCAGAAGCCGATCGTGTGCGACGCCTACGGCGACAATCCGGCAACGGGCGCCTTCGTGCTGATCGACGAGGCAACCAACCACACGGTGGCCGCAGGCATGATCCGTGCGTTCTCCTGATCGGTAACGAACGGGATCGACCGGACAAGGGGCTGGAGATGGGCAAGCAGGCACGGAAGACTTACGGCAAGGTGTACCTGATCGGGGCAGGCCCCGGTGCGGCAGACCTCATTACGGTGCGCGGTGCACGGCTTTTGGGCGAAGCCCAGGTGGTGCTGCACGACGCGCTGGTGGCGCCGGAGATGCTGGCCTGGTGTCCGCAGGCCGAGCTGGTCGAAGTCGGCAAGCGCTGCGGCCAGCGCTCGACCGCGCAGCTGTTCATCAATCGCCAGATCGTCGACCTCGCCAGCAAGCATGAACGCGTGGTGCGCCTGAAGGGGGGCGACCCGATGCTGTTCGGCCGTGCCGACGAGGAACTGCAGGCGCTGGAAGCGGCCGGCATCGAGTACGAGGTGGTGCCCGGCATCACCGCCGCACTGGCGGCCGCGTCGGCCATCGGCAAGCCGCTGACCAGGCGCGGCGTGTCGCGCAGCGTGGCGTTTGCCACGCAGGCCAAGGCCGCGGACGGCGAGGGCTCGCCGGATATCGAAGCCGCGGTCAAGGCCGACACGCTGGTGTACTACATGGGCCGCGACCAGGCCGCCACCATTGCCGTGCAGCTGATCGCGCATGGCAAGCCTGCATCGACGCCGGCATGGGTGGTGGAGGCCGCCACCACGCCGCAACAGCGCAGCCGCGAATTCACGCTCGGCCAGATGGCGGCCGGTGCAGCGGCGGCGTGGATCGATCCGGTGCAGCCTAGCCTGCTGATGATCGGCGCCGCGCTGGCCGCGCGCGCGACCGAGTCGCCGCGGGAGGATGCGGGTGCGATTGAAGCCTGTACGCCGCGCGCTGCCTGATTTTCTGGCTTTGGGCCGGAATTGCGAAGGTTTTCTCCCCTCTCCCATTTATTGTATGGACCGGGGACATAGGTAACAGGTGTGCCAGGACATGGGTAACACTTTTCCCGCTTAGTCAGCGGGAGGAAAACGTTGCCCTGGAGCCAAACCACCGTGAAGCAGCAAAGAGGAGAGTTCGTCCGCCTGGCACGCCAGGCGGACGCCAATATTGCGGAGCTTTGCCGCCGCTTCTGCATCAGCCGCAAGACCGGCTACAAGTGGTTGAACCGAGAGGATCTGGACGACCGAACTCGGCGGCCACATAGCTCTCCCGGCCGAACTCCAGCTGCCATCGAAGAGAGCGTGCTAGCGATACGAGCCGAACATTCGGCCTGGGGCGCCCGCAAGATCGCACGCGTGCTGGAGCGCGACCACCGCATCCAAATCGCCCCGAGCACAGTCAATTGGGTGCTGCGCCGCCATGGCTTGATCGATCCGGCCGCCAGCGCGGCCGCTACAGCATGGCAGCGCTTCGAGCACGACCGGCCCAATGCACTATGGCAAATTGACTTCAAAGGCCACTTCGCTACCGACACGCAGAGGTGCCACCCGCTCACGGTCTTGGACGATCACTCCCGGTTCAATGTGCTGCTCAAGGCCTTGGGCAACGAACAGTTTGAATCCGTACAGGAAGCGTTAGAGATGGCTTTTGCGCGCTATGGGCTGCCCGAACGGATCAATGCAGACAACGGCCCGCCCTGGGGTTCCCCAGTGCCCCGAGCATTAACCACGCTGGGCGCGTGGCTGATTCGCCTGGGCGTGCGGCTCAGTCATAGCCGACCTGGCCATCCTCAGACCAACGGTAAGGACGAGCGCTTCCATCGAACCATGCAGGCTGAGCTGTTGGCCAACCAGCGTTTCCGGGATCTGGACGATGCCCAGCATCACTTTAGCCATTGGCGCCACGTGTACAACTTCAAGCGCCCCCACCACGCGCTGGATATGGAGACCCCCGCAAGCCGCTATGCGCCTAGCCCACGGGCGATGCCGCGCGAACTCCCGCCCATCGAGTACGGCAGCAATGACATCGTGCGAAAGGTAGGCGACGGCGGGCGCATCTGCTTCCGAGGAAAGACGTTCCGGGTCGGACGAGCCTTGGTCGGAACGCCCGTAGCGCTGCGCCCTCGCGTGGATCTGGACGGCACCTTTGACGTCTACTTCTGCCATCAAAAGGTCGCCACAATAGACCTACAGCAGGCCGATTAAACTGGAGACTGGACTGTTACCCATGTCCTGGCACATGTGTTACCCATGTCCCCGGTCCATACAATTTATGGGAGAGGGGCGGGGGAGAGGGCGGGAGTCCCCACGAAGTCGGGGGTTACGCTGCTTGCCAGCGCCGGCCCTCTCCCCGGCCCCTCTCCCGCACGCGGGAGAGGGGAGCAAACCAGCGCCATCAACGTGCCGTCAAAAACATCACCCCGTGCCGGGATTTCCAGCACGGGGTTTTTTTGTCAGAGTCCTGAAAACTTCAGGACTGCGCAGCAGCCCCGGGCAGTGACGCGATACAGTAAGCCGCAATCGCGTCCAGCACCGCATCCGACTCGCCCACCGCGGCCGCGCAATGGATCCGCAGGCCGGGATAAGCCTGCCGGCACTGCTCGATCAGCGCCGGCAAATCGCGCCGGATATGCCCGCCCTGGCCGAAGAACACCGGCACCACGGTGACCTCGGTCACGCCCTCTGCCGCCACTTGGGCCAGCGCATCCGCCAGCAACGGGGACATCAGCTCCAGAAACGCCAGCCGCACCGCGCAGCCGGGCAGGGCGGCCACCAGCTTCTGCTGCAGCCGCTCGAACGGCTCGCGCCAGCGCGCATCGCGCGCGCCGTGCGCGAACAGGACCAGGGCGCGGTCGCGGGCTGCCATGGCGGTACTCAATGCCGGTCCACCCAGCGCAGCGCCAGCAGCGCCACCATCAGGTAAAGCGTGCCCGGCACCAGCGCCGAGATGATCGGCGGCCAGGTATGCAGCAGGCCGACGTGCGAGAACAGCGTGTTCGACAGGTGGAACGACAGCCCCAGCATGATGCCGCCGAACACCTTGACGCCGACCGCGCCGGCGCGCGCGTGCAGGTAGGCGAACGGCAGCGCCAGCGCCACCATCACGAACAGCGTCAGCGGGTAGATCACCTTCTTCCAGAACGCGATCTCGTAGCGCTGGGTGTCCTGCTTGTTGTCGCGCAGGTGGCGGATATAGCGGAACAGGTCCAGCGTCGACATCCGCTCCGGCGTGACCAGCAGCACCGACAGGATCTGCGGGGTCAGCTCCGAATGCATGGCCACGCGCGGGAACTTGACCTGCTCGGCGCGGAAGTCCGGCGCCAGCGCGTCGCGCGCCGGCGCGCCGGGCGCGGGCTGCGCGCCCTGGGCCTGCGGCGTCAGTTCGACGAAGCGGGTCTCGCTGACATTCTGCAGCTCCCATGACTGGCCGCCCTGGTAGCGTCCCTCCTGCGCCACGCGGATCACGCGCAGCCGGTACTGGGGGTCGAACTCGTACATGGTGATGCCGGTGATGGTCTGGTCCGGCCGCAGCCCCGCCACGTTGACGAAGCGGGTGATCTCGCCATCGCCGGCGGCATCCTTGTCGCGGTCCTTGACCCAGACCCCGGAGCGGAAGCCCGACGACACCGTGGCGCCGATCGCCTCCAGCTTGACCTTCTGCGCATACTGCTCGGCGCGCGGTCCGATGAACTCGCCGAAGAGAAAGGTCACCAGCGCCAGCGGCACCGCCAGCTTGAACAGCGAGAACAGCGCCTGGCGCGTGTTCAGTCCGGCCACGCGGAAGATGGTGTACTCGGACTGGCTGGCCAGCTGCGAGAACACATAGATCGCGCTGATCAGCACCGCGATCGGCAGCACCTCGTACACCCGCGTGGGCGCCTGCAGCAGGACGTGGAACAGCGCGATCAGCGAGGTGTACTGGGCGTTGACGTTCTCCAGCTCGTTGAGCATGTCGAAGAACACGAACAGCGACAGCACCGCGAACAGGATGAAGGCGAACACGCCATAGACCAGCCGGCCGAAATAGCGTTCGTAGACGCGCAGGATCCTCATGCCCGGCCTCCGGCGGCGGCCGCGGCATCGCGCTTGCGCAGCCCGAACACGGCGCGCCAGCCACCCAGGCTGCGGTTCTGGCGATAGCGGAACAGCAGCAGCGCGCCCCCGAACACGGCCAGGTGGATCGGCCACCAGGCCAGCCAGAACGGGATCGAGCCGTTGCGCACCCAGGACTGCGACAGGTTGATCAGGTTGCTGTAGGTCAGGTAGATCAGCACCGCGAACACCAGCGGCGTATAGCGGCCCAGGCGCGGGTTCACGTAGGCCAGCGGGATCGCGATCATGACGAAGTTGAAGGCCAGGATCGGCAGCGAGATGCGCCAGATCAGTTCGCCCAGGTTCTCGCGCGTGGGGTTGCGGATCAGCTCGATGGTGTCGCGGCTCTTGGGCGGCAGCTTGGCCTCGGACTCGGGCGGCTTGCTGTCCACCTTGACCGCATAGCGCTCGAACTCGACGATGCGGTAGTCGATCTGCCCGGGCGTGCCGGAATAGCGCCGGCCATTCTCCATCACCACCAGGCGGTCGCCGTTGGGCATGGTCTCGAACTGGCCCTGGTGCGCCAGCGCCACGCCGATCTTGTCGGCTTCGGCATTGGCCACGAAGACATTGCGCGCATGCTTCATGTCGGCATCGATGCCCTCGATGAACAGCACGTAGTTGGCCTTGGCGGGCTCGATGAAGCGGCCGGCGGCGATCATCGACATCACTCCGCGCTGCTCGAAGCGGTCGCGGAACAGCGCGCTCTGCTGGTTGGCCCACGGCCACGCGAACAGGCCCAGCAGCAGCGCCAGCACGATGAAGGGCGCGGCGAACTGCAGCACCGGCTTGACCAGGTCGCGCAGCGAGATGCCGGCCGAGAACCACACCACCATCTCCGAGTCTTTGTACCAGCGCGTCAGCACGATCAGGGTAGAGATGAACAGCGTCGCCGACAGCAGGATCGACAAGTAGCCGATGGTGGCCAGGCCGATCAGCATCAGCACGTCGTTGGGGCTGGCCTTGCCGTTGGCGGCCATCCCCAGGATGCGAATCACGAGCGAGGTGAGCATGAAGGTCAGCATCACCAGGAACACCGCCCCGGCGGTGTAGGCAAGCTCGCGTCGCAGGGCTTGTTGAAGGATCATGCGGGTTCGGTTCCGGGCTGCCGGCCGGAGCGGGCGATGTGCCGTGCGAGGTGCCTGGCAGAACGGCTGGCTGACGGCATAGCGTGCTGTCAACGTGGCCGGGGCGTATCAGCGGCGGCAGGTCGCGGGGTAAAAATCGCGGATAATGGAGGCTTTCGTGTCTAACGAGCCCCTGGAAGGAAGCGCGATGGAATTTAGCACAAAAGCCCTGGATTGGAGCAAAGCCGGCCAAAATGGTTTCCTGGCGACCAAGACCGACTGCCTGGTGGTCGGGCTGTTCGAAGGCCAGAACCTCGGCGGCGTAGCCAAGGCCCTCGATGTGGCCACCAAGGGCTTGGTGGGACGGCTGGTCAAGCAGGGCGACTTCGAGGGCAAGCGCGGCACCCACCTGATGCTGCATGAAGTGGCCGGCGTGGGCGCCGCGCGCGTGCTGCTGGTGGGCCTGGGCAAGGAAGGCGACTTCACCGACAAGGCCTTTGCCGATGCGGTGCGCTCCGCGGTGCGTGCCTTGTCGTCCACGCGTGCGACCTCGGCGCTGTGGTGCCTGGCGCAACAGGCGCCGCAGCAGCGCGACGTGTCGTGGGCCGTGATCACCACCATCACGCTGGTGCGCGAGGCCGGCTACCGCCTGCTCGAGCGCCATCCCGGACTCAAGCGCGCCAACGCCCAGAATGCCGCCAGCGGCAAGCCCAACGGCAATGACAAGTCATCGCTGCGCAAGGTCGTGATCGCGGTCGACAGCGGCGACGCCCGCGCCGCGACCCAGGCCGCGGTGCGCGGCACCGCCATCGCCAACGGCATGGAGCTGACGCGCGACCTCGGCAACCTGCCATCCAATATCTGCACCCCGACCTACCTGGCCAATGCCGCGCGCAGCATCGCCAAGCGCCACAAGCTCAAGGCCGAGATCCTCGGGCGCAAGCAGATCGAGGCGCTGAACATGGGCGCGTTCCTGGCCGTGACCAAGGGCAGCGAGGAGCCGCCCCAGTTCATCGTGCTGCGCTACGACGGCGCCGGCGCCAAGCAGGCGCCGGTGGTGCTGGTGGGCAAGGGCATCACCTTCGATACCGGCGGTATCTCGCTCAAGCCGGGCGAGGGCATGGACGAGATGAAGTACGACATGTGCGGCGCCGCCTCGGTGCTGGGCACGATCCAGGCCGTGGCCGAGATGGGCCTGAAGCTCAATGTGGTGGCGGTAGTCCCCACCTGCGAGAACATGCCCAGCGGCATCGCCACCAAGCCGGGCGACGTGGTCACCAGCATGTCGGGCCAGACCATCGAGATCCTCAACACCGACGCCGAGGGCCGCCTGATCCTGTGCGATGCGCTGACCTATGTCGAGCGCTTCAAGCCGGCCGCGGTGATCGACGTCGCCACCCTGACCGGCGCCTGCATCATCGCGCTCGGCCATGTCAACAGCGGCCTGTATGCGCGCTCCGACGCGCTTGCCGACGCGCTGCTGCAGGCAGGCCGCCGCGCCATGGACGCCGCCTGGCGCATGCCCCTGGACGACGAATACCAGGACCAGCTCAAGTCCAACTTCGCCGACATGGGCAATATCGGCGGCCGCCCGGCCGGCAGCGTCACCGCGGCCTGCTTCCTGGCGCGCTTTACCGAGAAATACGACTGGGCCCACCTGGACATTGCCGGCACCGCGTGGAAGAGCGGCGCGGCCAAGGGCGCCACCGGCCGTCCGGTGCCGCTGCTGACGCAGTTCCTGATGGACCGCGCGGCCTGACCGCGACGCAACCGAGCAGGAGCGGCAACCTTCCATGACGCGCATCGACTTCCACAGCAACGTGCCGGATGTGCTCGGCTATGTCTGCCGCCTGGTCCGCAAGGCCTACGGCGCCGGGCAGAAGGTGGTGATCCACGGCGCGCCGGCGCAACTGGCGGACCTGGACGCGCGCCTGTGGACCTTCTCCGCGCTGGACTTCCTGCCGCATTGCGGGCTGGAAAGCCCGAACGCGGCGGTGACCCCGGTCCTGCTGGCCGCCACCACCGAGGGCGTGCCGCACCACCAGCTGCTGATCAACCTGGCTGACCAGGCCCCGGCGCAGTTTGCCAGCTTCGAGCGGCTGATCGAGGTGGTCGGCGCCGGCGACGCCGCGCGCGAGGCTGGCCGCCAGCGCTACCGCTTCTACCGCGAACGCGGCTATCCGCTGACGCACCACGACATCGGCCAGCCCAAGGGAGACGCCGCATGAGCGAACGCACCACCTCGCGGGTGATCCCGCGGCCGGAACCGCACGACAGCATCCCGCTGCTGACCGAAGTCGTGGAACTGCCGGATGCCGGCACCGAAGCGTCCCAGGCGGACGACGGCGTGATCGACACCTTCGGCATGGACGATGCCGGGCTGGTGATGCAGGTTGGCGATACCGGCGACGCCGCACTGGACCAGGCGCTGGACCAGCCGCTGGCCGGGACCGATTCCGCCACGGCCAGCGGCGACGACGACCTGCGCGAAGTTCGCACCGAGCTGCTGAGCCGCGTGATGATGCGCTTTCGCACCGAATGGCCGCAGGTGGTGGCGGCACACACCGAAGCCACGCTGCAGTCACGGCTCCCGCAGCTGGCGGCGCAGCTGGCCAGCGAGCTGACGCAGTCGCTGGAAGCGCGGCTGGTGGAGTGGCTGGACGCGACGCTGGAGGAGATGGAGAAGGCGCCGGACGGGGATTGACCAACGAGCCATCGCGCCGGTTCTCTCCCCTCTCCCTCTGGGAGAGGGGCGGGGAGAGGGCAGCGTTGCCACGAAGTGAAGCGATATTGTGCTTGCCGAAGGCCGGCCCTCTCCCCCGGCCCCTCTCCCGCAAGCGGGAGAGGGGAGCAAACAGGCGGCCCGGCTGTACGCCACGAGTAAGAAAAAGAAAGCCTGCGACTCGCGCAGGCTTTTCGCCATCCACCGCTCGCTGATCAGTCCGTCACCGCGCCCTTGCTCGCCGTCGACGCCAGTCGCGCAAACTTCGCCAGCACCCCGCGCGTATAGCGCGGCGCCGGCGCCTGCCAGCCGGCGCGCCGCCTGGCCAGTTCTTCTTCCGCCACGTTCAGCTGCAGCAGCAATTGGTGCGCGTCGATGGTGATCGAGTCGCCTTCCTGCACCAGCGCGATGGTGCCGCCGACGTACGCCTCCGGCGCGACGTGGCCGACCACCATGCCCCAGGTGCCGCCCGAGAAGCGGCCGTCGGTGATAAAGCCGACCGACTCGCCCAGGCCCTTGCCGATGATGGCCGAGGTAGGAGCCAGCATTTCCGGCATGCCGGGGCCGCCCTTGGGACCCAGGTAGCGCAACACCAGGATGTCGCCGGCGTTGATGCGGTCGGCCAGGATCGCGTCCATCGCGCTCTGCTCGTCCTCGAACACGCGCGCCGGGCCGGTGATGACCGGGTTCTTCAGGCCGGTGATCTTGGCGACCGCGCCTTCTTTGGCCAGGTTGCCCTTCAGGATGGCCAGGTGGCCCTCGGCGTAGAGCGCCCGCTCGATCGGCAGGATCACGTCCTGGTCGGCGCGCGGGGCGTCGGGCACCTGCTCGAGTTCCTCGGCCAGGGTGCGGCCGGTGATGGTGATGCAGTCGCCGTGCAGCAGGCCGGCCTTGAGCAGGATCTTCATCACCTGCGGGATGCCGCCGGCGCGGTGCAGGTCGGTCGCCACGTACTGGCCCGAGGGCTTGAGGTTGCAGATCACCGGCACCTTGCGGCGGATGCGCTCGAAGTCGTCGATGGTCCATTCCACCTCGGCGGCATGCGCGATCGCCAGGTAGTGCAGCACCGCGTTGGTGGAGCCGCCGGTGGCCATGATCAGCGCGACCGCGTTCTCGATCGACTCGCGCGTGATGATGTCGCGCGGCTTGAGGTCGCGCTTGACGGCCTCGACCAGCACGCGCGCCGATTCGGCGGCGCTGTCGACCTTTTCCTGGTCCGGATTGGCCATGGTCGACGAATACAGCAGCGACATGCCCAGCGCCTCGAACGACGAACTCATGGTGTTGGCGGTGTACATGCCGCCGCACGAGCCGGTGGACGGGCACGCGTTGCGTTCCACCCCTTCGAAGTCTTCCTCGCTCATGCGCCCCGCGGTGAACTCGCCGACGGCCTCGAACGACGACACGATGGTCAGGTCCTTGCCCTTCCAGTGGCCCGGCTTGATGGTGCCGCCGTAGACGTAGATGCCCGGCACGTTGGTGCGCGCCAGTGCGATCATGCCGCCGGGCATGTTCTTGTCGCAGCCGCCGATCACCACCACGCCGTCCATCCACTGGCCCTGGGCCGCGGTCTCGATGCAGTCGGCGATGACTTCGCGCGAGATCAGCGAGTACTTCATGCCCTCGGTGCCCATCGACATGCCGTCCGAGATGGTGGGCGTGCCGAACACCTGCGGGTTGGCGCCGGCGGCCCGGATCGCGTCGATGGCCGCGTCGGCCAGTCGCTGCAGGCCGGCATTGCACGGCGTGATGGTCGAATGGCCGTTGGCGATGCCTACCATCGGCTTGTCGAAGTCCTCCTTCTGGTAGCCGAGCGCGTAGTACATCGAGCGGTTGGGAGAGCGCGCCACGCCTTGCGTGATGTGCCGGGAGCGCTTGTTGAATGCCATGGTGGGGGTCTCCGGGATCCTTGTTATATGCCGCCGCGGGCGCGCGGCGGGCGCTGTGATGGGGCAAGAATGACGCGTGCGTTTTGGCGTGTCAAATGGATTGTTCGGGCGCTGGCGGGCGCCGGGCGCGAGGTCCGCCTCGCGGGGCGCGGCGGGGATTTGTGACATCATTACGGGCTACGATGCGTGCGCGGACCAGGTGTTGGCATTGCCGTGCAACCTTCGCCGCACCCGCGCGTCATACCTGGCGCCGCACGGCCGGCGCCGCCGCTGCCTCACAATCACCATTCACGCCAACATGCTGATTCATCCCCAGTTCGACCCGGTTGCCATCCACCTGGGCCCGCTCGCGATCCGCTGGTACGGGCTGATGTACCTGGCCGGGTTCGTCATGTTCCTGTGGTTCGGGCGCCTGCGCATCCGCCAGCCGCATATCGCCGCCAAGGGCTGGACCACGCGCGACCTCGACGACATGCTGTTCTTCGGCGTGATGGGCGTGATCCTGGGCGGGCGGCTGGGCTATGTGCTGTTCTACAAGCCGTCGTACTACCTGTCGCATCCGGTGGAGATCTTCAAGGTGTGGGAGGGCGGCATGGCCTTCCATGGCGGCTTCCTCGGCGTGGTGGTGGCGATGTGGCTGTTCGGCCGGCTGCGCCGGCGCCACTGGATGGAAGTGACCGACTTCATCGCGCCGATGATCCCCTGCGGACTGGCGGCCGGGCGTATCGGCAACTTCATCAACGGCGAGCTGTGGGGGCGCGCCACCGACCTGCCGTGGGGCATGATCTTCCCGCAGGCGGGCGACAACATCCCGCGCCATCCGTCGCAGCTCTACCAGTTTGCCGGCGAGGGCGTGGCGCTGTTCATCATCCTGTGGCTGTTCGCGCGCAAGCCGCGGCCGATGGGCGCGGTGTCGGGAGTCTTCCTGATCGGCTACGGCGCGTTCCGCTTCGCCGCGGAGTTCGCACGCGAGCCCGACAACTTCCTGGGCCTGCTGGCGCTCAAACTGTCGATGGGCCAGTGGCTGAGCCTGCCGATGATCCTGGCGGGCATTGCCATGGTGATCTGGGCCTACCGCCGCCAGCCCGGTGCCGGCGCGCCGCAGCCGGCCGCCTGAGCGCGCGCTGCGCTAGCGGCCGGCGCGGCGCAGCGCGTCGATGCGCGCCTGCAAGTGCGGGTGCGTCGACAGGAAGTCCTCGCCACGCCCGGCCTGCGCTCCATCCGGCTTGCCCTCGCGCTGCTCCAGCGCGACCAGCACCTCGGCCAGCGCCGCCGGCGGCAGGCCGTTGCGCTGCATGACGTCGATGGCATAGGCGTCGGCCTCGCGCTCGTGGTCGCGCGAATAGCGCAGCGTCAGCATGGCGGCCGGCACGCCCGCCAGCACCGACGAGATATCGCCGAACAGATAGGCCGACAACGCCGCCAGGGCCGAGCCCTGGATCACCTGCTGCAAGCCGTGGCGGCGTGCCACGTGTCCGGCCTCGTGCGCCAGCACGCCCATCATGCCGGCGCCGGTGCCAGCCAGGGCCACCAGCTCGTCGGTGACGATGATGGTGCCGCCCGGCAAGGCCAGCGCATTGGCGCCGATCTCGCCGCCCTGGCGGAACCGGATCTGGTAGTCATGCGCGATGTCGCGCGGGCGCCGCAGCGCCGCGAAGCCGGCGCGGATGCGGGCCTGCTCGGCGGCCGGCAATTGCGTCGGCGCAAGCATGCCGTGGTCCAGGCTCTCCAGCGTCAGCTGGCCGAGGCGGGCCTCCAGTTCGGCCGGCACCGCGCGTGCCATCATGCCCGCGCCCCACGGCAGCAAGACGTAATAGCCCAGCACCAGCACCGCGACCAGCGTCGCCACGGCCAGGCCCGCCAGGCGCCAGCTGTTCTGCGCGCGCGCCACCAGGCTGTCGCGGTGGCCGGTGGCCGCCAGCAAGCGGTCGAAGGCGGCATGGTCGGCGACCTCGCAGAAGGCGCCGTCGGCAAAGGTGACCAGCCGCGGCGCGCGGCGCACGCGTTCCGACACGCGCAGCTGCGACAGCGGCGCGCGCCGCAATTCGGCGCCGTCGGCGTCGCGCAGCACGGCCTGCTGCGCCTCCACCGCCAGCGTGGCCGGATGCGCGCGCGACGAGCGCCCGTCGAAGAAGGTGACCGGAACCATGGCGCGTCAGAGCGCGATGTCGATGTCGTACCAGTCTGCCGCCGCGTCTCCGAGCGCGCCCACCTGCTGCGCCGCGCCGGCGACGAAGCTGTCGAGCGGGCCGGCCGCCAGCATGGTCACGCACTGCAGCCGGTAGCGCGTGGCGCGCACGCGCGCGAATGGCAGGAACAGGCCAAGCGTCAGCGCGATCGCGATCAGGTTGGTGACGAAGATAAAGACCATGCGCGCGGCGCTGACCTCGCTGCGGAACGCGTGCGGCGCCAGCGTGGTGTGGCCCCACACCACGTTCTGCAGCCGCGCCATCAGGTAGGGGCTGACCGACAGCATGCCCAGGTAGAAGCCGGCGATGCCGAAGCCAAGCAGTGCCGCCGCGCCGAAATTGCCGGTGCCCGGCGCCCTCACGAAGCCGGCCACGGCCATCGCCAGCGTGCCCGCCAGCACCACGCCGAAGGCGCGCAGGTAGGCCCGGTAGAAATCGCCCGCGCCGGCGTGGAAGCCGAACGGTGCGGTGCCGAAGCGGGTGTGGCTGTGCTGGTAGCGCTTGAAGCGCTGGTGCGCCAGCGGCCCCAGCAAGCCCAGCGTGGCCACCGCGGCCAGCGGCCACAGCACGAGCACCCGGTAGGCCTCGGCATCGCCGCCGGTGAAGCCGAAGCGCAGCCCGCGGTAGCTGGAGTTGGCCATGCGGAAGCGCAGCGAGCGCACCAGCAGCAAGGGAAACACCGCCAGCAGCACCAGCAGCATCGCCAGCGCGAGCCAGGGCGAGAAGGAAGAGGCGAACTGGAATGCGAGCACCAGCCCGAACACCATGGCCCGGCCTTTCAGGATCGCCGACGGCTTGCCGTGGTAGTCGAAGCTGGCGCCGTCCAGCCGCGTATTGCGATAGAAATACTGCAGCGTGCGCACCTTGGCCCAGGCGGAATAGATGCCCAGGGTGACGATGGTCAGCAGCGCATTGACGATCCAGATACGGAAATACTCGGAGCCCGACCCGGTGAAGCTCAGCCCCAGCGGCCGCAGCGCGGCAGCGCGTTGGCCGGCGGGCGCTGCCGGTTCGGCCGCAGTGACGGCCAGGGTGAAATCGCTGCCAGCATGCATGGCATGAACTCCCGAGTGAGGTGCGTCTGGATACAGGGAAACCGGCGGGGAAAAACCCTCGTCGACCGGCGCCTGTTTCAAAAACGCAACGATGACAATCCAGGCAATTGGGGCGAGGGCCTCACATTCTCGCACCGATAAATACCGGCAACGGCACAATTTGCATGGACGCGTGGCTTCTGCCTATGCGGCAAACTGCTCACCATGGAAAACCCTCGTAACACTCTGGAAACATTCTGTTACACTGATCTCATCTTGTAACAAATTTCGCTTCGATGCCATTCATAAAATCAAGGGCTTAGCCCGACTGGCACGTAAATCGCTAGCGTTATTGTTACAAGATGAGCGGCGAGCCACAGCCGCCACGGCAGTGCCAGGGGGGAGTACGGCTCTTGGGGTCGAGAGTTACGCTAGCCGCGCTGCACGGATCAAAGGGCACGGGAAAATCAACGCGCGTTGGCGCGTTTGCAACAGGGGTGGCGCGGGGCCAGCGCCAGGTCAGATCATGGACCCACGCGACGGATGCACTCGTGTCCGCCAGCGATGAATCACGCAGTAAGGCAGTTCTTTTCAGGCGCGGGCGGTTCCTTGCGGGGAGGCAAGGAACCGCCCGCCGCACCTCACTTCATCTTCACCGGTATTTCAGCGCGCCCGACCTTGCGGCGCAGCATCGAAAATCCTTGTATCGTTCACGCCCTAATCCATAATTATGAATTATGGGAGCCGGTGCACACGCCGCCATGGGTCCCTCGTGCGACACAGGAGGTGGCATGCGCATCGTCCAGCAGGCGCTGTACCTAGAAGTGGCAGACCGGCTGCGCGCCATGATCGACGCGCATACGCTGGTGCCGGGCGCCTGGATCGACGAAAGCGCGATGGCCGAAACGCTGGGCATCTCGCGCACGCCGCTGCGCGAGGCGCTCAAGGTGCTTGCCGCCGAAGGCCTAGTGCGGCTGGAGCCGCGCCGCGGCTGTTTCGTCAACGAGCTGTCCGAGCAGGACCTGGACGAGATCTTCCCGCTGATGGCGCTGCTCGAGGGGCGCTGTGCCTATGAGGCCGCGCGCAACGCCACCCGTGCCGACCTCGACGCGCTCGACGGCCTGCACGCCGACCTGGCGCGCTATGCGCAGGCCGGCGATATCGACGCCTACTACGAGACCAACGCACAGATCCATGAAGCGATCCAGCGGCTGGCGGGCAACCGCTGGCTGAGCGGCCTGATCAGCGACCTGCGCAAGGTGCTGCGGCTGTCGCGCCACAAGAGCCTGAAGCTGCCGGGGCGGATCCAGGAATCCTGCGCCGAGCACCTGAGCGTGTTTGCAGCGCTCAAGGCGCGCGACCCGGAAGGCGCCGAAGCCATGATGAAGAGCCACTTGCTGCGCCAGCGCGGCGCGCTGCGGGCCCTCGATGCCGGCGGCGCCGCGATGGCGGCGGACGCCAAGGCCGTGCGCGCCCCGCCGGCCTTGCGCGTGGCGGGCGCGGAAGACTAGCTCGCGCGCCCCGTCACGCCAGTCAGAGTTTCCCCCCACGTTCAGATCGATGCACCAAGGCAGGTACCGCATGAACTCCTTCGATACGGGTGACCAGAAGATCAGCGCGCCGCTGGGCGAGAGCGAGCCGTCGAGCTCCAATATCCTGTCGCGGCTGGGCCGCTGGTGGGGGCGCAAGGGCGAGGGCGAAGCCAAGGCCAATGGCGTCGCCAGGGCCGCCACGCCGGCCGATGACGAGGCGCCGCTGCCCGCGCGCGCGGTGCGCCGCCAGCGCGAGCAACTGCGCCTGTGCTTCGACGCGCGCCTGACCGACGGCGCCGCCAATGCCGCCGCGCAGGCCTGGCAGGCCGAATACGAAGCCGCCGGCGAGGCTACGCGCCGCGGCATGCTGGCGGTGCTGGCCGAGGTGGCCGGCAGCGGCAGCGAAGACGCCGCGGCCGAGGGCGACAAGGGCGCGCGCGCGGGCCAGGCGCAGTCCAGCGCCCGCATCCGCTTCTTCAAGCGGCTGGCCGCGCTGCATGGCCAGCGCGGCAACAGCGCCTGCGGCCTGCACTTCCTGATCCAGCTGCGCGCCGACATGTTGCGCTGGCAGCGCCGCATGCCCGGACTGCGCCCGCTCGACGACGACCTCGAGGCCTTGTTCTCCAACTGGTTCGACGTCGGCCTGCTCGAGCTGCAGCCGATCACCTGGGACTCGCCCGCGTCGCTGCTGGAAAAGCTGATCCGCTACGAGGCCGTGCACGAGATCGCCTCGTGGACCGATCTGCGCAACCGGCTCGATTCCGACCGCCGCTGCTACGCCTTCTTCCACCCGCGCATCGCGCGCGAGCCGCTGATCTTCGTCGAGGTCGCCTTTGCCCCCGAGATGGCCGCCGACGTCCACACCCTGCTGGACGAAGCCGCGCCGCTGGAAGACCTCCGCCGCGTCAAGTGGGCGATCTTCTATTCGATCAGCAATACGCAGGCGGGGCTGCGCGGCGTCAGCTTCGGCAACTTCCTGCTCAAGCGCGTGATCGAGGAAGTGCAGCGCGAATTCCCCAAGGTGAAGCAGTTCGCCACGCTGTCGCCGATCCCAGGGTTTGCCGACTGGCTGCGCAAGCAGGACGGCGACGCCGTGGCGCGCGTGCTCGGCGACAAGCGGCTGGCGCGCTGGAGCGAGCGCCACGGCAACGCGCCGGCCGACGGCGCGGCGTGGCTGGAGGCGCTGGCGCCGGATGCCGCCGATGCCGTGGTGCGCGACACCGCGCTGACCCTGGCCGCGCATTTCCTGGTGCGCGAACGCAACCAGTCGATGCCGGCCGACCCGGTGGCGCGTTTCCACCTCGGCAACGGCGCCTGCGTGGAGCGGCTCAACTGGGGCGCCGACCTGTCGCGCAAGGGCCGCAGCCAGAGCTGCGGCATGATGGTCAATTACCTTTACGTGCCCGAGGCGCTGGATGACAATCTGGCACGCCTGGGCGCAGGCAACCCGCGCATCAGCCGCAGCGTCGGGAAGCTGCTGTGATCCTGGTCCGGTCACGGGAATCGCCCTGGCACCCGCGGCGCCTGGCGCGCCGCGTCGTTTTGTCGGGACCCCTGTCGTAGAAGCAAAGCCAGCCGCGCAGCGCCCATGCGGGCGCGCGCGGCGATCACATTGACTTTCCAGAAGAGAGAGAGGAGACAAAGATGAATCGTCGTCAGTTCAGCCTGGCCGCCTGCGCGCGCGCAGCGGCGCTGGCTCTTGGCGTGTCCGGCATCGGTGCCGGCGCCATGCTCGCCGCCCCGGCGCACGCCGATACCTGGCCATCCAAGCCGGTCACCGTGATCGTGCCGTTCCCCGCCGGCGGCGGCACCGACGCCTTCGCGCGTCCGCTGACCGCGCAGCTGTCCAAGCAGCTCGGCAAGCAGTTCGTGATCGACAACCGCGGCGGCGCCGGCGGCACGGTCGGTGCGAGCATCGCGGCCAAGGCCGCGCCGGACGGCTACACCGTGTTTATCGGCGGCGCCCACCACGCCATCGCGCCGTCGTTCTACAAGAAGCTGGACTACGACATCGAGAAGGACTTCATTCCGGTCACGGTGATCGCGCAGCCGCCGCAGGTGGTGGTGGTCAATCCCAACCGCGTCAAGGCCAACACGCTGCAGGAGCTGATCGCCTACGCCCGGGCCAACCCCGGCAAGCTGAACTACGGCTCGGCCGGCAACGGCTCTTCGCACCACCTGGCGGGCGAGCTGTTCAAGATCCAGACCAAGACCTTCATCACCCATATCCCGTACAAGGGCGCCGGCCCGGCACTGTCCGACCTGATCGCGGGCCAGGTCGACCTGATGTTCGATGGGCTGGGCTCGTCGGCGCAGCATATCCGCGCGGGCCGCATCAAGGCGCTGGCGGTGGCGTCGAGCAAGCGCTCGCCCGCCTTCCCCAACGTGCCGACCGCGGCCGAGGCCGGCGTGCCCAATTATGACGTGTCGACCTGGTACGCGATGTGGGTGCCCAAGGGCACGCCGAAGGACATTGTCGACCGCCTCTACGCCGAGACCGAGAAGGCGCTGAACACGACCGAACTGAAGCAGGTCTGGCTCAACAACGGCTCCGAAACGCCGGCGTTCACGCCGGAGCAGTTCGGCCAGTTCCAGCACGCCGAGATCCGCCGCTGGGCCCAGGTGGTGCAGCAGTCCGGCGCCAAGATCGACTGACGCCATGCCCATGCCCATGCCGATCCGAAGCCGGGCGAGGCGCCCATGAGCGGCACCGTGCGTTTTGCCACGCAGGGCACTACCGCCACCGTGACGCTGGCACACGCGGGCAAGCTCAACGCCATTTCCGCGCAGATGTGGCGCGAGCTGGCGGCGGGCTTTGCGCGCCTGTCGGCCGATACCTCGCTGCGCTGCGTGGTGGTGCGCGGCGCCGACGGCAACTTCGCCGCCGGCGCCGACATTGCCGAGTTTCCCGCCGAACGCGGCAATGAGGCCGCGGTGCGCCACTATCACATGGCCACCATCGCGCCCGCGCTGGCCGCGGTGGCGCAATGCACGCATCCCACCGTGGCGATGATCGAAGGCGTATGCGTGGGCGGCGGGCTGGAAATCGCCTGCCACTGCGACCTGCGCATCGCCGCGTCGGACAGCCGCTTCGGCGTGCCGATCAACCGGCTGGGCTTCCCCATGGCGCCCGGCGAACTGCAGGGGCTGCTGGCGCTGGCGGGCCGCGCCGCGGCGCTGGAGATCCTGCTCGAGGGCCGCGTCTTCGATGCCGCCGAGGCGCGTGCAAAGGGCCTGCTGACTCGCGTGGTCGAGTCCGCCGCGCTGGCCGCCGAGGTCGACGCCACGGTGCGCCGCATCAGCGCCGGCGCGCCCGCCGCCGCGCGCATCAACAAGGCCACCATCCACCGGCTGGCGCCAGCGCCGGCGCCGCTGTCGCCGGCCGAGCTGGCCGCGCATTTCGCCTATGCCGAAGGCGCGGACCACGCCGAAGGCGTCGCCGCCTTCCTGGCGCGCCGGCCCCCACAGTTCCGCGGGGAGTAGGGCGCGCCGACGGCACTGCTTCCCATCATCGATGTCTTCGCTTTCTCAGCCTTTCGTTCGCTCCCTCCCATGAACGCCAACCTGTTCGCCCTGTTCGCATCCCGCTTCCCCGCTGACCGTACCGCCTGCTGCATCGAGACGCACGATGGCCTGTACTACAGCTGGGACGACCTTGACCGCGCCACCGCCAAGCTGGCCAGCCTGCTGGCCTCGCTGCACCTGCCCGAAGGCGCGCGCGTCGCGGTGCAGGTGGAAAAATCGCCCGAAGCGCTGTTCCTGTACCTCGCCACGCTGCGTGCCGGCTATGTCTACCTGCCGCTGAACACGGCCTACCAGGAGGCCGAGATCGACTACTTCGTCGGCAATGCCGAGCCGTCGGTGGTGGTTTGCAGCAGCAAGAACTTCGGCTGGGTCTCCAAGGTAGCGTTCCGCCACGGCGTGAACCATGTGTTTACGCTGGACGACGACCGCAGCGGCTCGCTGCTGTCGCGCGCGGCGGGCAAGGCCGACACCTTCGAGACGGTGGCGCGCGCCGACGATGACCTTGCCGCCATCCTCTATACCTCCGGCACCACCGGCCGCAGCAAGGGCGCGATGCTGAGCCATCGCAACCTGGCCTCCAATGCGCAGACGCTGCACGAGTTCTGGGGCTGGCGCAGCGACGACGTGCTGCTGCACATGCTGCCGATCTTCCATGTGCACGGGCTGTTCGTCGCCTCGCATGGCGCGCTGCTGGCCGGTGCCAAGATGATCTGGGCGCCCAGGCTGGACATGGCGCAAGTGCTGAAATTCCTGCCGCGCTGCACCGTGATGATGGGCGTGCCGACCTACTATGTGCGCATGCTGCAGGAGCCGCGCTTCGACGACGACACCTGCCGCCGCATGCGGCTGTTCGTGTCGGGGTCGGCGCCGCTGCTGCTGGAAACCTTCGATGCGTTCCGGGCGCGCACCGGCCATACCATCCTGGAGCGCTACGGCATGAGCGAGACCGTGATGCTGGTGTCGAACCCGTATGACCCGGCGCTGGGCGAGCGCATCGGCGGCACCGTGGGCATGCCGCTGCCGGGCGTGTCGGTGCGCGTGGTCGACGGCGATGGCAAGCGCTGCGCGCCGGGCGAGATCGGCAATGTCGAGGTGCAGGGCCCGAATGTGTTCAAGGGCTACTGGCGCATGCCGGAAAAAACCCGGGAAGAGTTCACCGACGATGGCTGGTTCAAGACCGGCGACGTCGGCCGCTTCGGTGGCGCCATCGTCAGCCAGGCCGGCGAGCGCGCGGTGCCGGAGCACTACCTGACCATCGTCGGACGCAGCAAGGACCTGATCATCTCGGGCGGCTACAACGTCTACCCGAAGGAAATCGAGAGCTTTATCGACGAGATGCCGGGCGTGGCGGAGAGCGCCGTGATCGGCGTGCCGCACGCGGATTTCGGCGAGGCGGTGGTGGCGGTGGTGGTGCGCAAGCCCGGTGCCGACATCGACGAAGGCGCACTGATCGGGACCCTCAAGGGCCGCATCGCCAACTTCAAGGTGCCCAAGCGCGTGCACGTGGTCGACGAGCTGCCGCGCAATACCATGGGCAAGGTGCAGAAGAACGTGCTGCGGGAGCAGTTTGCGGGGCTGTGAGCGCTAGGGGCTACGAGCGCTGGGGGCTACGAGCGCTGGGGGTTTGCTCCCCTCTCCCGCTTGCGGGAGAGGGAGTGCACCGTCGCAAAACTGGCGGTCTCTCGCTTACTTCAGCATCTGCACCGACCCGTTCACCGACACCGTGACCTGGGTCTTGCCGCCTTCGACCGGCACCGGCACCGCGGCGTCGGCCATCATGGCCTTGGCGGCGCCGTACATGCGCGGCACCGGCGGCACCATGCCGGTCTCGTTCACGCTGACTTCGCGGATGGTGAAGCTGTTGTAGCCGAACAGCCTGGTGGTGGCCTGCGCCTTGCTGCGGAACGAGGCGATGGCCTGCTCGGCCAGCTTGGCTTCGGCAGCCTCGCGCGCTTCGCGCGACAGCGAGAAGGCGATGTTCTGCACCTGCATCTGGCTGGCCAGTTCACCCGCAAGCTTTGACACCGCCGAGAAATCGCGCGATTTCAGGATGACCTCGGAGCGCCCGCGCCAGGTGCTGATGCGGCCGTTGCGGTCGGTGCTGGGGTGAATGGTGAAGCCGCCGGATTCGGCGGTCACGCCCTGCACGCGGCGCGCCTGCGTGATGACGGCCTGGGTCCGGGTCGACAGGCCCGAAGAGATCGCCGCCGGTTCGGCGCCTTCCTGTTCCGCGGCCAGCGTCAGGTGCACGATATCGGTGGGCACCTCGGTGACGGCCTGCGCGGTCAGCGACAGCACGCCCGACGGCGTTTCCGTGGGACCGCCGTGGGCCGAGGCGACGACGGCGGTGGTGCCGAGCAGGGTGGCGGCGAGCCATTGTTTCATGTGGTTCTCCCAATCAAACGTGATCGGTATCAGACGTCGCCGAGGCGGCGATCGTTCCGCGACATTGCAAACGATTGTTGCGATGGCGCCGCGCGGGTGGTCACTCTTCGTCCGTGCGGGTGACGCGGGTTGTCAGAACGCCTGCCAGGCCTTCCACAACATATATGTGGCCAGGCACAGCAGCAGCACGGCGAAGATCTTGCGCAGCTGGCCCACATCCATGCGGTGCGCGGTGCGCGCGCCCAGCGGCGCGGTCAGCACGCTGGCCACGGCGATCACCAGCAGCGCGGGCAGGTAGAGATAACCAAGCGAGGCCGCCGGCAGTCCGGGCGCGTGCCAGCCACTCCAGATATAGCCCGCCACGCTGGCCGCGGCGATCGGGAAGCCGAGCGCGGCCGAGGTTGCCACCGCGTTGTGGATCGGCACATTGCACCAGGTCATGAACGGCACCGAGACAAAGGCGCCGCCCGCGCCCACCAGGCTCGACAGGAAGCCGATCACGCCGCCGGCGCCGGCCATGCCGGCAAAGCCCGGCAGCTGGCGCCCCGGCTTGGGCCGGCGGTTGCGCAGCATCTGCAGCGCCGAGAAGCCGACGAAGCCCGCGAACGCTAGCGACAGCCAGCTGGTCTTCAGCGCCGCGAAGACCTTGCCGCCGCCGACCATGCCGCCGATCACGATGCCGGGCGCGAGTGCCAGCACGATCGGCCAGCGCACCGCGCCGCGCTGGTGGTGCGCGCGCACGGACGACAGCGAGGTGAACAGGATGGTGCCCATCGAGGTAGCGATCGCCATATGGACGATGGCTTCGCCGGCAAAGCCCAGGCCGGTGAACAGCAGCGTCAGGAACGGCACCATCATCATGCCGCCGCCCACGCCGAGCAGGCCGGCGCAGAAGCCGGTGAATGCGCCCAGCGCAAGCAGGGCGGGGATCAGCACCGGCAGGTTGTCGAACGGCATCGTGTCAGCAAGGTCGTTGTTATTGTCGTCAGCGTTGCCGCGCAAGGCCTGGATCGGCGCGGCCCGGCGTAGCCCGTCAGCCCATCAGCTTGCCGGTGATATAGCGCCATTCCGCCGGTGTCACCGGCGTGATCGAGAGCCGGTTGCCGCGCCGGAGCACCACCATGTCGGCCAGCGCTTCATGCTCGCGCAGCTCGGCCAGCGGGATCAGCCGGCTCTTGCGTTCGTAGCGCACGTCGACCAGCAGCCAGCGCGGCGCCTCGGCCTTGGAGGCAGCGTCGAAATACGGGCTGTTGCGGTCGAACTGCGTGGGGTCGGGGTAGGGCGCGGAACAGACCTCGGCCAGTCCGGCAATGCCGGGCTCGGGGCACGACGAGTGGTAGAACAGCACGCCGTCGCCGATCTGCATGGCGTCGCGCATGAAGTTGCGCGCCTGGTAGTTGCGCACGCCGGTCCACGGCAGCGTCTGTTGCCGGGCCAGGTCGTCGATGCTGGCTTCGTCCGGTTCCGATTTCATCAGCCAGTACTGGCGGGCGCGTTGGTTCTGGTTAGGGCTCACGGCGCTGCTCAGGAAAGGAAGGCCCGCGCGAAAGACACAGGCAAGCCTGCGGGCAGGCATGCAGGCAAAGAAAAAGGCGATGGTTCAGAAAACCACCGCCTTTTTAGGGGGTCCCCGCCTCGGCCGCTGGGTCGGCATCCTGAACCCAAGTGAGGTTCAGAGTGGCTGCGGAAGTCGCATTTCGGGTACATCATCCACTCAGGGAGTCCAGGCCAGGCCCGGACTATGAATGCGACGACGCGCTCGCCCACGCGACATAATCCCGCACCATGCAATGCATATCGGTTCAAGGAGTTTATGACCCTCACGAACCAGGCAGGGAAACTGTCAAACGTCTGACTGTCCACGTGCGGGATGTCAGACGTTTGCCGTTTCTAACAAGGATGGGATGAAAACGGCGGCCAGGCGCGATAACCTGACCTGTCAGCTGCACTTCTGTGGTGCCTCGTGCAGTCTGGCTACACTATACACCGCGTTGCAGGGCATACCAAGTGCGCTCGCGCGTGTCGTTACATTTTGCGCGACAGCGCGGCATCCGCAGCACATGACACCATTGCCGCTCAGCCACGGGTACCGGTGCCCACGTGGGCATATTGCCGCAGCGCTTCGTCGGCGCGGTCGTTCAGTTCGCGGATGCGCGCGCGGATGGCGTCGACCGGGATCGCGCCCTCGGCCTGCTGCTTGCGCTGCAGCGACAGCAGGTCCGAGGCGATGCTGATCGCGGCCATCACCGCCACGCGCTCGACGCCCTTGGCCGCGCTGCCATTGCGCAGCTTGTTCATCTGCGTGTCGACCAGGGCCACAGCCTCGAGCAGCGCGGCCTCGTTCTCGGGCGCGATGGCGAAGCGGTAGGCCTGGCCGGCGATGTTGACTTCTACTTGCTTGTTGCTCATGCGTGTTCTCCGGGGGCCTTGTGCGCCTCGGCCTCTTCGCCGAGCAGGTCGAGCTGGCGCGTGTCGCTGGCGGTCGGCAGCTTGTCAAGGATGGACTGGATGCGCAGCTGCGCTTCCTCGATCTTGATATTGAGCAGTTCGCGGTCGGCGGCCATGGCCTCGCGCTCGGCGCGCAACTGCGCGGCTTCGCCCTCCAGCCGCGCGATCTCGTCGCGCAGCCGCTGGTTCTCCGCCGCCAGGGTGTCCGCATGATGCAGCACGCGCCCGATCTTGGCGGCCAGTTGTTCGAGTTCGGTGAGCATAGGGCCTGTCATGATGGGAGTAGTGTCAGGTATCGCGATTCTAGCCGATGCGCCGGCATGCACAATGCGGAGGAAAGGTTTGTGACCGGCCGCCCGCATGGAAGTTGCAGGCTTCTGCACCCAAGACGCCGCGAGAGTGTGACAAAACGCTACCACGCGGCCATGGGCGCAGTGGGGTTGTCGCGTTGACGCGGGGGGCGAAACGCCATAGACTCGCGCACGTTCCAGGTGCTCGCCCTTTTTCGTCCCTGGCGAAGGGGCAGTTCAACGGGAAACAGGGAGCCGGGCCGGCTGCGCGCCGGACAGGCCAACCTGTGCTGCCCCCGCAACGGTAAGCGACCGCGGTGCGCATACGCCAGCCACGCCGGCTGGCACGGCCCGATCCGTCATCGGATGCACGGCCACTGCCCGCAGGACCGGCCACACGCCACTGAACCGCAGGTTCGGGAAGGCGCCGGTTTCGTGTCGCCAGCCCGGATACCGGCCTGAACGCGGGCTGCCGCCCGTGCGCGGCACGCCTCATCGCCATATGGCCCGCGGGGGAACGGGCCCGGCCGTTCCTATCCAGTCCTGCATCATGCGTTCATCGCTTCACAGGTCAACCCGCCCGGCAAGCCCGGCGGTGCGTCCGTCCGTGCCCGCCATCCTGGCGGCCATGGCCTCGTTCACCCTCGTCCCCGGTAGCGCCTGCGCGCAGGCGGCCGACAGCCGCACCGCGCAGCTCGCGCCGGTGGTGGTCACTTCCACCCGCACCGCGCAGTCGATCACCGAGGCGCTGCCGCATACCACGGTGGTCACGCAGCAGGACATCATCAACTCGCAGGCGCCCGACCTGCGCACGCTGCTGCGCAGCCAGGCCGGGGTGGAGTTTGCCACCAACGGCGGCATGGGCGGCAACACCTCGCTGTTCATGCGTGGCGCCAATTCCAACCAGACCCTGATCCTGATCGATGGCGTGCGGGTCTCGTCGGCCAGCAGCGGCACCGCGCAGCTGGCCAATATCCTGCCCGACCAGATCGACCGCATCGAGGTGGTGCGCGGCAACGTCTCGGCGCTGTACGGCTCGGACGCGATCGGCGGCGTGGTGCAGATCTTTACCAAGAACGGCGCCGGCCAGGCGCCGGCGGCCAACGCGGCGGTTGAGTACGGCAGCAACAATACGCGCCAGGGCACGGTCGGCTACGGCGGCCAGGTCGGCGACACCTCGTTCAACCTGACCGGCTCGGCGTTCAAGACCGACGGCTTCTCGTCGATCGACACCAGGCAGGCGCCGCGCGCCAATCCCAACGACAACCCGTACGAGAACCAGAGCGTGTCGGGGCAGGTGAAGCACCGCTTCACGCCGAACTGGGATGCGGGCATCAGCGGCTACTACTCGAAGAGCAAGCTGTCGTTCGACAGCGCCTTCGGCCGCCCCACCGACGAGAACCGCACCAACAGCGAGCTGTACACGCTGTCGGCGTTCGCCAACGGCAAGCTGGGCGCGGACTGGACCACGCATTTCAAGCTGTCGCAGAGCGAGGACCGCAGCGATACCTTCCTGAACGACAGGCCCAACGGCACCTTCAATACCCGCAACCGCCAGTTCAACTGGCAGAACGAGTACGCGCTGGCCGTCGGCCACATGCTGCTGTTCGGTACCGACTACCTGCAGCAGGAGCTGGACTCGAGCGCCTACGGCGCGCCCACGCGCAATGTGTTCTCGGTGTTCGGCGGCTATGACGGGCGCTTCGGCAAGCACCAGCTGCAGCTCAACGCGCGCAATGACCACTATTCCGACTTCGGCAACCAGGGCAGCTTCTTCGCCGGCTACGGCTACGACCTGACCGATGCGTTCAAGCTGATCGCCAACGTCAGCAATGCCTTCCGCGCGCCGACCTTCAACGAGCTGTACTACCCCAACTTCGGCCAGCCCAACCTGCAACCCGAGCGCGCCAAGTCGGTCGAGGCCGGCGTGCAGTACACCACCGCCAGCGCCGGCCTGCTGCGCGTGACCGCGTTCGAGACGCGCTACCACGACCTGATCGTGTCGGCACTGCAGCCCAATGGCATGTTCCTGGCGCAGAACGTCAACCAGGCCAAGGTGCAGGGCATCGAGGCGTCGTGGCGCGCCAGTGTCTACGGCACCGACATCGGCGCCAGCGTGACCTTCCAGAACCCGGTCGACGAGCAGTCCGACACGCAGCTGCTGCGCCGCGCGCGCCGCCACGCCGCGCTCGACGTGGGCCGCAATGTCGGCAACTGGCGCTTCGGCGGCGAATGGCTGCTGTCGTCGTCGCGCATGGATGCGGGCTCGCGCCGGCTGGGCGGATACGGTATCGTCAACCTCAACGCCCGCTACAACATCGACAAGCAATGGTTCATCGCCGCCCGCGTCGAAAACCTGTTCGACAAGGACTATCAACTCGCCTACCCGTACAACACGCAGGGGCGCGCGGGTTTCATCACGCTGGGCTGGCGCCAGCGATGAGCGCGCGGGCGCGCCCTGTGTGAGTTCCATGTGTGAGTTCCATGTCTGAGTTCCGGCGGGCCCTGGCGATCTGGCTGGTGCTGGCGCTGGCGGCGCTGCTGGCGTTCGCGCTGTCGCTGGCGCTCGGCAGCGTTGCGCTCGATGCGCGCGCGCTGTGGCTGGCGCTGAGCGGAGCCGACACCGGCACTGCCGGCGCCATCGTGCATGAGCTGCGCCTGCCGCGCGCGGCCGCGGCCTTTGCCTGCGGCGGGCTGCTGGCCCTGTCCGGTGCGCTGATGCAGGTGCTGCTGCGCAACCCGCTGGCCGAGCCCTATGTGCTGGGCGTATCCGGCGGCGCCTCCACCGCCGCGCTGCTGGCGATGCTGGTGCTGGCGCCATGGTGGGGCGTGCAGGCGGCCGCGGCGCTCGGCGCCTTGCTGGCGATGGTGCTGGTGGCCTCGCTGGCGCGACGCGACCTGCTGCATCCGCAGGTGCAGGGCGGCCATCGCGAAGCCGGCGCGCGGCTGCTGCTGACCGGCGTGATCCTGGCCGCCGGCTGGGGCGCGGTGATCACGCTGATCCTGTCGGTCGCGCCGGAGTCGCGCCTGCGCGGCATGCTGTTCTGGCTCACCGGCGACCTGGGCGGCACCGCCAGCTACGGCGGCGCGCTGGCCATGCTGGCGGCGGCACTGCTGCTGGCCATGCCGATGGCGCGCGCGCTCAACGTGATGCTGCTGGGCGAGACCGTGGCGCAGGCGCTGGGCGTGCGCGTCGGCCGCGTGCGGCTGGCGACCTTCATGCTGGCATCGCTGTGCATTGCCGCGGCCATCACCACTGCCGGCTCGATCGGCTTTGTCGGGCTGGTGGTGCCGCACCTGGTGCGGCTCGCCTGGGGCAACGACCAGCGCATGCTGTTGCCGGCCGCGACGCTATTGGGCGGCGCGCTGCTGATGGCGGCCGACCTGATCGCGCGCACCGTGGTGGCGCCGGCGCAGCTGCCGGTGGGGGTGATCACCGGGCTGCTGGGCGTGCCAACCTTCCTGTACCTGCTGTTGCGGAGGCCGCGATGAGCGCCGGCGCGCACTGGTCGGTTCCGCTCGCTGCCTGTCCGCGCCTGACGCTGCGCGAGCTGCGGCTGCGCACCAGCCAGCGCGTGCTGGTGGAGCGCCTGAGCCTGGCGATCGGCCCCGGCGAGCTGTGGTGCATCGCCGGCCCCAACGGCGCCGGCAAGTCCACGCTGATGACGGTGCTGGCCGGACTGCGCCACGCCGACGGCGGCAGCGTCGAGATCGACGGCACCGCGCTGGCCCTGGTCGATGCCGCGGTGCTGGCGCGCCAGCGCGCCTACCTGCCGCAAGCCGTGCACGACACTTTCCCGATGCCGGTGCTAGACGCGGTGCGCGTGGGCCGCCATCCGCACCTGTCGGGCTGGGGCTGGACCGGGCGCGAGGACGATCGCATCGTGCACGACGTGATCCGCGCCATGGATATCGAGGCGCTGGCCGCGCGCGATGTGCTGACGCTGTCCGGCGGCGAGCGCCAGCGCGTCTCGCTGGCCGCGGCGCTGGCGCAGCAGGCGCCACTGCTGCTGCTCGACGAGCCGGTCTCGCACCTGGACCTGCGCCACCAGATCCTGGTGCTGGAGCAGCTGTCCGCGCTGGCCAGGGCGGGGCGCCACGCCATCGTGGTGATCCTGCACGACCTGACGCTGGCGCTGCGCTACGCCACCCACGCCCTGCTGATGGCCGCAGACGGCACCGCGCTGCACGGCCCCGCCGCGCAGGTGCTGACCCCCGAACACTGCTCGCGCGCGCTGCGCACCGCGATCGTCAGCGTCAGCGACGGCGCCCATACCGCGCTGATTCCCGACGGCGCGCGCCTCACCACACCAGACTCACGACATGACTGAAAACCAGAACCCCACCGCGCAGGACCCGGACCGCGATGCCCGCCACAAGGCGCGCATGGTGCGCAAGAAGGAAGTGGTCGACGCCAGGATCGCCGCCGCGCAGGACGAGCGCGGCGTGATCGTCATCACCACCGGCAACGGCAAGGGCAAGTCCAGCTCCGGCTTCGGCATGGTGGTGCGCGCGCTCGGCCATGGCATGCGCACCGGCGTGGTCCAGTTTATCAAGGGCGCGCAGCCCACCGGCGAAGAGATGTTCCTGCGCCGCTTTCCCGACGAATGCGCCTTCCACGTGATGGGCGAGGGCTATACCTGGGAAACCCAGGACCGTGCCCGCGACGTGGCCAAGGCCGAGGCCGCGTGGGAAGTGGCGCGCGGCATGCTGCGCGACCCCGGCATCGGCCTGGTGCTGTTCGACGAGCTCAACATCGCGCTCAAGCTGCACTATCTTGATGTGGAGCAGGTCATTGCCGACCTGCGCGCGCGTCCGCCGCTGCAACACGTGGTCATCACCGGCCGCGGCGCGCCGCCGGCGCTGGTGGAGGCGGCCGACACCGTCACCGACATGACCCCGGTCAAGCACGCGTTCCAGCAGGGCATCAAGGCCCAGCGCGGCGTGGAAATGTAGCCCCATTTTTTCTGAGTACCCGATCCAGGCATCATGCAGTTTCCCGAAATTCCTCCGCTCGACGATGCCCTGCGCCCGGTGCTGCAGGCCGCCATCGACGACAAGACCAAGCCGCTCGGCGCGCTCGGCCGGCTCGAAGCACTGGCGTTGCAGCTGGGCCTGATCCAGGGCAGCGCACGGCCGGTGCTACGGCGTCCCACGGTGATCGTGTTCGCCGCCGACCATGGCGTGGCCGACGCCGGTGTGAGCGCCTATCCGGCCGAGGTCACGGCGCAGATGGTGCAGAACTTCCTCGCCGGCGGCGCGGCGATCAATGTGTTCTCGCGCCAGCACGGCATTGCGCTGGAGATCGTCGACGCGGGCGTGCGCGTGCCGCTGCCGGCGGCGCCCGGCCTGGTTAACTGCCGCATCGCCGACGGCACCCGCAACTTCGCCAGCGAGCCGGCGATGACGCCTGAGCAAGCCGCCGCGGCGATGACCGCCGGCATGGCGCGCGTGCTGCGCCATGCGCAGCAGGGCTGCAACGTGATCGGTTTCGGCGAGATGGGCATCGCCAACACCTCGGCCGCGGCGTGCCTGATGCAGCGGCTGACCGGCCTGCCGCTCGAGGACTGCATCGGGCGCGGCACCGGCCTGGACGACGCCGGCCTGGCGCGCAAGCGCGAGGTCCTGGCCGGCGCGCTGGCGCGGCATGCCGATGCGCAGGCGCCGCTCGAGGTGCTGGCCACCTTCGGCGGCTTCGAGATCGCGATGATGGCCGGCGCGTTCCTGACCGCCGCGGCCAGCCGCATGGTGATCCTGGTCGACGGCTTTATCGCCACCGCCGCGCTATTGGTGGCGCAGCGGCTGGACCCCAACGTGCTGCAATACTGCGTGTTCACGCACTGTTCGCACGAGCGCGGCCACCGCGCGCTGCTGGCGCAGTTCGACGCCGCGCCGCTGCTGGCGCTGGACCTGCGCCTGGGCGAAGGCACCGGCTGCGCGCTGGCGTGGCCGCTGCTGGCCGCGGCGGCGGCGTTCCTGAACGAGATGGCCACCTTCAGCGGCGCCGGCGTCAGCACCGCATCGCCATGAGCGTGCCGCCCGACCCGGTGCCCATGCCCGAACCCGAACCCGGACCCGAAGCCGGACCCGGACCCGTACCCCGCGGCCGCGCGGGCGTGGCCGGCGAACTGCGCTATTTCCTGACCGCACTGGGCTACTTCACGCGCGTGCCGCTGCCGGGCTGGCTGGCGCGCTGGGTCGGCTTCGAACCGCATTACCTGCATGCCGCCGCACGCTACTTTCCGCTGGTCGGGCTGCTGGTGGGCGGCGCGGGCGCGCTGCTCACCTGGGGGGCGGCGCTGTGGTGGCCGCCCGGCGTGGCCGTGCTGCTGGGCATGGCCGCGACGCTGCTGCTGACCGGCGCCTTCCATGAAGACGGGCTAGCCGATTGCATCGATGCCTTCGGCGGTGCGTGGCGGCGCGACGACGTGCTGCGCATCATGCACGATTCGCGCATCGGCGCGTTCGGCGCGATCGCGCTGGTGGTGGCGCTGCTGCTGAAGTGGCAGCTGCTGGTCGCCATCGCCGGGCGCGGCGGCATCGCGGTGCTGATCGCCGTACTGGTCGCCGCGCATGCCGCCAGCCGCGCGATGGCGGTCAGCTATCTCGCCACGCTGGCCTACGTGCGCGCCGAGGGCAAGGCCAAGCCGGTGGCGCAGAAGCTGGCCGGCGCGGGCCTGGTGTTCGCGCTGCTGTGCGGGCTGGTGCCGCTGTGGCTGGTGTCGCCGGGGTTCGGCGCGGCGGCCTTCGCAGCGTTGCTGGTGCTGCGCCTGCTGCTCGGCCGGTACTTCGTGCGCCGCATCGGCGGCTATACCGGCGACTGCCTGGGCATGGCCCAGCAATGCGCCGAAATCCTGCTCTACCTGGTGGCCGCGGCATGGACCTGGTCCTGATCCGCCATGCGCAGCCGCAGGTGCCGGCAGGCACCTGCTATGGCTGCCTCGACCTGCCGCTGCTGGCGCCGCTGACGCCGCCCGCCGCGCGCATCGTTGCCGGCCTGCCGGCACCGGATCGCATCGTCGCCAGCCCGCTGGCGCGCGCGCTCGGCACGGCGCAGGCGCTGGCCCAGGCATGGCCCGGCGGCGTGCCGGACATCGACACCGAAGCGGCCCTGCGCGAAATCGACTTCGGCAGCTGGGAGGGCGTGGCCTGGGATGCGATCGACCGCACTGCGCTGGACCAATGGGCGGCCGACCTGCTGCATGCGCGTCCGCATGGCGGCGAATCGCCGGCGCAGGCGATGGCGCGGGTGGTTGGCTGGGCCGCGACCCTGGTCGGCGCGCGCGCGCAATGCCTCTGGGTGGTCGGCCATGCCGGGCCGATGCGCATGCTGGCGGCGCACTGGCTGGGCGTGCCGCTGTCGACCACGGTCAGCTGGGAACTCGGCTTCGGCGCCAGCTGCGGATTCCGGCTGGGGCAGGGCGGGGCGCGGCTGGGCTGGTGGAACCGCGGCGGCTGATCAGCGTGCCGGCCGGCGGCTGCGCGCGGTGTCGAGGTCCTTGCAGAGCTGCGCCGCGCCCTGCACCACGCGCGGGCCGGCACGGTTGAGCAGGTCGCCATCGATCACGAACAGGTTGTTGCGCGCCACCGCCGTGACCTGGGTCCAGCGCCGCCACATCTCGAAATCCGGCAACGGCTGGTCCGAGCGCGTGGCGCCCATGCCCGCCGTCACCATCGCTTCCGGATTGCCAGCGATCACCGCTTCGACCGACACGGTCGGCACCAGCGGCGCCTCGGCCGCGAACAGGTTGCGGCCGCCGCACAGCGCCAGCATGTCGCTGACCAGGTGCTGGCCGTTGAGCGTCATCAGCGGCTGCTGCCAGACCTGGTAGAACACCGTCACCGGCGGGCGCGCCGCATAAGTCTTGCGCAGCGTTTCCACCTGCTGGCGGAAGCCGTCGGCGGCGCGCCGCGCGGTGGCCTCGGTGCCCAGCAGCGTGCCAAGCTTCTCGATGTTGTCCGGGATCGCCGCCAGCCGGCGCGGCTCGCTGTAGAACAGCGGGATGCCGAGCGCACGCAAGCGGTCGGCCTGCTTCTGTGCATTGCCGTGGCGCCACACCACGATCAGGTCGGGCTTGAGCGCGGCGATGCGCTCCAGGTCCAGCGCCTTGTTGTCGCCGACGCGCGCGATCGCGCGCGCCTGCGGCGGGTAGTCGCTGTAGTTGACGGTGCCGACGATGCGGTCGCCCGCGCCCGCGGCGAACAGCATCTCGGTGACGTGCGGCGCCAGCGAGACCACGCGGCGCGCGGGCTGCGCCAGGGTCACGGTCTGGCCGGCGTCGTCGATGGCGGAGACCGTGGCGGTGGCGGGTAGCGCCGCGGTCAGCAGGGCGTAGGCGATGACAGGGGTGAGGCGGTTCGGCATGGCAGGCGTCGGAAGGTCAGGCAGCGGCCGCCAGCGCCGCGTCCAGCCGCTGCCAGGCCAGCGGCTGGTCCGGCGGCAGTCCAAGGCGCAGGCTCGGCGCGCAGCCGCCGGCGGCATCGAAATAACGGGTCCAGACGCCGTGCTGCGCCAGGCCGTGGTGCAGCCGCGCGGCGTCGCGATGCGGGACCCAGCAGAACAACGGGTGCATCGCCGGCGCCAGGCCGTGGCGGTCCAGCATGGCGGCCAGCCGTGCCCCGCACGCCTGCAGCCGGTCACGGGTGGCGTGCTGCCACGGCTGGTCGGCCAGCGCGCGGCGCGCCACCTCGCGCGCGGGGCCGGCGACGGTCCAGTGGCCCAGGCGCGCGCGCAGCGCGTCGAGCAGCGCCGGCTGTGCCAGCACGAAGCCGCAGCGGATGCCGGCCAGCCCGTAGAACTTGCCGATCGAGCGCAGCACCACCAACCCGGGCCGGGCGCTATGCGCGGCGACGGAAGCGCCGGGCAGGCAATCGATAAAGGCTTCGTCGACCAGCAGCGTGCCGCCGCGCGCAGCCAGCGCGCCATGCCAGCGCAGCAGCGTGGCGGCGGGCAGCATGCGCGCGGTCGGGTTATTCGGGTTGACGACGACCAGATGATCGAGCGCGTCGGCCAGATCAGGCCGCTTGAAGTCCGCTTCGTCCAGCAGCACCACGGTGTGCCCCGCGGTGGCGAACGCCGGCGCGTATTCGCTGTACCCCAGCGCGGCGATGCCGACGCGCCCCGGGCGCAGCAGCGCCGGCAGCGTGCGGATCGCGGCCTGCGAGCCGGCCACCGGCAGCGCATGGGGCGCGCCGCATGCCGCCGCGGCCAGTTCGGCCAGGCCGTCGTCGTCCTGCGGCAGCCGCTGCCATACCTGCGGCGGCAGCATCGGCACCGCATAGCCGCCGGGATTGATGCCGGTGGACAGGTCGAGCCACTCGTCGGCCGGGCGGCCGTAGCGGCGCACCGCGGCGAGCAGGTCGCCGCCATGGCGGATCGGGGGCAGGGCGGTGCTCATGCCGGTGCGGAGATGATCAGCGCGGCCAGCGCGCTCGCGCCTGCCAGTGCCAGCCACAGCCATAGCGTGCGTTCCACCAGCCGCAGGCAGGCCATCACATGCGCCGCCTGCGGCGCGGTGCCGGCGCCCAGCGGCGGGCGTGGCTCGATTTCACCGTGATAGCGCGCCGGGCCGCCGAGACGCACGCCGATGGCGCCGGCTCCCGCGGCCATCACCGGGCCGGCATTGGGGCTCGACCACGCCGGCGCCTGCGTGCGCCAGCAGCGCAAGGCCGGCGCGGTGGCGCCGAGCAGCGCATACGACAGCGCGGTCAGCCGTGCCGGCACCAGGTTGAGGGCATCGTCGAGACGCGCCGCGGCCCAGCCGAAATGCAGCAGCCGCGGCGTGCGGTAGCCCCACATCGCATCGAGCGTATTGGCCAGGCGGAACACGATCACGGCGGGCGCGCCGCCGACCAGGAACCAGAACAGCGCGCCGAACACGGCGTCGTTGCCGTTTTCCAGTGCCGATTCGCAGGCGGCACGCGCCAGCGCCTCGGCGTCGGCATCGGCGGTGTCGCGCGAGACGATGCGCGCGGTCAGCGCGCGCGCGGCAGGCAGGTCGGCCGCGTTCAAGGCGCCGGCGATCGGGGCGATATGCTGGTGCAGGCTGCGCGCGCCCAGCGCCGCGTACAGCGCCAGCGCATGCAGCGCCAGCGCGGCGAGCGGATGCCAGCGGGCCGCGGCGGCCACCAGCCACCATGCCAGCGCGGCCGGGGCCAGCACCAGCACGCACCAGCCGGCAAGCCCGGCAAGGCGCTGGCGCGATCGCGCATCACCTTGCGAGGGAGGGTTGAGGCGGCGCTCCAGGGCGGCCGCGATGCGGCCGAAGCCCACCAGCGGATGCCAGCGGCGCGGCTCGCCGAGCCAGCGGTCCAGCAGTGCCCCGATCCATGCCGCTGCCACGCATGCCGGCCAGGCCAGCATCAGCATGCGGGATCGGGGCCCTTTACCGCGACCGGGATACCCGCCACCAGCAGCCGCACGCAGTCGGCGGCGGCGGCCAGCTTCTGGTTCAGGCGGCCCAGTTCATCGACATAGAAGCGGGTGATGGCACCCATCGGGATCACGCCGAAGCCGATCTCGTTCGAGACCAGGATCACATGGCCGGGCAGCGTCGGCAGCGCATTGAGCAGCGCCTCGATTTCCTCGGTGAACGCTGCCGGCGGCGTGATCACGCCATGCTCGGGATAGCTGCGGCCGTTGGGGAAGAGCAGGTTGTTGATCCACAGCGTCATGCAATCCACCAGGATGCAGCCGTCGTGGCGCGCGTTGGCATAGAGCGCATCGGCCAGGTGCACCGGCTCTTCGACCAGGCGCCAGTCGGCGGGGCGGCGCGCGCGGTGCAGCGCGATGCGGACCTCCAGTTCCTGGTCGGCATGGGCCGGGTCCTGATGTGCCGTGGCGATGTAGGTGACCGGTCCGCCGGTAATGGTGGCGTGGTCGGTGGCGAGCTGTTCGGCAAAGTGGCTCTTGCCGGAACGGGCGCCGCCCAGCACCAGGGTAAGCTGGCGGCCGCCGCTGCCGCCGGCGGCAGCGCGCGGCTGGGCGGCAGGTGCGGTGCCCGACGCGGGGGCGGGTGCGATGGCCGGGGTTTCCATCCGCGTATTGTAGCCGCCGCATCCGGGCATGGCACGGCCCGCGTGCGCGGCGGTGCGATAATCCGCCGATGCAACCCGACTCTCCGCAATCCCCGCCGCCGGGTGGCCTGCGCGGCACCCTGATGGTCCAGGGCACCACCTCCGATGCCGGCAAGAGCACCATCGTCGCCGGTCTGTGCCGGGTGCTGGCCCGCGCCGGCACGCGCGTGGTGCCATTCAAGCCCCAGAACATGGCGCTGAACAGCGCCGTCACCGCCGACGGCGGCGAAATCGGCCGCGCCCAGGCGCTGCAGGCGCAGGCCGCGCGGCTGGCGCCCCATACCGACATGAACCCGGTGCTGCTCAAGCCCAGCAGCGACACCGGCGCCCAGGTCATCATCCATGGCCGCGCCCGGCTGGACCTGGACGCGCGCGCCTACCACGCCTACAAGCCGCAGGCGATGCAGGCGGTGCTGGCCTCGCACGCGCGCCTGGCGCGGGCGCATGAGGTGGTGCTGGTGGAGGGCGCCGGCAGCCCGGCCGAGGTCAACCTGCGCGAGCGCGACATCGCCAACATGGGCTTTGCCGAGCAGGTCGACTGCCCGGTGGTGCTGGTCGCGGACATCGACCGCGGCGGCGTGTTCGCGCACCTGGTGGGTACGCTCGACTGCCTGTCCGGGAGCGAGCGCGCGCGCGTGACCGGCTTCATCATCAACCGCTTCCGCGGCGATATCGGGCTGCTGGAGCCGGGCCTGGACTGGCTGGTGGCGCGTACCGGCAAGCCGGTGTTCGGCGTGCTGCCGTACCTGCACGGCCTGCACCTCGATGCCGAGGACGCCATCATCGGCGTGCAGGCCGAGGGGGGCCAGGGCGCGCAGCGCCTGCGCGTAATCGTGCCGGTGCTGCCGCGCATCGCCAACCATACCGACTTCGACGCGCTGCGCGCGCACCCGCAGGTCGACCTGCAGTTTGTCGGCCCCGGCCGGCCGATCCCGCCCGCCGACCTGGTGGTGCTGCCCGGCAGCAAGAACGTGCGCGGCGACCTCGACTTCCTGCGCGCGCAGGGCTGGGACGCCGCGCTGGCGCGGCACCTGCGCTACGGCGGCAAGCTGATCGGCATCTGCGGCGGCATGCAGATGCTGGGGCGGCAGGTGCACGATCCCGACGGCCGCGAAGGCCCCGCCGGCAGCAGCGCCGGCCTGGGCTGGCTCGATTACGAAACCACGCTGGCCGCCGACAAGCAGTTGCGCCAGGTGCGCGGACGGCTGTCGGACCCGGCCGGCGCGCCGGTGCGCGGCTACGAGATCCACCTCGGCGTCACCACCGGCAAGGGCCTGGAGCAGCCGGCGCTGTGGCTGGAGCGCGGCGACGGCAGCATGCGGCCGGACGGCGCGCGCTCGGGCGACGGGCAGGTGCTGGCGACCTATGTCCACGGCCTGTTCGACGATCCCGCCGCCTGCCAGGCGCTGCTGCGCTGGGCCGGGCTGGACCGGGCGCAGGCGGTCGATCTCGACGCGCTGCGCGAAGCGTCGATCGAGCGCCTGGCCGACACCATGGCCGCGCACCTGGACCTGGCGGCACTGCTGGCGCCGTTGCGGCGCTGACGTTGCCGCGGCGTTGCCACGGCGCCGCCACGGCAGGGCGCCGAGGCCCTGCTAGAATCGCGAATCTTTCGCATTCGCAACGCGGCATGGCATGGCTTGTGCGCCATATTCCGCGGCTTGCAGCGTCCGCTCAACGTACTTCACCCCGTCATGGTCACCGGCCGCCTGCGCGTCGTCCTCGTCAAGCTGCATCGCTATATCGGCCTCAGTCTCGGCCTGCTGTTCGTCCTGATGGGGCTGACCGGCATGACCATCGCCTGGCGCGATGAACTCGACGCCTGGCTCAATCCCGACCTTCTGGTGGCGTCCGCGCCGATGACCGCGCCGCTGACCCCGGACGCGGTCCAGGCCGTGACCGAGCGCCTCGCGGCGCCGCCCTACGGCAAGCCCAACCTGCTGATGCTGCCGACCCATGCCGGCGGCGTCTTTATCGCCTGGTATCCGGCCAAGGGGCCCGACGGCGTGGTGCCGGGGCGCTCGCGCCAGGTGATGGTCGACCCGGTCACGCTGGCGGTGAAGGGCGAGCGCGTCTGGGGCGAACCCGGGCTGTCGCGCCGGTTGCTGCTGCCCACGCTGTTCCACCTGCACCGCTACCTGCTGTCCGGCGATACGGGCAAGACCATCACCGGCGTGGCCGGCATGCTGCTGTTGCTGACCACGCTGGTCGGGGTGGCGGCATGGTGGCCCAAGATGAAGCTGCGCTCGGTAGAGCAGGCGTTCCGCATCACGCATGGCGGCTCGTGGTCGCGCTTCAACTATTCGCTGCACCGCGCCGGCGGCATCCTGGCCGCGCCGGTGCTGGCCATCGTCGCGTTTTCCGGCTGGTACCTGAACCTGCCCAAGTGGGTGACGCCGATCGTCGCTGGCGTGATGACGGTGACGCCGCCCGCCAAGCACGTCTCGGCACCGGCGCCGGCCGGGGCGCGGCCGCTGGAAGCGGGCCAGATCATGGCCGCGGCGCAGGCGCAGTTCCCGCAGGCGCAGGTCACCCGCATCGGCTTCCCGCGCAAGCCCGGCGATGCCTTCGAGATCCGGCTGTGCCAGCCCGGCGAGGTGCGCCAGCACACCGGCGCCACGCGGCTCTGGCTCGATGCCTGGACCGGCTCGCCGCTGGGCGTGCGCGACCCGCACCAGGCGCCCGCCGGCGACACGCTGCTGAACTGGCAGTTTCCGCTGCATACCGGCGAAGCCTTCGGCCTGCCTGGGCGGATCTTTATCACGCTTTTCGGGCTGGCGCCGCTGGCGTTTGCCGTGACCGGCACGCTGATCTGGTGGAAGCGGCGGCGCGGCCACCAGCGCCATGTGGTCAAGAGCGCGCAGCGCGCCGGCATGCGCGGGGCATGAAAAAAGGCAGGCCGCCGGGCCTGCCTTACTTTTCTGGCGGTCGCGGACGCGCCGTTCAGATTTCGAGGTTGTCGATCAGCCGGGTCGCGCCCAGCCGGGCCGCGGTCAGGATCACCAGCGGCTCGCCGGCGAGGAATTCCTCGCGCGTCGGCGCCTGCAGGTTGACGCGCTTGCGGATCGACACGTAGTCCGGCTTCCAGCCACGCTGCTGCAGCGACGCGCGGGCCCCCGCCTCGACCGCCAGCAGGTCGGCCGAGGCGCGGTCGCCGCCCAGCACGGTGTCGCGCACGTCGTGCAGCGTGCGGTACAGCACCGGCGCCTCGGCGCGCTCGTCCGGGCTCAGGTAGCGGTTGCGCGACGACAGCGCCAGGCCGTCTTCGGCGCGCACGGTCTCGGCGGGAATGATGTCGATCGGCAGCGCGAACTGCTGCACCATCTGGCGCACGATCATCAGCTGCTGGTAGTCTTTCTTGCCGAACACCGCCACGCGCGGCTGCGCGCACGAGAACAGCTTCATCACCACGGTGCACACGCCCTTGAAGAAGCCGGGGCGGAATTCGCCCTCGAGAATGTCGCCCAGGTCGTGGGGCGGCTCGACGCGGTATTCCTGCGGCACCGGGTACATGTCGCGCTCGGAGGGCGCAAACAGCACGTAGACGCCTTCGCTCTGCAGTTTTTCGATGTCGTCCTGCAGCGTGCGCGGGTATTTGTCGAAATCCTCGTTCGGGCCGAACTGCAGGCGGTTGACGAAGATGGATGCCACCACCGGGTCGCCATGCTGGCGCGCCAGGCGCATCAGCGACAGGTGGCCTTCGTGCAGGTTGCCCATGGTGGGGACGAAGGCCGCGCGGTTCTGGCCGCGCAACTGGTCCCGCAGCTCTTGGATGGAGGAAATGACTTTCATCTGCCTTGGTGTGCTGGTCGTGTAGGGGTGACCCGGACGCCGGTTCGCGGCGGGCGGCGGCTGCCGTGCCGGTCTGGGCCGGCTGTCGGCGGATTGTAGATCAAGTGGGGCGGGGCTGGCCTCGGCGGTTCGGACGGGTCAGCTGGGGCTGTACGCCAATCGCACATAAATTGGCGCGAACGGCTCGGCCTGGGTGATCTCCACCAGCGATTCCCGCGACAGCTCGAGCATGGCGATGAAGTTCACCACCACCACCGGCACGCCCTTGCCGGAGCGCACCGCGTCCTCGAACAGCTCCGAGAATTCCATGAAGCGCGCGTGCTGCAGCCGGCGCAGGATCTGGCTCATGTGCTCGCGCACCGACAGCTCCTCGCGCGAGATCTTGTGGTGCTGGTTGAGCTTGGCACGCTTGAGCACGTCGGCCCAGGCCGCCTGCAGGTCGACGGTTTCCACCTCGGGAAAGCGCGGCGCCAGGCTCTGCTCGATATACACCTGCGAGCGCAGGAAGTCGCGGCCCAGCTGCGGCACCGTATCGAGGCGCTGCGCGGCCAGCTTCATCTGCTCATACTCCAGCAGGCGGCGCACCAGTTCGGCGCGCGGGTCCTCGGCTTCCTCGTCGCTGTCAGCCTTCTTGACCGGCAGCAGCATGCGCGACTTGATCTCGATCAGCATCGCCGCCATCAGCAGGTATTCCGCCGCCAGTTCCAGGTTGGTCTTGCGGATCTGCTCGATATACGACAGGTACTGCCGCGTCACCTGCGACATCGGGATGTCGAGGACGTTGAAGTTCTGCTTGCGGATCAGGTACAGCAGCAGGTCCAGCGGGCCTTCGAAGGCTTCGAGGAAGATCTCGAGCGCATCCGGCGGGATGTACAGGTCCTGCGGCAGCTTGAACAGCGGCTCGCCGTACAGGCGCGCGAACGCCATCCCGTCGACCATGTCGGCGGGGCCGGCCGGGCCGGCGGCGGCGGGCGCCACGGCGGGCAGCTCCACGGGCAGCGGCAGCTTGTCCTGGTCGCCTGCGCTCATGGTGCGTTCGGCTCGGACGCGGGGGCGGCGCGGATCAGTTGTCCAGCGAGTAGACGTAGGGCTTCTGCGCCACGCGCGAAGCCTGGGCGCGGGCGCGCTCTTCGAGGTCGATCGGTGCCTTGTCCCACAGCAGGGCGCGGCCGTCGCGCTGCTCGGCCTCCAGCGTCGGGCGCTCTTGCTTGAGCTGCTTCAGGAACTGGGTGATATCGGATTCGTAGAGGGCCATGGTCAACCGGGATGCACCCGTGCGGGCGCCAGATAGGTACAGTGGGCCATGATTTTACAGTATCGGCACCCCGGGATGCACACCAGCCGGGGGGCGGCGGCCGCAAAGGCGCCGCAATGCGCAGGAAAATTCCGGGCGCCAGGCCGGGTGTGGTCAAATACCGACTTTGTATGTGTGGACAATGGGGCGATGCCGCAAGACACCGCTAACACCGCTGACCTGGCTGGCCGCGCCGCCCGGCGCCCGGCCTCGCGCGCACCGGGCGTGCTCGGGGCGCTGGTGCTGGCACTTGCCGGAGGTGCCGCCCAGGCCGCCTACAAGGTCGAGGTCGACGCGCCCAAGCCGATCCGCGAGATGCTGGAGGAGCACCTCGACCTGGCCCGCTACAAGGACCGCACCGACCTGTCGCAGGACCAGTTCGACTACATGGTCGAGACCGTCGGCGAGCAGGTGCGGGCCTTCACCTCCACCGAAGGCTATTTCGATCCCACCACCACCACCCGCGTCGAGGGCGAGGGCGACAAGCGCGTGGTCCATGTGATGGTCGACCCCGGCGCGCGCACGCTGATCCGCAACGTCGACCTGCAGGTGACCGGCCCGGCCGCGACCCAGTCGCCCGGACAGGTAGCGGAGATGAAGGCCAAATGGGGCCTGCCCGCGGGCGAGCCGTTCCGCCAGGACGCCTGGGACAAGGCCAAGGAAGACGCGCTGGTGACGCTGCAGAGCCACACCTATTACGGCGCGCGCCTGGCCGCGTCGCAGGCGCGGGTCGAGCCCGACGAACTGCGCGCCGACCTGTCGGCGCACTATGCCAGCGGCCCGGCCTACCGCCTGGGGCCGCTCAAGGTCACGGGCACGCGCCGCTACCCGGAACAGATCATCGTCAACGTCAACCCGCTCAACGAGGGCGAGCCCTACCGGGTCGAGCGGCTGCTGGAGCTGCAGCGCGCGATCCAGAACCAGCCGTATTTCTCCAACGTGCAGGTCGACCTGGAGCCGCCGCCGGATGCCGGGCAGGCACCCGACGGCGTGGTCACCGCGCCGGTGTCGGTGCGCGTGCGCGAATATCCGGTGCACCGGCTCAACAGCGGTGCCGGCTTCACCACCGATACCGGGGCGCAGGTCGAAGGGCGCTATTCCTACTACAACCTGTTCAACCGGGCCTGGACCTTCGATTCGCAGGCGCGCATCGAGCAGAAGCGTTCCTACCTGTTCGCCGAGGCGGCGATGCCGCCGTCGCGCGGTGCCTACCGCAACAGCGTCTACAGCAGCTACGAGCGCACCATCGACATCGAGAACACCGACACCACCAGCCTGCGCGCGGGCCTGAAGCGCGCGCGCTCGCGCGAGAAGTACGACGTCGCGACGTCGCTCGATTTCTACTACGACAAGCTGCTGCCGGTGGGCCAGGCCAGCCAGATCAGCAAGGCGCTGGTGCCGGCCTTTGCCTGGACCCGGCGCGATGTCGACAACCCGGTGTTCCCGCGCCGCGGCAACGTGATCAACACCCAGATCGGGGTAGCCGCGAAGAACCTGCTCAGCGATGCCACCTTCCTGCGGCTGTACGGCCGGATCCGCCAGTACGTCCCGGTCGGCAAGCGCGACCTGGTGGTGGCGCGGCTGGAGCTGGGCGCTAACGTCACCGGCGACAGCGCCAGCCAGATCCCGGCGACGCTGCGCTTTCGCGCCGGCGGCACCGATTCGGTCCGCGGCTACAGCTACCAGTCGCTCGGCACGCCCAGCGGCGCCAGCATACTGCCGGCCAAGTACCTGGCCACCGGCAGCCTCGAGTACCAGTACTGGTTCAAGCCGGACTGGGGCGTGGCCGTGTTCTGGGACGCCGGCACCGCCGCCAACGACCTGCGCGGCGTGACCATCTACAACGGCGTGGGCGTGGGCGTGCGCTGGCGCACGCCGGTGGGCCCGCTGCAGCTTGACGTGGGCTACGGCATCCAGGAGCAGCAGTTCCGGCCGCATATCTCGCTGGGGGTGGCGTTCTGATGAACGTGCACGACCTGCCCGCCGTGCCCGGCGGCGGCGACGCGGCGCCGCCGCCCTCGGGTCCGCCACCGCGCAAGCGCCGGCGGCTGTGGCGCGCGCTCGGCTGGCTGGCCGGGATCCTGCTGTTGCTGGTGGTGGTGCTGGCGGCCACCGGCGTGGCGGCGCTGCGCACCGAAACCGGCACGCGGCACCTGTGGACGCTGGCGACGCGGCTGTCGGCCGGCATGCTCGGCGGACGCCTGGAAGGCGGCACCGTGGCGCACGGCCTGCGCCTGCGCGACGTGGTCTTCGCCAGCGGCCAGACCCGCGTCACGGTCGACCGCGTCGACGGCAGCTGGAACCTGAGCTGGCAGCCGCGGCGGCTGCACGTGCAGTGGCTGCGCATCGGCAAGGCCGAGGTGCGGCTGGGGCCGGCCGAGCCCGCTACGGAGCCGATGCAGAAACCCGATTCGCTCGAACTGCCGCTGGCCATCGATGTCGATGCGCTGACGCTCGAGCGCCTGGCGCTGGTGCAGGGCCCGGCGCCCACGGCCGAGCCGATGGTGTTCAGCAACCTGGCCGGGGCGCTGCACAGCGATGGCCTGCGCCACCGCGTCAGCGTCGACAAGCTGGAAACGCCTTACGGCAAGCTCGCCGCCAACGCGCAACTGGGCGCCGCCGCGCCGTTCGCGCTCAGCGCCGAAGCCTTGCTGGAAAGCAGCTGGCAGGACGAGGCCTTTGCCGTCAACGCTACCGCCAACGGCAACCTCGACGCCTTGCGCGCCGAACTGCAGGCCAGCGGCGACCGCATCCACCTGCGTGCCGGCGCCGACCTGACGCCGTTCGGGAAGGTCCCGTTCACGCGCCTGCTGGTCGACGGCGACCGCATCAACCCGCGCCTGTTCAGCCCGTCGGCGCCGCAGGCCAACCTGACCGTGCGAGCCGAGCTGCGGCCGGTGGACGGCGTGACGACGGGCGGCAATGCGGCGGGGGCTTCGGCGCCCGCGGCGGCTGCGCCGGCCGCCTCAGCGCCAGCGGCAGCATCGGCGGCCTCCGCCCCCGCAGCCGCGCCGGCTCCGGCGCCGCTGGCGGTCGCCGGCGAGATCGAGATCCGCAACCTGGAGGCCGGCCCGCTCGACCGCGAGCGGCTGCCGGTGCAATCGGTGCGCGCCCGCGTGGAGCTGAGCGAGTCGGCGCAGGCGGTGTCGGACCTGCGCGTGGCGCTGGCGGGCAAGGCCGAGATCGCCGGCAGCGGCTCGCTGCGCGGCGGCCGCGGCGGCTTCGACCTGGACGTGAGCAGGCTGGACCCGTCGGCGCTGCACGGCTCGCTCGCCAGCGCCAGCCTGTCGGGCCCGGTGGTGATCCGCCTGGAGCCGGGACGGCAGAGCGTGGCGCTGGACCTGGCGGGCGGACAGCTCAAGCTGTTTGCCGACGCCAGCGTGGATGCCGAGACCGTGACCCTGGCGGCGCTGCGCGCCGTGGTCGGCACCGGCCTGCTGACCGCCGAAGGCAAGCTGGGGCTGAAAGACAAGCAGCCATACAGCTTCAAGGGCAAGCTGTCTGCGTTCGACCCGTCGCGCCTGGCCAAGGTGGCCGCGGGCCGCATCAATGCGGACTTCAGCGCGACTGGCGAGCTCGCGCCGCAGCTGGGCGTGGCGGTGGACTTCGCCGTGCATGAAAGCGAATACGCGGGCCTGCCGATGACCGGCGGCGGCAAGCTGCGCCTGGCGGGCGAGCGGCTGTTGCCGAGCGAGGCCGCGCTCAGCATGGCCGGCAACCAGGCCAGCCTGCGCGGCAGCTTCGGCGCGCGCGGCGATGCGCTCAGGCTGGCGGTCGACGCGCCGCAACTGGACCGCCTGAAGTTCGGCGTGGCCGGCAAGCTCAAGCTGGACGCCACCATCACCGGCACGCTGAAGAAGCCCGAGGTGGTGGCCGATTACAACGCGCAAACGCTGGAGGTGGGACCGCACAAGGTGGCCAGCGCCAGTGGCCGCGCCGAAATCCGCGGCGGGCTGGATGGCCCGCTGTCGGTGCAGCTGGCGGCGCGCGGCTACCGCGGCCCGCACGCCAGCCTCGCCACGCTCGACGCCACCCTCAACGGCACCCAGGCCAGCCACGCCTTCGACATCAAGGCCGCCGGCAGCCTGAACCAGCGGCCGCTGCAGCTGGCGCTGGCGGGGCAGGGCGCGTGGCGCGGCCAGCAGGGCTGGAACGGCACCATCCGCACGCTGGAAGAGCGCAGCACCTTCAACCTGCGCCTGGCCGCGCCCGCGCAGCTGCTGGTGGCCGACCAGCACGTGCGCCTGGGCGCCACGCGCCTGCTGCTGGACCGCGCCACGCTGGCGATCGACAGCCTGGACTGGGACCACGGCCGCATCCGCAGCGCCGGGAGCCTCGATGGCCTGCAGGTGGCGCGCGTGCTGGAGCTGATGCAGACCATCACTGGCGAGCGCCCGCCGCTGCGCTCCGACCTGGTCATCGACGGCCGCTGGAACGTGGCGCTGGCCGAGACCGCCACCGGCTTCGCGGAAGTGCGCCGGCGCAGCGGCGATGTTTCGGTCAACGCGGGCCGGGGCTTCACCACGCTCGGCCTGGGCGAGACCAGCCTGCGCGCCGACGCCGGCGGCAACCGCATCGCGCTGCGCGGCGGCATGGTGTCGGGCCGCATCGGCAAGGTGGTGATCGATGCCTCGGCCGGCCTGGTGCAGGAGCAGGGGCTGCAGACCGTGGGCCCGGCGTCGACGCTGGGCGGCACCGTCAGTGTCGACGTGCCGCGGCTCAAGTCGCTGGAAGCGCTGACCGGCCCGCAGTACGCCTTCGACGGCCGCCTGGCCGCGGCGATGCGGCTGGCGGGCACGGTGGCCGCGCCACTGCTGACCGGCACCATCAACGGCGACAACCTGGCGGTGACGCTGTACGACCAGGGGCTGCGCCTGACCGACGGCACCGTGCGCGTGGTGCTGGACCAGAACACGGTGGAGCTCAGGCAGGTGGAATTCCATGGCGGCGACGGCAAGCTCACCGCCACCGGCAACATCAAGTTGGGCGAGGCCGATCCCAACCTGACCGGCAGGATCGTCGCCGACAAGCTGCAGCTGTTTGCCAGCCCGGAACGCACGCTGGTGGTGTCGGGCGATGCCAGCATCGCCAACGAGAACAAGCAGGTGGTGATCCGCGGCAAGTTCCGCGTCGACCGCGGGCTGTTCGACCTGCCCAAGGCGGGCGCGCCGGTGCTGGGCGACGATGTCGTGGTGATCCGGCGCAAGGACCAGCGCGCGGTCAAGACCGCGGCCACGCCGGTGCCCGAAACCAAGCCCGCCAGCCGCTTCAGCCCGGTGATCGATCTGAGCGTCGACCTGGGCAACAACTTCCGCTTCCGCGGTGCGGGCGCGGACCTGCTGCTGGCCGGGCAGATGGGCGTGAAGAGCGAACCGCTGACGCCGATCAAGGCCACCGGCACGGTGCGCGTCACCGACGGCACCTACGAGGCCTTCGGGCGCAAGCTCGACATCGAGCGCGGCATCATCAATTTCAACGGCCCGATCGACAATCCAAACATGAACATCCGCGCCATGCGCCGCAACCAGGAGGTCGAGGCCGGCGTCGAGGTCACCGGCACGGTGCGGCTGCCGCGCGTGCGGCTGGTGTCGGAGCCCAACGTGCCCGACGAGGACAAGCTGTCGTGGCTGATGTTCGGCTACGGCGCGGAAAGCGCCGGCGCCGGCCAGCAGCGCCAGCTGAGCGGCTCGGCTCTGGGTGGCGCCGCGCTGGGACTGATCGGCGGCAAGGCCGGCAAGGGCATCGTCTCGCATTTCGGCATCGACGAGTTCTCGATCGGGCCCAGCACCGCGGGCCTGAACGACCAGCAGGTGGTCAGCATGGGCAAGGCCATCTCCGACCGCATGTCGGTCGGCTATGAGCAGAGCCTGACTTCGGCCTCGAACGTGGTGAAGCTGACCTGGCAGTTCTCGCGGCGCTGGTCGCTGATTGCCAAGGGCGGCTCCATCAACGGTTTGTCGGTCTTGTTCAACCGCCGCTTCGACACCTGGGCCAACCTGTTCAGCGGGGCCCCGAACCGCGGCACCAGAAGGAGCCAGCAGGATGACAGTCAGCCACTCGACCCCGAAAGCGCCGCGCAGGCGGCTTCGGCCGTCATCGCCGAGCCGGTGCGCCGCTGAGGTGTCTTCGACCTTCCCCCTTTCGACCTTTGCCGCGTCGCCGCGACGCCTAGCCGCCATGGGACTGATTGCCTCGATGCTTGCGCTGTTCGGCTGCGACCAGCAGAAGGTCGACCAAGCCATGAAGAAGGCGGGCGAGACCGCGCGCAACACCTGGAACGCGATCAAGCCCGACAGCGAGCTGTTCAAGGGCATCGTGCCGGGCCAGTCGACCGAGGAAGACCTGCGCCGGCAGGCCGGCAAGCCCGAGATCGTCTGGGAAGAGGCCGACGGCGGGCGCCGGCTGGAATACCCGCGCGGCCCCGAGGGCACCACCACGTGGATGGTCACCATCGGCGCCGACGGCAAGGTCGCGAAGATCGAGCAGGTGCTCTCGGCCGAAAATTTCGCGCGCGTGCGCGCCGGCATGAGCAAGGACGACGTCCGCCGCCTGCTGGGCAAGCCCACCAAAGTGGAGGCGTTCGCGCTGAAGCAGGAGGAGGTGTGGGGCTACCGCTGGATGGAGACCTCGACCGACAAGGCCTTCTTCAACGTGCATTTCAACCGCGACGGCACCGTCACCACCACCTCGCGCAGCGACGATCCGTCGCGGATGCAGGGCGGCTGAGGCAGCGCGGCCCACGCTTGCCCTCGGCGCGCTTTCACTGCAGCAGGTGGCAGGCGGCCTGGTGCGCCGGCATGGCCGCGTCGGCGGCCGGGTCCAGCCGCCGCATGGGCGGGGCCTCGGCCGCGCACGCCGGCAGCGCGCGCGGGCAGCGCGGATGGAACTTGCACCCCGGCGGCGGGTGCAGCGCCGAGCCGATATCGCCCAGGATCAGGCCTTCGGCGGGCTGGTGGTCCGGGTCGGGCCGCGGCGCCGAGCCCAGCAGCGCCTGCGTATAGGGATGGCGCGGCGCGCCGAAGACCGCGGCGCTGGGCCCGCTTTCCGCCATATTGCCCAGGTACATCACGCCCACCGCCGAGCTGAAGTGCTCCACCAGCGCCAGGTCGTGGGCAATCACCACGTAGGCCAGTCCGAAGCTGCGCTGGATCTGCGCCAGCAGGTTGATGATCTGCGCGCGGATCGACACATCCAGCGCCGAGGTCGGCTCGTCCAGCACCAGCAGCCGCGGCCGCAGCGCCAGCGCGCGCGCCACCGCGATGCGCTGGCGCTGGCCGCCGCTGAACTCGTGCGGGTAGAGCTCGAGCGCGCCGGACGGCAGGCCGACGATCTCCAGCAACTCCAGCAGCCGGGCCCGCAGCGCGGCGCGGTTGCCGCCCTGGCCGTGCGCCAGCAGCGGCTCGGCCAGCAGCATGCTGACCTTCAGGCGCGGATTGAGCGACGACGACGGGTCCTGGAACACCGCCTGCACCTGGCGCCGGTAGGCCAGCACGCCCTTGCGGTCCAGCGCCAGCACGTCCTGGCCATCGAAGCGGATGGCGCCGGCGCTGGGGCGCTCGAGCAGCAGCAGCTGGCGCGCGATGGTGGTCTTGCCGCAGCCGGACTCGCCCACCAGCGCAAAGGTCTGGCCGGCATCGACGGCAAAGCTGACGCCGTCGACGGCACGCACCGTGCCGCCGCCGCGCGCGGGGAAATGCTTCTTCAGGTCTTCTACTTCAAGCAGCATGGCGCCTCCTGCTTTCCGCGGTCTCAGCCGGCCGAGGCCAGCCAGCAGCTGACCTTGTGGCCGGATTCGAGTTCGATCTCGGGGGGATAGGCGTCGTCGCACAGCGGCTTGCGGTGCGGACAGCGCGCCGCGAAGCGGCAGCCGTGCGGCGGATCGACCAGGCTCGGCGGGCTGCCCGGGATCGCGTACAGCCGCTCGCGCCGGTCGCCGAAGCGGGGGATGGCCTGCAGCAAGGCCTGTGTGTACGGGTGGGCGGGGCGCTGGTAAAGCGTGCGCACGTCGCCGCTCTCGACGATGCGCCCAGCGTACATCACCGCCACGCGATGGCAGATGCTGGCCGCCACGCCCAGATCATGCGTGATCAGGATGATGCCGACGCCGGTCTGCGCCTGGATGCGGCGGAACAGCGCCATGATCTGCACCTGGATGGTCACGTCCAGCGCCGAGGTGGGTTCGTCGGCCACCAGCAGCCGCGGCGCGCTGGCGATGGCCATGCCGGTCACCACGCGCTGGCGCATGCCGCCGCTGAACTGGTGCGGATAGTCGTCCAGCCGGGCCTCGGGGGAGGGGATGCGCACGCTGTCCAGCACCTGCACCACCTGGCGCCGCCGCTCGGCGCGGCTGTCGGCGCGGCCGTGGTAGTGCAGCGGCGCGCCGACCTGGTCGCCGACCGTGAACACCGGGTTGAGCGAGGTCAGCGGGTCCTGCGAGATCATGGCGATCTTGCGGCCGCGGTACTGCGTGCTCAGGGTCTTCTCCGGCAACTGCAGCAGGTCCACGCCATCGAGCAGCACCTTGCCGCCCAGGCGCACGCCGCCCTGGCGCGGCAGCAGGCGCAGGATCGACAGGATGGTCATGGACTTGCCCGACCCTGACTCGCCCACCACTCCCAGGGTCTCGCCCTCGTTCACGTGCAGGTCGACGCCGTCCACCGCGCGTACCACGCCGCGGCGCAATTCGAGGTGCGTGGTCAGGCCCTGTACCGACAGCATCGGCGTGCCGTGCGAAGGCACAGCCGGCGCGGCCGCTGGCAACGGGCGTTGGGTCACGTGCGGGTCCGGGCCGGTCATAGCTGCCTCCGTTTCGGATCGAAGTGGTCGCGCAGCCAGTCGCCCAGCAAGTTGGACGCCAGGCACGTGGCCATGATCGCCAGTCCGGGCATGGTGATCGCCCACCACGCGTTGGTGATGTAGTTGCGCGCATCGGCCAGCATCAGTCCCCACGACACGTCGGGCTGCTGGATGCCCAGGCCGAGAAAGCTCAGCGAGGCCTCGAAGATGATCACCTGGCCCACCTGCAGCGTGGCCAGCACCAGCAGGGTGTTGAGCAGGTTGGGCAGCAGGTGGCGGCGGAAGATGGTGAGCGTGCCGCAACCCGCCACGCGCGCCAGCGCCACGTAGTCGCGCTGCTTGAGCGACATCACTTCGCCGCGCACGATGCGCGCGTACCAGGTCCAGTAGGTGACCACGATCACCAGCACCACGGTGTCGAAGCCCGGCCCCAGCACCGCCGCCAGCACCAGCGCCAGCGCCAGCGCCGGGATCGACATCTGGATGTCGACCAGCCGCATGATGAGCGCGTCCAGGCGCCCGCCGAAGTAGCCGGCCAGCATGCCCGCGGCGGTGCCGATGCCGCCCGAGATCAGGATCGCGTACAGCGCCACCACCAGCGAGATGCGGGTGCCGGCCATGATGCGCGTGAGCAGGTCGCGGCCCATGTTGTCGGTGCCGAGCGGATAGGCCCAGCTGCCGCCGGCCAGCCACGCCGGCGGCTGGAATGCGAGCCCCAGGTCGAGGCCGTTGGGGTCGTGCGGCAGCAGCGCCTCGCCGCCGATGGCGCAGGCCAGCAACAGCGGCAGCACCGCCAGCGCGAACCAGGGCAGGCCGCGCAGGTTGCGGCGCGGGCGCTTGCGTACCGGCGCCGCGGTGGCGCCGGCGGGAGGGATGGCGATCTCAGGCATGGCGGATCCTCGGATCGATCAGGCCGTAGCTCAGGTCGACCAGCAGGTTGGACAGCACGAACAGCACCGAGGTGAGCATCACGCCCGCCTGCACCACGGGAAAATCGCGCGCGAACACGGCTTCGACCACGGTGCGGCCAACGCCGGGCCAGGCGAAGATGACCTCGACCACGAAGGCGCCGCCCAGCATCGCCGCGAAGTACACGCCGAGGATCGTCACCAGCGGAATCGCCGCGTTGCGCAGCGCGTACTTCCAGACCAGCACGCGCTCGGGCAGGCCCATGGCGCGGCCCATGCGGATGTAGTCGCTGTCGAGCACATCGAGCATGGCCGAGCGCACCACGCGGGTCTGCGCCGCCACCGGATACCAGCCCAGCGCGATCGCGGGCAGCACCAGGCTGTGCCACGATTCGCGCCCGAAGGCCGGCAGCCAGTTCAGCTGCACCGCGAACAACAGGATCAGCAGCAGGCCGACCCAGAAGTTGGGCATGGCCTGGCCCGCCATGGCGAAGACCTTGGCAAAGCGGTCGAACCACGAGCCGCGATAAACCGCCGACAGCACCCCGAACGGCACCGCCATCGCGATCGAGAACGCGAGCGCGGCCAGCGCCAGTTCGACCGTGGCCGGCAGCCGCTCCAGGATCAGGCCGAGCGCCGGCTCCTGCCAGCGGTACGAGTTGCCGAAGTCGCCGGTGACGGCGTTGCGCAGGAATACCAGGTACTGCGCCACCAGCGGCTGGTCCAGGCCGAGGTGCTGGCGGGTCTGTTCGATGACCTGGGGCGGCGCGTCGGCCGGCAGCAGCAAGGCGAGCGGGTCGCCGGACAGGCGCGAGATCAGGAAGATGATCACGCTCGCGCCAAGGATGCTGATGAGGCCGTGCAGCAGGCGTTCGGCAATGGGCATGGCGGGCTCCGTCGGAATATCGTCGGCGGTGATGCCGCGCCGGCGCGCAGGGATGGATGCGGCCGGGCGCGGCGGTGGCTCAGCGCGGCTTCCAGCTGACTTCCTGGAACGAGCGCCAGTAGTCGCGGATCGGCCAGGGCACGTAGTCGATCTTGTTGTCGCGCCAGGCAAAGGTCACCAGCGGGCGGTAGGTGGGCAGGCCGCCCAGCACGCGCTCCTGCTTCAGGCGGGCGATCTGCTGCAGCAGCGCGGTGCGCGCCGCGGGGTCCATGGTCTGGCGCTGTTTTTCCAGCAGCGCGTCGACCTCGGGGTCGGTGGTGTACGAGTAGGTGCCCCAGCCGCCACCGGCCTGGTAGCTGTGCAGGTGCCCCGACCACGCCAGGCCGGGATCGCCGGGCAGCCCCTGCGACCACATCCAGCTCAGCACGCCGTCCATCTCGGGCGGGCCCGAGCGGCCGCGCTTGCCCAGGCTGATCCACGCGCCGTACTCCAGGTTGCGCACCTGGCAGCGGATGCCGACGGCGCTCAGGTAGGCGTACATGGCTTCGCCCACCTCCTTCACCCCCGGCTCGCGCGGCGTGGTGAGGTTGTAGCAGGGCGTGTCGAAGCCATTGGGGTAGCCCGCCTGCTTCAGCAGTTCGCGCGCGCGCTTCTGGTCGAACGCATAGGGCTTGAGCGCGGGATCGTAGCCGATAGAGCCCTTGCCCACCTGCGCATAGCGCTCGCCCTGGCCGAACAGCACGCGCTTGATGATGGCGTCGACATCGATGGCATGCGCGGCGGCCTGGCGCACGCGCACGTCATTGAACGGCGACTTCGGCATCTGCGTGTTGAAGTTCAGGAACAGGTTGTTGCCGCTGACCAGCGTGACGGTCTTCACGCCCGGCATCTTCCTGAATTCCTCCACCATCGACGGCGGCACGTTGTCGATGAAATCCACCTTGCCGGTCTTGAACGCCGCCACCCGGGTCAGGTCCTCCGGAATCACCTTGATGGTCAGCTCCTTGATGCCGGGGCGCTTGTCCTTGTTCCAGTAGCCGTCGAAGGCTTCCAGCTTCAGCTCGTCCTTGACCGTGCGCGAGACGAACTTCCATGGGCCGGTGCCCACCGGTTTCCTGGCGAACTCTTCCTCGCCGACCTTCTGGATGTACTTCTTGGGCATCGCCCACAGCTGCATGTTGCCGACGATGAACTGCGCGTCGGGCTGCTTGAAATGCAGCCTGAAGCGGTGCGCATCGACGATCTCGAAGCGCTCGACCGACGAGACATAGTGCGAGAAGAAGCTGCTCTTGGGATCGCGCTGGCGCTGCCACGAGAACTCGAGGTCTTCCGACGTCAGCGGGTCGCCGTTGTGGAAGCGCACGCCTTTGCGCAGCTGCACGTCCAGCACCGGCTTGCCGTCCTTGCCGGTCTCGAGCTTCCAGCTTTCCGCCAGCCAGTTCTCGTCCTTGAGCGCGGCGTTGCGGCGCACCAGCATTTCGAAGATCTGGCCGACGAAATAATGGTCGACGCCGGCCGAGATCTTGACCGGGTCGAGCGTGGTCGACTCCGCGCCGAAGGCGACCGTGAGGCTGCCGGTGGCGGGCGCGGGCGTGGCGGCGTGGGCGACCGGCACGATGGCCGCGGCGACCAGGCCCGCCAGCAGCCGATGGCGGGTGGCGTCGGACAGTGTCTTCACTTGCATGGTGCTCCTCCTGTTGCGCCGTCTCGTGGCGGCGCTGTGGGTGTGAACAACGGACGCGCTCAGCGCGGGAAGCTGCTCTCGAGCTGGCGCACCACCTCCAGCAGGCGCGGCCGCACTTCCTCGAGCAGGAACGACGGCGACAGCCGGAACGACGGCCCGCCCACGTTGAGCGCCATGGGCGGCATGGCCTGGCCGGGCTCGAAGCCGCGCGCGATGCCGTTGACATCGGCCTGCCACTCGCCCATCGAGCAGGTCACGCCGAGCTCGCGGTGATCGGCCAGCGCCTGCTCGATGCCGCGGCGCAGCCGCGGCCAGGCCACGTCGTCGACATCGCGCACCTGCTCGATGAAGGCTTGCCGCTCCGCCTCGGCCACCACCGCCAGCCAGGCGCGGCCGATCGCCGAGGTCGCCACCGGAATGCGCGAACCGGTATCGAGCGTCAGCGCGATCGCGGCGCTGCTGCGGCAGTGCTCGACATAGATCATCGAAAAGCGGTCGCGCGTGCCCAGCGACACCGTGCCGCCGGAGAAATCCGCCAGCTCCTGCATCAGCGGGCGCGCCACCTTGCGGATATCCAGCCGCGACAGCATGGCGCTGCCCAGGCGCAGGCAGGCGGTGCCCAGGCTGTACTGCTGGCTGCCCTCGGCGCGCGCGAGGTAGCCCAGCCGGGTCAGGGTCGAGGTCAGGCGCGATACCGTGGACTTGGGCAGCTGGCAGCGCCGCGCGATTTCCTGGTTGCCCAGCGCGCGGTCGCTGGTGCGGAAGCACGCCAGCACCTCCAGCCCGCGCGCCAGCGCGGTAACGAAGTGGCGGTCTTCCTTGATGGTGCCGGGGGATCGATCGTGCATGGCCGATGGCTCCGTGGTGGCGCCGTGGTGGCGCCGTGGTGGCGCCGTGGTGGCGCCGAAACGCGTGGCATCCTCGCCGCTGTCGCGGGACAGGTGGGCAGCGCTTGCGCTCAGCCGCCCGCCTCGGTGTCGAGCAGCGCCTGCAACTCCACCTTGCGCACCTTGCCGGTCGCGGTCAGCGGAAACTCGGGCAGGATGCGGATCTCGGGCACCTTGTAGACCGCCATCTGCTCGCGGCACCAGGCGTGCAAGGCGTCAGCGCTGGTGCCGTCGGCGTGCTCGGGGCGCAGGCGGATGAAGGCCACCGGCACCTGGCCTTTGTCCGCGTCCGCGCGGCCGACCACGGCCGAGCCCAGCACCGCCGGGTGGCGCGACAGCAGCACTTCCAGTTCGGACGGGAACACGCTCATGCCGCGCACCTTCAGCATTTCCTTGCGCCGCCCCAGGAAATGGAGGTAGCCGGCCTCGTCATACGCGCCGATATCGCCGGTGCGGAACCAGCCGTCGCGGAACACCTCGGCGTCGACGTCGGGACGGCCCCAGTAGCCCTTGAACAGCGACGGCGTGCTGACCACGATCTCGCCTTCCGCGCCGATCGGCAGCACCGCGCCGGTGTCGAAGTCGCAGATCTTGATGCGCGTGCCCGGCACCGGCAGCCCGACGAAGACCGGCCGGCCGCGCAGGTCCAGGTCGTCGGCCTGCATGCCGGTGGTGAAGGTGTCGCTGGTATGGGTCTCGGTCATGCCCCACGCGCCTTCGGCAATGATGCTGCCGGTCAGCGCGTGCCAGCGCTGGCGGATGTCGGGCGTGATCTTGCGGATGAACGAGGCTGCGCGCGTATGCTGCAGCGAGCGCAGGTCGTAGCGGCCGCACTCGGGGTGGTTCATCAGCTCGACCGCGTTGTCGACCACGACGAAGGTGCGGTTGACGCGGTAGCGCTCGATCGCGGCCATCACCGCGACCGGGTCCCAGCGCGCCAGCAGCACCACGGTCGCGCCGCTGAAGATCGGGTAGATCAGGCCCAGGTTCTCGCCGGCGATCCAGAACATCGGCAGGAAGTTCAGCATCACGTCGTCGGAGCCCTCGGCCAGGCTGGCCGTGTCGACGCCGCCGGTGAGCGCGTACGAGGCCGCCGCGGTGTACAGCATGTCGCGCTGCGTGTGCATGCAGCCCTTGGGCAGGCCGGTGGTGCCGCCGGTGTAGTTGAGCGCGGCCAGCGCGTCCAGGTCGACCGGCGGCAGCGCCACCGGCGCGGTGTCGCGCAGCGCCTGCAGCAAATCGATGGCGCCCTCGATGGCCAGCGCGGGCGCATCCAGTCCGGCCGGCAGCGGCAGCTCGGGCTGCGCCGGCAGCAGCGCGCCGGCGCTGGTGGTGTAGATCGCCCGCAGCGCGGTCTGCGCGCGCACCGACATCAGCAATGGCGCCAGCTGGTCCTGCACGATGATGGTGGTGGCACCCGCATCGTTCAGCTCATACACCAGCTCGTGCTCCTTGAAGAGCGGGTTGACCGGCACGTACACCGCGCCCAGCTTCAGGATGGCGTAGAACACCACGTGGAACTGCGGGCAATTGCCCATCATCACCGCCACCCGGTCACCCGCGCCGACGCCGCGGCCCTTGAGCAGCGCGGCGCAGCGCTCGGACAGGTCGTCGAGCTCGGCATAGGTGACGGTGGTGCCGTACCAGACCAGCGCGGCATGGTCCGGGCGCTGGCGCGCCCATGCGCGCAGGTAGTCGCCCAGCGGGGCCTCGCCGTAGGGGTAGACCGGTGCGTCGGGCAGGCCGGCGGGCCAGATCTTGCGATGCCGGGCTTCCAGGTCCGCGAAGAACGCCTGTTCGTTCATCTGCTGTCTCCTCTTGCTGTCGCTCTGGTGGGGTCCGCCGCCGCGCCTACCAGGCGTCGACGAAGGCGCGTATCGGCCGCTGGGAACGCTGCGGGTCGGCGGCGCCGGCGTCGAGCCCGCTGACCAGCCACTGCCGCGTCGCGGCGGGATCGATCACCGCATCGAGTTCCAGCGCTGCGGCGGCGTTGATGGCATGGCCGCGTTCGTACATCTGCGCCACCAGCTGCTGGTACAGCGCATCGCGCTGCGGCCCCGCCGGCAGCGCTTCCAGTTCCTTGCGGAAGCCGAGTCGCACCGCGCCCTCCAGCCCCATGCCGCCGAACTCGCCGGTCGGCCACGACACCGTGAAGCTGGGCGCGCGGAAGCCGCCCGCGGCCATCGCCATCGCGCCCAGGCCATAGCCCTTGCGCAGCACCACCGCCAGGAACGGCACGCGCAGCTTGGCGCCGATGACAAACATGCGCGACACGTGGCGCACCTGGGCGCGGGCCTCGACCTCCGGGCCTACCATGAAGCCCGGCGTGTCGATCAGCGACACGATCGGCAGCCCGTGCGCGTTGCACACCTGCATGAAGCGCGCGGCCTTGTCGGCGGCGTCGGCGTCGATGGCGCCGCCGAGGTGGCGCGGATTGTTGGCGAGGATGCCAACCGGCCGGCCTTCGATGCGCGCCAGCGCGGTGTGGATGCCGGTGCCGAAGCCGGCGCGCAGCTCCAGCACGCTGCCGATGTCGGCCAGCCCGTCGATGGCGGCACGGGTGTCGTACACGCGCAGGCGGTTCTCCGGCACCACCTGGCGCAACGCCAGCGGGTCGGGTGCCTGCCACGCTGGCAGGCGGCCCTGGAACATCGACAGGTAATGCTTCGCGGCGGCCACGGCCGCGGCTTCGTCGTCGACCAGCAGGTCGGCCACGCCGTTGTGGTACTGCACCGCGGCCGGGCCGATGTCCTCGGGCCGGAACACGCCCAGGCCGCCGCCTTCGATCATGGCGGGGCCGGCCATGCCGATGTTGGCGTTGCGGGTGGCGACGATCAGGTCGCAGCAGCCCAGTAGCGCGGCATTGCCGGCGAAGCAGCGCCCCGACGCGATGCCCACCACCGGCACTTCGCCGCTGAGCTCGGCGAAGGCCCCGAACGACGGCTGGTACAGGCCGGCCACGGTGGGGAAGTCGACATCGCCCGGACGGCCGCCTCCACCTTCGGCAAAGATCACCGTGGGCAGCCGGTTGCGCAGCGCCACTTCGAGGATACGGTCAGTCTTGGTGTGGTTGCGCTTGCCCTGGGTGCCGGCCAGCACGGTGGCGTCGTAGGCCAGCACCGCGCAACGCGCGCGTTCCGGCGCGAACAGGCTGCCGTTGACGGTGCCGGTGCCCGTGATCAGGCCGTCAGCGGGGGTGTTGGCGATCAGGTCGGCCTCGCTGCGCCGGCTGGCCTGCGCCGCCAGCGCCAGCCCGCCGTATTCGCGGAAGCTGCCGGCATCGCACAGGTCGTCGACGTTCTCGCGCGCGGTGCGCTGGCCGCGCGCACGGCGCCGCGCCACCGCCTCGGGGCGGGCCGCGTCGTACAGGAAGGCATGGCGGTCCAGCACGCGCTGCAGGTCCGGGCGGATCGCGGCGGGGTCGGTGCATTCGGTGTCGCCGGCGGCATGCGCAGCGGCGTCGGCGGGCTCCAGCACCAGCATGACCTGGCCCTCGGCCACCTGTTCGCCGCACGCGCTGCGCAGGTCGATCACGCGCCCCGCCTGTTCAGCCACGATGGCATGTTCCATCTTCATGGCATCGAGCACAGCCACGGTCTGGCCGGCCGTGACTACGTCGTTCTCGCGCGCCAGCTCGATCACGCGCCCGTTCATCGGCGCGCGCACCGCGCACAGGCCTTCGCCCAGTTGCTCTTCGAAGCTGGCGCTGCTCGACGTGGCCGCTACCGGCGCCACCGCGGCGCCCGCCAGGGCGTGTCTTGCCGCGTGCTGCGCGCCGATCTGCGCGGCCCGTTCCAGCAGCGCGGGCAGCGCCGTCTCCATATAGCGGGTATGCACCTGCTGGCTGGCAAAGTCATCGCGCTCGGCCAGCGCGCGCAGCAGGTCCAGGTTGGTGGCGATGCCGGCGATATTGAACTCGGCCAGTGCGCGCTGCAGGCGCCGCACCGCGTCGGCGAAGTGGTCGCTGGCCGAGGTGACGATCAGCTTGGCCAGCAGCGTGTCGTAATGCGCGGACGGGGCATAGCCCGTATAGCCATGGGTGTCGACGCGCACGTCCGGCCCGGTGGGCGGATCGAAGCGCTCCAGCCGGCCCTGCGCCGGCCGCGCCAGCCCTTGCGCGTCGGTGGCTTCGGCGTTGACGCGCACCTGGATCGCATAGCCGCGCACGCGCGGCGGGTGCCGCGGGTCCAGCCCCAGCTCGGAAAGGCGCCGCCCTTGCGCCAGTCCCAGCTGGACGGCGACCAGGTCGATCCCGGTGACCTGCTCGGTGACAGTGTGCTCGACCTGCAGGCGCGGGTTGGCCTCGATAAAGACGAAGGGCAGGGCCGCGCCATCGCGGCCGGCGCCATGCTCGGGCTCTTCGACCAGGAACTCGAACGTGCCCAGGCTGCGGTAGCGCGCCTCGCGCGCCAGCGTGCAGGCGGCGTCGACGATGCGCTGGCGCAGCGCGGCATCGAGTGCCGGGCTGGGCGCGATTTCCACCACCTTCTGGAAGCGGCGCTGCAACGTGCAGTCGCGCTCGCCCAGCGCGATCACGCCGTCGCCGTCGCCGGCGATCTGCACTTCGATATGCCGGGCGCGCGCCACCAGTCGCTCGGCGTAGAGGGCGTCGATGCCGAATGCCGAGCGCGCTTCGGAGCGGCAGCGCGCATAGGCTTCGGGCAGGGCGTCGCGCTCGCGCACCACGCGCATGCCGCGCCCGCCGCCGCCGCCCACCGCCTTGAGCACCACGCCGGCGCCGTCCTGCTCGTCGAAGAACGCCGTCACCGCATCGAGCGTTGCGCCGCCCGGCGTGGCCGGCATCACCGGCACGCCGCAGCGGGCTGCCAGCGCCAGCGCGCGGCCCTTGTCGCCGAACAGGGCCAGCTGCGCGGGCTCGGGGCCGACGAAGACGACCTGCGCCGCCGCGCAGGCGCTGGCGAAGTCGGCGCGCTCGCTGAGGAATCCGTAACCGGGGTGGATGGCATCGCAGCCCGAGGCCCGCGCCGCGGCGAGGATGGCGTCGATGTCGAGATAGGCCGCCGCCCCTTCGCCCTGCAGCGCGACGGCTTCGTCGGCGAGCAGGCGGTGCCGGCTGCCGGCGTCGTCGCTGGCGTAGACGGCCACGGTGGCGATGCCGAGATCGCGGGCGGCGCGCTGCACGCGCAACGCGATCTCGCCGCGATTGGCGATCAGGAGCTTCTTCACAAATGTCCCCTTCCATGCGAAGCGGCGGCACAGGAAGTACGCAAGCGCGCGAGCATGCAAGCGCGCAAGCGGTTTGCACCGCCGGCTTCTTGTTTTTGTGGTTTGTGATTCTGCGAGGTGGAATCTACGCGGCTGGGCAGGGGGTCACAAGCGCGATGCGCCGGAACCATGTATGACATGCCGCGTGTGCATAAAGCCGGGGCGAGGGAGGGAATTTGCCGCTGTCTTGTTCTGCATTGCAGAATTCAGGCGGCTGTGGCGGGCGAGATGTCGCGCCCCGAGTGGTGAGGCAGGCGATGCGCCGCCGGGGAAAAACCGCGTCACGGGCGTGCCGCGGGATGCAACCCTCTCCCGCGCTGCGGGAGAGGGGACAGCGATATAAATCGATCAGCCGATGCGCATGCCCGGCACCGCGCCGCTGTGCGGCTCCAGGATATACAGGCCCGGCGCGGCCTTTTCATCCGCGGCCGAGGCCGCCAGCACCATGCCCTCGGAGACGCCGAACTTCATCTTGCGCGGCGCCAGGTTGGCCACCACCACGGTCAGCTTGCCGACCAGTTGCTCGGGCGTGTAGGCCGACTGGATTCCGGAGAACACGTTGCGGGTGCGGCCTTCGCCCAGGTCCAGCGTCAGCTGCAGCAGCTTGTTCGAGCCTTCCACCTTCTGGCATTCGACGATTTTCGCCACGCGCAGGTCGATCCTGGCAAAGTCGTCGATGGTGATGGTGTCGGCGATCGGCTCGATCGCGGCTGCGGTGGCGGCCGGTGCCGCGGCCGCCTGCAGCGATTCGCGGTTGGCGGCCAGCAGCGCGTCGACCTGCTTGGCATCGACCCGCGTCATCAGGTGCTGGTAGGGCTGCACCGGGCTGGCTGCCGACAGTTGCTGGTCGATCGCGCGCCAGTCCAGCGGCGCGACGTTGAGGAAACGCTCCACGCCGGCGGCCACGTTGGGCACCACCGGCTTCAGGTAGATCGTCAGCAGGCGGAACGCCTCCAGCGAGACCGAGCATGCCGCATGCAGCGCGGCGCGCTTGCCGTCGTCCTTGGCCAGCTCCCACGGCTTCTCGGTATCGACGAAGGCGTTGACGGCATCGGTCAGTTCCATCACCAGGCGCAGCGCCTTGCTGTACTCGCGGCTTTCATACAGGTGCGCCACCTGCGGCGCGGCCTGGCGCAGCTGCTCCAGCAGCGGATGGGCCAGCGCGGCTTCGTCGACCTTGCCTTCGAAGCGCTTGACCAGGAAGCCCGCGGCGCGGCTGGCGATGTTGACGTACTTGCCGATCAGGTCGCTGTTGACGCGCGCGATGAAGTCGTCGAGGTTCAGGTCGAGGTCTTCCATGCTGGCGTTGAGCTTGGCGGCGAAGTAATAGCGCAGCCACTCCGGGTTCATGCCGGTGTCGATATAGCTCTGCGCGGTGATGAAGGTGCCGCGCGACTTGCTCATCTTGGCGCCGTCCACGGTCAGGAAGCCGTGGGCGAACACATTGGTCGGGGTGCGGTAGCCCGAGAAGCGCAGCATCGCCGGCCAGAACAGCGTGTGGAAATACAGGATGTCCTTGCCGATGAAGTGGTACTGCTCGGCGGTCGAGTGCGGCCCGACCCAGGCGTCGAAATCGATGCCGCGCTGCTGCGCCAGGTTCTTGAAGCTGGCGTAGTAGCCGATCGGCGCGTCCAGCCACACGTAGAAGTACTTGCCCGGCGCGCCGGGGATCTCGAAGCCGAAGTAGGGCGCATCGCGCGAGATGTCCCAGTCGGACAGGGTCGAGGCCTCGCCCTCGGCGCCGAGCCATTCCTGCATCTTGTTGGCGGCTTCGGGCTGCGCCAGGTCGGCCACCCACTCGCGCAGGAAAGTCTCGCAGCGCGAATCGGACAGCTTGAAGAAGTAGTGGGCCGACGACTTGCGCACCGGCGTCGCGCCCGACACCACCGAATAGGGGTTCTTCAGGTCGGTCGGCACGTAGGTGGTGCCGCACACCTCGCAGGAATCGCCGTACTGGTCCTTGGCGCCGCACTTGGGGCACTCGCCCTTGATGAAGCGGTCGGGCAGGAACATGTTCTTGACCGGGTCGTAGAACTGCTCGACCTCGCGCTCGGCGATCAGGTCCTCGGCCTTCAGCGCCAGGTAGATCTTTTCGCACAGTTCGCGGTTTTCCTCGGCGTCGGTGCTGTAGTAGTTGTCGAACGACACCAGGAAGCTGTCGAAATCGCGCTTGTGCTCGGTCCAGACGCGGTCGATCAGCGCCTTGGGCGTGATGCCTTCCTTCTCGGCGCGCAGCATGACCGGGGTGCCGTGGGTGTCGTCGGCGCCGACGTAGTAGACCTCGTTGCCCATCATGCGCTGGAACCGCACCCAGATATCGGTCTGGATGTACTCCACCAGGTGGCCGATATGGATCTGGCCGTTGGCGTAGGGCAGGGCGGATGTGACGAGGATGCGACGTGCGGTCATAAACAGGAGCCGGTCAGGAGCGGGGAAATCGTGGGAACGGCGCCAGCCAGGACGGGCAGGCGCGTGCCGGGAAGGGGCTATTTTAACAACTGGCCGGCCGCCGCGCGGCGGTTCCGCATCGCGGAATGCACGGGCTTCCCGCCGCGCGGGGGCAAAAAAAAGCGCCGGTCAGTGCCGGCGCAGCTTTCCACAACGGAAAAGGAGGAGAAATCAGGTACCGCCCGGGAGGTCAGCCACCCATCGCGAGCCAGCAACGGTGGCAAGCGGCACCTGTTTCTATGACAGGGTCAGCCTTGAATTGGTTTCAAAAAAATTTCGACGCGGCGATTTTGTGCCCGTCCGGCCTCGGAACCGTTGTCTGCGACCGGCTGGCTCTGGCCGCGGCCTTCGGCGCTCAGGCGGTTGCGTGCGACGCCGTGATCACCCAAATAACCCGCCACGCTCTGGGCGCGGCGCTGCGACAGCTGCATGTTGTAGCTGGGATTGCCGGTGCTGTCGGTATGGCCCACCACGTTGGCGCTGACGTCCTGGTGCTGGCCCAGGGTCTGCGCGACCTGGTCGAGCACCGAGCGGAACGACGGCTTGATGGTGGCGCTGTCGGTGTCGAAGGTCACCTGGCTGGGGATGTTGACCTTGAGCGAGCCGTCCGGCTGCTCGGTGATCTGCGTGCCCGTGCCGGCGGTGTCCTTGTTCAGCTTGCCGCGGATCGCGTTCCAGTTGTAGCCGGTCGCGCCGCCGATGGCGCCGCCGACGGCCGCGCCCACCAGCGTGCCGGTGGTGTTGCCGCCGATCAGGTTGCCAAGCCCAGCGCCGACCGCGGCGCCGACGCCGGTACCAACCGCCGTATGGGTTTGCTGTTCGGTGGCGCAGCCAGCGGCCAGCAGCGTGGCGGCTGCGAGCGAAACGGTAACGAGCTTGATCTTCATGCGTTCTCCTTCTGATGTTCCCGTAAATGTTCTTGGTACCGCCAAATTTTACTGGTACCGCCTCGTGATGGTAACGCCGAGGCGCAAGCGGCAGGTAACCCATTGTGCGCGTCGGCCCGGCAGGCGCGGCACCGCTTGCGGTGTCGACCTGCCGGGCAGTCCAACCGCCACTACAATATGGATATGGCGGCGCGCGCACAAGTGCAAGCTTGTGAGATTTGTAATTGTCTGTAATCCCCCACCCCACAGAGGGGATTGCGCGCGGATTTCCGGCGTTCATGGCCGGTGCTGCATACTTTGATACATTAGGCGCAGGCCATCATGCGCCCGTTCACCACTATCCAAGCGGAGTTTGTCTTGAGCCTCAGCACTGAGCAGGTTACCGAAGCCCTGCGCACCGTCATCGACCCCAATACGGGCAAGGACCTGGTCTCCACCCGCTCGGCCCGCAACATCCGCGTCGATGGCGGCGAGGTATCGCTGGAGGTCGAACTCGGCTACCCCGCCAAGAGCCAGTTCGATCCGATCCGCAAGCTGGTGGTGGCCGCGGTGCGGCAGCTGCCGGGCGTGACCAACGTCAGCGTGGCCGTGAACATGAAGATCGTCGCCCACGCGGTGCAGCGCGGCGTCAAGCTGCTGGCGGGCGTGAAGAACGTGATCGCGGTGGCGTCGGGCAAGGGCGGCGTGGGCAAGTCGACCACGGCCGTGAACCTGGCGCTGGCGCTGGCCGCCGAAGGCGCGCGCGTGGGCATGCTCGACGCCGACATCTACGGCCCCAGCCTGCCGATGATGCTGGGCATCGACGGGCGCCCCGAGTCCGCCGACGGCCAGACCATGGAACCGCTGGAGGGCCACGGCCTGCAGGCCAACTCGATCGGCTTCCTGATCGAGCAGGACAACCCCATGGTATGGCGCGGCCCGATGGTGACCTCGGCGCTGGAGCAGCTGCTGCGCCAGACCAACTGGCACGACCTCGATTACCTGATCGTCGACATGCCGCCGGGCACCGGCGACGTGCAGCTGACGCTGTCGCAGAAGGTGCCGGTTACCGGCGCGGTGATCGTGACCACGCCGCAGGACATCGCGCTGCTCGACGCGAAGAAGGGCCTGAAGATGTTCGAGAAGGTGGGCATCCCGATCCTGGGCATCGTCGAGAACATGGCGGTCTATTGCTGCCCGAACTGCGGCCATGTCGAACATATCTTCGGCCACGGCGGCGGCGAGAAAATGTGCGCCGACTACGGCGTCGACCTGCTCGGCAGCCTGCCGCTGAACCTGAGCATCCGCGAGCAGGCCGATTCCGGCCGCCCCACCGTGGTGGCCGAGCCCGACAGCCCGGTGGCCGAGATGTACCGTGCCATCGCGCGCAAGGTGGCGATCAAGGTCGCCGACAAGGCGCGCGACATGACCAGCAAGTTCCCCAGCATCGTGGTGCAGAACACCTGAGCGCCCGCCTGCCGCCATGGACAGCCAGCCCTCCGCAACCCTGCCGCCGCCCGGCGCACGTCCCGCCGTCACCATGGCCGTGGTGATGCGCAAGGTGGCGCTGGCCAACCGCTGGCAGCCCTGGAAGTGGCAGCTGGACGCGGTGCTGCCCGACTTGGGCGAGTTCGGCACGCAGCCGGTGTGCCTCGAGCACGATGCCCATGGCGCGCGCTGGCTGTACCCGGGCTACGAGGTGGAGCTGTTCCGCGACCAGGGCGAGGGCTACTACCTGAACCTGACCTCGGCCACGCCATGCTGGTTCGTGCTGTGGCGCATGCCGGAGGACGAGGGCGACGCAGGCGAGGCGCATCCGGTGCCGGTCACCGTGTCGCTGTCGTACAACGAGGCCGGCCGCTGGCTGGATGCCGGCGAAACCGTCGAGAACGTGCCGCTGGCGCCGGAGCAGCGCGACTGGCTACAGGCCTACGTCAATGAACATTACCGGCCCGAGCCCAAGCAGCGGCGCCGGCCAGAATCCTTCAAGGCGCCGGACCAGCGCGCCCGCTACTGAACCCTGACACCAGCGACAAGCGGCCCTGCCCATGAGCGAATCGTCCTTCCTGTCGCGCTGGTCGCGCCGCAAGGCCGCGGTGCGCGAGGGCGTGGCCGTTCCCGCGGAACCGCTGCCGCCGCAGGCCGAGAGCAGGCCTGTCCCCGCCAGCGTCGAGGCCGCTCCCGAGGCGCAGCAAGATCCGCCGCCGACGCTGGCCGATGTCGCGGCGCTGCGGCCCGGTGACGAGATCGCCCGCTTCGTTGCGCGCGGCGTGGACGAATCGGTCAAGCGCGCCGCGCTGAAGACACTGTTTGCCGATCCGCACTTCAATGTGATGGACGGGCTCGATATCTATATCGACGACTACAGCAAGCCGGACCCGATTCCGCCCGAGATCCTGCGCCAGCTGCGCCAGGCCGAGACCCTGGGCCTGTTCGAGCCGACCGACGAGGAGCGCGCCGCGGCCGAAGCGGCGGCGCGGCTGTCGGGGCCGGAACAGGTACCGCCTGCTACGCATGAAGCGCGGCAAGAGGCCGAGGAAGCCTTCGTGCCGCCGGCGCAGGCCGACGCGCCGGCAAGCGGCGAAACGCCGCCGGCAGCAGGCAGTCAAAGCGAACAACAGGGCCAGCAAGACCCGCCGCAAGACCCGCATAAACGCGCGTAGCCCCGAGCGGCAGCGCAGGCCTACAATAGGCATCCCCACAATCCGCCGGCCCGCAGACCCCCGCCAAGAAGGGACGTCCGGACCGGTCAGCCGCATTCGCCATGCCGACGCTGATCTGCAATTGCAACGACACCATGCCGCTGGACGGGGCGGCATTGTCAGACGCAACCCGCGACGCCAGCCAGGGGCCGCTCAAGGTCCATCGACTGCTGTGCCGGCGCGAAATCGGTGACTTCACCGCCGCGCTGGACGGCACCGAGGACGTGATCGTCGCCTGCACGCAGGAGCGCCAGCTGTTCACCGAGGTGGCCGCGCAAGCCGCGCGGGGCCGCGACGGCCAGGCGGTGGTGACCGCGCCGGTGCGCTTCGTCAATATCCGCGAAACCGGGGGCTGGTCGCAGGGTGCCAGGCGCGATCCCGGCACCGCCAACGCCAAAATCGCCGCGCTGCTGGCGGTGGCGGCGCTGCCAGAACCCGAGCCGGTGCCGGTGGTGGACTACCGCAGCGACGGCGCGGTGCTGGTGCTGGGCCCGGCTGCGCGCGCGCTGCCCTGGGCCGAGCGGCTGGCGGCGATGCAGCTGGAAGTCACGGTGCTGCTGAGCGGCGACGACTCGCGCGACGGCACCGCAGCGCAGCCCGCGGCGCGCGCCTATCCGGTCCACAGCGGCCGGCTGGCCGCGCTGAGCGGCTGGCTCGGCGCCTTCGAGGCCAGCTGGGAAACCGGTGCCGGCCGCAGCAACCCGATCGACCTGGACCTGTGCACCCGCTGCAATGCCTGCATCGAGGCCTGTCCGGAAGGCGCGATCGACTTCACCTACCAGATCGACCTGTCGCGCTGCCGCGCGCACCGCGATTGCGTGCGCGCCTGTGGCGCGGCGGCGGCGATCGACTTCGAGCGCCCGCAGGGCACCGCGCAGGGCCGCTTCGACCTGGTCTTCGACCTGTGCGACACGCCCGCCTTCACCATGCACCAGCCGCCGCAGGGCTACCTGCATGCCGGCGCCGACCCGGCCCGCCAGCAGGCCCAGGCGCTGCTGCTGGCGGGACTGGTGGGCGAGTTCGAGAAGCCCAGGTTCTTCCGCTACAAGGAAAGCCTGTGCGCGCACGGCCGCAACCAGACCACCGGCTGCACCGCCTGCATCGATATCTGCTCGACCCAGGCCATCACCTCGCGCTGGCATGACGGCAAGGGCCGTATCGAGGTCGCGCCCAACCTGTGCATGGGCTGCGGCGCCTGCACCACGGTCTGCCCCAGCGGCGCCGTCAGCTATGGCTATCCCGGTGCCGAGACCACCGGCGCGCGGCTGCGCACGCTTTTGTCCGCCTACCGCCAGGCCGGCGCGCGCGATCCGGTGGTGCTGCTGCACGGCGAGGAATTTGGCACGCCCGCGCTGCTGGCGCTGGGCCGCGCCGCCCGCGGCGGCAAGGCGCGCGGCGTGCCCGCGCCGGTGATGCCGCTGTCGCTGTTCCATCCGGCTTCGGTGGGGCTGGAGCTGTGGCTGGCCGCGCTGTGCTGGGGCGCGAGCCGCGTCGCCGTGCTGCTGACCGGCGACGAGGCGCCGCAGTACCGCACCGCGCTGCTGGAGCAGATCGCGCTCGGGCGCGCGCTGCTGTCGGGACTGGGCTATGACGGCGAGGCACTGTCGCTGCTCGAGGCCGCCGACACGGACGCGCTCGATGCCGGCCTGGCGGCGCTGCGCCCGGCGCGCAACGCCTTGCCGCCGGCGGCCTTCGGGCCGGTTGCGGCCAAGCGCGAGCTGCTCGACTTTGCGCTCGACCACCTGGTGCGCCATGCGCCGTCGCCGGCGCAGAGCGTGCCGCTGCCGGCCGGCGCGCCCATCGGCGCCATTGCCGTGGACACCGGCAAGTGCACCCTGTGCCTGGCCTGCGTCGGCGCGTGCCCGTCGCAGGCGCTGCGCGACAACCCCGAGCGTCCGGTGCTCAGCTTTATCGAGCGCAACTGCGTGCAGTGCGGGCTGTGCGCAAAGACCTGCCCCGAAGACGCCATCAGCCTGGTGCCGCGCCTGCAGGCCGGCGACGCGGCCCGGCGTCCGGTCACGCTCAACGAGGCCCAGCCGTTCCATTGCGTGCGCTGCGCCAAGCCGTTCGGCACGGCGCAGATGGTGGAGTCGATGCTGGTGCGCCTGGCCGGCCATCCGGCCTTTGCCGGTGCCGCCGCGGAACGCCTGAGGATGTGCCCCGACTGCCGCGTGGTGGACATGATGGAACGCGACCCCGGCGCCGTCACCGGCGCCACCCTGCGCTGAGACCCCGGGCCACCGGGCACAATTCATCACGACATGACAGATTTCCAGCCGATCCAGCTCACCGCCGCGCCGCCCACCGACGCCGCGGACAGCGAAGACACCGCCCGCGCCGACCTGTACGGCCTGCTCGCGACGCTGTTTTACCGCGCCCCGGACGCGGCCTTGCTGCATCACATCGCGGCCAACCGCGCCGTGGGTGAGGACGCGCAAACCGTGCTTGGCAGGGCGTGGAACGCGTTGTGCGACGCAGCATCCGAGACCACCGCGGCCGAGGTCCAGGAGGAGTACCGGCAACTGTTCGTCGGCGTGGGCCGCCAGGACGTGTTCCTCTACGGCTCTTTCTATATGACGGGCTTCCTCAACGAGCGCCCGCTGGTGGCGCTGCGCGAAGACCTGGCCCGCTATGGCCTGGAGCGCCACGAAGGCGTGAGCGAGACCGAGGACCACATCGCCACGCTGTGCGAGGTGATGCGCTTCCTGGTGGCGGGCGATGACCTGTCCGTATCCAACCTGGGCGAGCAGCAGCGCTTCTATGCGAAGCATTTGCAGCCGTGGATCGAGCCCTTGTGCGACGCGGTAGCGGCGCACCCGCAGGCGCGCTTCTATCGCGGCGTGGCCGGACTGCTGGGCACCTTTGCCGGAGTCGAGGCGATGGCGCTCGAGATGAACTGAGCGCGGGACCGATGCGGCGCAAGGCGCAGGCTTCTTAGCTCAAGTTAGAGCAGAAGGTAAGGAAAAACCCGTGCTTGTCATGGTCTTTCCTTCCAGTTGATTCTAGAATATGCATAACAACGCATAACGGCACAACCATCGGGCTTTGACAGCCGAGGAGCCCCCACATGAGAGAGAAGCCAAACAGGGTCGGGCGCCGCACGTTTCTCGCGGGCGCCGGAGTTGTGGCCGCCGCCACCGGTGCGGCAGCGCTGAGCGCGCGCGCACCCGCCATGCCGGGCCAGGCTGCAGCCCTGCCGGAACCTGCCGATGCTCCATCGGACAGCAAGGGTTACCGGGTCTCCGACCACATCCGCAAGTACTACCGGACCACGCTGGTGTAACTGCCACGGCGGCGTGGTCTGGCGCGCCGCCTGCAACCGGACGCTACCCAATCGTCCGTTTCTGAGGTGAGACATGATCTTGACCCGCAAACGCGCGGCGCAGGGCGTATCCGCCCGCCTCGCTGATAGCCTTGCCAATCGGCCCGAGTCCGCCGGCGCAAGCTCCGGCCGGCTTTCCCAACGGCTCGCGACCAGCCTGGCCGGCGCCATGCCGACCATGGACCGCCGCAGCTTCCTCAAGCGTTCCGGCATCGGCGTCGGCGCGGGCCTCGCGGCCTCGCAACTGACGCTGCTGCGCAAGGCCGACGCCGCCGACGACAAGAAGGCCGCCGGCGACGGCAAGACCGGCATCGTGGTCAGGCGCACCGTGTGCGGCCACTGCTCGGTCGGCTGCGCGGTCGATGCGGTGGTGCAGAACGGCGTGTGGATCCGCCAGGAGCCGGTGTTCGATTCGCCCCTGAACATGGGCGCGCACTGTGCCAAGGGCGCGGCGCTGCGCGAGCACGGCCACGGCGAATACCGGCTCAAGTACCCGATGAAGCTGGTCAACGGCAAGTACCAGCGCATCGGCTGGGACCAGGCGCTCGACGAGATCACCGCGAAGATGAAGGAGATCCGCCAGCAGAGCGGCCCGGACTCGATGTTCTTCGTCGGGTCTTCCAAGCACAGCAACGAGCAGTCCTACCTGATGCGCAAGTGGGTGTCGTTCTTCGGCACCAACAACACCGACCACCAGGCGCGCATCTGCCACTCCACCACCGTGGCGGGCGTGGCCAATACCTGGGGCTACGGTGCGATGACCAACTCGTACAACGACATGCAGAACGCCAAGGCGGCGCTGTATATCGGCTCCAACGCGGCCGAGGCGCACCCGGTGTCGATGCTGCACCTGCTGCATGCCAAGGAGAACGGCTGCAAGGTGATGGTGGTCGATCCGCGCTTCACGCGCACCGCGGCCAAGGCGCACCATTACGTGCGGATCCGCTCGGGCACCGATATCGCATTCCTGTTCGGCGTGCTGTACCACGTCTTCAAGAACGGCTGGGAAGACCAGAAGTACCTGAACGACCGTGTCTACGGCATGGACAAGGTCAAGGAAGAGGTGCTGGCCAAGTGGACCCCCGACAAGGTCGAGGAGGTCACCGGCGTGCCCGAGGCGCAGGTCTACCTGGTGGCCGAGACCATGGCCAAGAACCGCCCCAGCACGCTGGTGTGGTGCATGGGCCAGACCCAGCACACCATCGGCAACGCGATCGTGCGCGCCTCGTGCATCGTGCAGCTGGCGCTGGGCAATATCGGCGTGGCCGGCGGCGGCGCGAACATCTTCCGCGGCCACGACAACGTGCAGGGTGCCACCGACGTCGGCCCGAACCCCGATTCGCTGCCGGGCTATTACGGCCTGGCCACCGGCGCGTGGAAGCACTACGCGGCGGTGTGGGGCGTGGACTACGAATGGATCAAGAAGCAGTTCGTGTCGCAGGCGATGATGGAGAAGTCCGGCACCACGGTGTCGCGCTGGATCGATATCGTCACCGAGAAGAACGAACTGATCGACCAGGACAACAACGTGCGCGGCGTGTTCTTCTGGGGCCATGCCCCGAACTCGCAGACGCGCGGCCTGGAAATGAAGAAGGCGCTCGACAAGCTCGACCTGCTGGTGGTGGTGGACCCGTACCCGTCGGCGACCGCGGCCATGGCCAACATGCCGCCGGCCGAGGGCGACAAGGTCAACCCCAACCGCGCGGTGTACCTGCTGCCCGCGGCGACGCAGTTCGAGACCTCGGGCTCGTGCACGGCTTCGAACCGCTCGCTGCAATGGCGCGAGAAGGTGATCGAGCCCCTGTTCGAGTCGATGCCCGACCAGACCATCATGCAGGCCTTCGCCGACAAGCTCGGCTTCGGCAAGGAGCTGTCGAAGAACTACAAGATGATCGAGGTCAAGCGCGCCGGCCGGACCTGGATGGAACCCGAGCCGGAATCGATCCTGCGCGAGATCAACGCCAGCAACTGGACCATCGGCTACACCGGCCAGTCGCCCGAACGGCTGAAGTCGCACATGCGCAATATGCAGATGTTCGACGTCAAGACGCTGCGCTGCAAGGCGGGCAAGGACCCGCTCACCGGCTACGACCTGACCGGCGACTACTTCGGGCTGCCGTGGCCGTGCTATGGCACACCGGAGCTGAAGCATCCGGGCTCGCCCAACCTGTATGACACCACCAAGCACGTGATGGACGGCGGCGGCAACTTCCGCGCCAACTTCGGCGTGGAGCGCGATGGCGTCAACCTGCTGGCCGAGGATGGCTCGCACTCGCTAGGCGCGGAGATCACCACCGGCTATCCCGAGTTCGACCACGTGCTGCTGAAGAAGCTGGGCTGGTGGGACGACCTGACCGATGCCGAGAAGGCCAAGGCCGAGGGCAAGAACTGGAAGACCGACCTGTCCGGCGGCATCCAGCGCGTGGTGCTGAAGAACCATGGCTGCCACCCCTTCGGCAACGCCAAGGCGCGCGCGGTGGTGTGGAACTTCCCGGACCCGATCCCGCAGCACCGCGAACCGCTGTACTCCACGCGTCCCGACATGGTCGCGAAGTATCCGACCCATGACGACAAGATGGCGTTCTGGCGGCTGCCGACGCTGTACAAGTCGGTGCAGCAGCGCAATCTCGAGAACAAGGTGGCCGAGAAGTTCCCGATCATCCTGACTTCCGGGCGCCTGGTCGAGTTCGAGGGCGGGGGCGAGGAAACCCGCTCCAACCCGTGGCTGGCCGAGCTGCAGCAGGAGAACTTCGTCGAGATCAACCCGCGCGCGGCGTCCGACCGCGGCATCCGCAACGGCGACTACTGCTGGGTCAAGACCCCCACCGGCGCCACGCTGAAGGTGCGCGCGCTGGTGACCGAGCGGGTCGGGCCCGATACCGCCTTCATCCCGTTCCACTTCTCGGGCTGGTGGCAGGGCAAGGACCTGAAGGACTACTACCCCGAGGGGGCGATGCCGGTGGTGCGTGGCGAAGCGGTCAATACCGCCACCACGTATGGCTATGACTCGGTGACGATGATGCAGGAAACCAAGACCACCATTTGCCAGATCGAGCGGTTTGCCTAAGCGCAGGGGAACACCATGGCACGCATGAAATTTATCTGTGACGCCGAGCGCTGCATCGAGTGCAACAGCTGCGTCACTGCCTGCAAGAACGAGCACGAGGTGCCCTGGGGGGTGAACCGGCGCCGCGTGGTCACGGTCAACGACGGCATGGTCGGCGCCGAGAAATCGATCTCGGTGGCCTGCATGCACTGCTCGGACGCGCCCTGCATGGCGGTCTGCCCGGTCGACTGCTTCTACCGCACCGAGGACGGCGTGGTGCTGCACGACAAGGACGTCTGCATCGGCTGCGGCTACTGTTCTTACGCCTGTCCGTTCGGCGCGCCGCAGTTTCCGTCGACCGGCACCTTCGGCGTGCGCGGCAAGATGGACAAGTGCACCTTCTGCGCGGGCGGCCCGGAGAAAAACGGCTCGGAAGCCGAGTTCGAGAAGTACGGCCGCAACCGGCTCGCCGAAGGCAAGCTGCCGCTGTGCGCCGAGATGTGCTCGACCAAGGCGCTGCTGGGCGGCGACGGCGACGTGATTGCCGACATCCTGCGCAACCGCGTGATCAAGCGCGGCACCGGCGGCGACGTGTTCGGCTGGGGCACGGCCTATGGCAATGCCCAGGCCGGCGCGAAGCCAGTGCCACCGGCGCAGCCCGCCGTGCCGGCACCAGCCGCGCCCGCCGCGCCGGCAGCCACGGCACCTGCAGGAGGGAAAGCGTCATGAATCGCATCCGCGTCGTTGCACTGGTGTCGCTGTGCGGCGTGCTGCTGGCCGCGTGCGGCGAGAAGCCGCAGACCATCGGCCCGTCGCACCGCAAGGCCGACGCCCAGTCCTTCCAGGGAGCCCCGGACGATCCGTTCGTGGCCAAGGGCTGGACCGCGGGCGACCGCAACAGCTGGAACAACCAGATCCGCCAGCGCAACCAGTTGCAGAACGAGTACAACCGGGTGCAATGACCGCGCCGCTGTGTGGACTTCCCGCCAGCCGGGAACTGAAGGAGGGGCTATGACGCCGTCGCACAATCGATGCCGTGCCCGAGGGTGGCGTGGCTGGCTGGCGGCCGGCGCGCTGGCGCTGGCGGCCGCCGGCAATGCCGTGGCGCAGGCCCCGGCACCCGCGCCGGGGCCGTCGACCGGACCGGCGACCGCATCGGCCGGCGCCGACGCCAACAATCCGGCCACGCATCCGGCCCAGCCGCTGGCCGGCATTGCGTCCGAGAACATCTTCAACATCCCGCCGCGCGACGTTGCCGCCGAGGCCAGGTCGCAGCAGCAGCGCAGCGTCACGCAGCCCGGCAACAACGCGCCGATGTGGCGCGAGGTCAATTCCGACCAGCGCCACTACAGCAGCCTGCCCGACAAGGAAGCCGGGGTGCTGATCCAGCGCACCGGGCAGTCGTGGCGGCTGTTCCGCAACGGCGTCATCACGGTGTGGGGCGGCTGGCTGCTGCTGGTCGTGCCGGTGGCGATCCTCGGCTTCTTCCTGTGGCGCGGCACCATCCCGCTGCGCACGCCCAGGACCGGCCGCATGATCGAGCGCTTTACCCCGCTCGAGCGCATCGTGCACTGGACCATGGCGATTTCCTTCGTGGTGCTGGCGGTGTCGGGCATCGTGATGCTGCTGGGCAAGCATTTCCTGCTGCCGCTGATGGGCCATATGCTGTTTGGCTGGCTCAGCTACATCCTGAAGAACCTGCACAACGTGGTGGGGCCGATCTTCACGCTGTCGGTGATCGTCGCCTTCGCGGTGTTCCTGCGCGACAACCTGCCCAGTCGCGACGACATCCGCTGGGTCACCAGCCTCGGCGGGCTGGCCTCGGGCAAGCACGTGCCGAGCGGGCGTTTCAACGCCGGCGAGAAGATGTGGTTCTGGGTGGGCGTGTTCGTGTTCGGGCTGGTGCTGTCGGCCTCGGGCTGGGTGCTCGACATGATCGTGCCGGGCATGGACTACTACCGCGCCACCATGCAGATCGCCAACGTGATCCACGGGATTGCGGCGGTGCTGATGATTGCGATGGCGTGCGGCCATATCTACATGGGCACCATCGGCATGGAAGGCGCGTACCGCGCCATGCGCGATGGCTGGGTCGACGAGGCCTGGGCCCGGGAGCACCACGAGCTCTGGTACGACGACATCAAGTCCGGCAAGATCCCGGCCCAGCGTTCGGCCAGCCCCGATGCCGCCGCGGCCCGCCCGGCGCGGCAGAGTCCCGGCGAAGCCTGACGCGGGCCCAACGACACCGCAGGAATCCTGAACCATGACACGCATCCTGACGCTGATTGCCGTAGCCGCCGGAGCTGCCAGCGCGGCCTTCGCCCCGGGCGCGCTGGCCAAGCTGCCCGCGCCGACCGAGGCCCAGCAGGCCAAGGCCGCCGAGACCAGGGCGCGCGCCGCCTGGTCCGACAAGGTCGCGGCCTACCAGCTGTGCCGGGCCCAGGACAGGATCGCCGCGCATTACCTGGCCGACCGCAAGGCGCACGGACAGCAGGCGCGCGAGCCGGTGCAGATTGCCGCCTGCGCCGATCCGGGACCGTTCGTGGCGCCGCTTCCTGCCATCGCCAGCACCGCCGGTGCGCCCGCGGCGGGCGCGGTACAATCCCCCGCAAAGGCGCCGTAACTTCTGCCCCCTGCATGCCGCTCGGGGCCTTCACCCGCAGCCCCGAGTCCCTCGTCATGACCTTGCGTCCCGAGCTTACCCAGGCAGCCGTTCCACTGATCGAAGAGGTTGAAGTCGTCGACGAGCAGGGGCGCGTGCGCGCGGCCTACCTGCCGGGCGAGCGGCCGCTGACGGTATATCTCGACAAGCGCGAGCTGGTCACGCTGATGACGCTCGGCGGCGCACCCGAGCACCTGGTGCTGGGCTACCTGCGCAACCAGCGCCTGGTGGAATCGATCGAGGACATTGCCGCGGTGCAGGTCGACTGGGAGACCGAATCGGCCGCGGTGACCACACGCACCGGCGTCGACCGCATCGAGGAGCGCACCGCGCGCCGCGTGGTGACCACTGGCTGCGGCCAGGGCACCGTGTTCGGCTCGCTGCTGGACGAGGTCGACAGCATCCGCCTGCCGGTTGGCGCCACGCTGGACCAGGACACCCTGTACGGCATCATCGACACCATCCGGCTGCAGCAGTCGGTGTACAAGCAGGCCGGCTCGGTGCATGGTTGCGCGCTGTTCCGGGGCACCGAACTGCTGATGTTCGTCGAGGACGTGGGCCGCCACAATGCCGTCGACGCGATTGCCGGACGCATGTGGCTCGAGGGCATGACCGGCGGCGACAAGATTTTCTACACCACCGGGCGCCTGACTTCCGAAATGGTGATCAAGGGCGCGCAGATGGGCATCCCGTTCCTGCTGTCGCGCTCGGGCGTGACGCAGATGGGCTACCAGATGGCCCGGCGCGTCAACCTGACGCTGTTCGCGCGCTGCACCGGCAAGCACTTCCTGCTCTATACCGGGCGCGAGCGCTTCCGCCACCGCCAGCCAGAGGATGTCGTGGCGTAGCGGTCACTTGCTGGCCCGCCTGCAGGCTTGAAGGACGCGCGCCGAATGGTTGTACAATGCGGCGCACTCCGAGCCGTCTATCCTCCCAACCTTATGAGCATCAAATCCGACAAATGGATCCGCCGCATGGCGGAGCAGCACGGCATGATCGAGCCGTTCGAGCCAGGCCAGGTCCGGGAGGCCGACGGGCGCAAGATCGTGTCGTACGGCACCTCGAGCTACGGCTACGACATCCGCTGCGCCGACGAATTCAAGATCTTCACCAATATCAACAGCACCATCGTCGATCCGAAGAACTTCGACGAGAAGTCGTTCGTGGACTTCAAGGGCGAGGTCTGCATCATCCCGCCCAATTCGTTCGCGCTGGCGCGCACGATGGAATACTTCCGCATCCCGCGCAGCGTCCTGACCATCTGCCTGGGCAAGAGCACCTACGCCCGTTGCGGCATCATCGTCAACGTGACCCCGTTCGAGCCGGAATGGGAAGGCTACGTGACGCTGGAGTTTTCGAACACCACGCCGCTGCCGGCCAAGATCTACGCCGGCGAGGGTTGCGCCCAGGTATTGTTCTTCGAAAGCGACGAGGTCTGCGAGACCTCGTACGCCGACCGGGGCGGCAAGTACCAGGGCCAGCACGGTGTCACACTGCCGAAGACCTGAGCGAATTACAATCCGGCGTCTGCCGGCACGGCGGGCCCGCCAGGGCCGCCAAACCTGACGTGAGAGCCACATGCCGCCGTCGCAGGGAACCCCTGCGGGCCATGTGGCTCAAGTCCTTTATGTCCTGCTTTCCATCAAGGATGCCCGATGAAATTCCGCTTCCCCGTCATCATCATTGACGAAGACTTCCGCTCCGAGAACATCTCCGGCTCCGGCATCCGCGCGCTGGCCGAGGCGATCGAGAAAGAGGGCATGGAAGTCATGGGGCTGACCAGCTACGGCGACCTGACCTCGTTTGCCCAGCAGGCCAGCCGGGCATCGACCTTCATCGTCTCGATCGACGACGACGAGTTCGCCAGAGACAGCGAGGAGCTCGAGGCCGCCGCGATCGAGAAGCTGCGCGCCTTCGTCGCCGAGGTGCGCCGCCGCAACTCCGACTTGCCGATCTTCCTGTACGGCGAGACCCGCACCTCGCGCCATATCCCCAACGATATCCTGCGCGAGCTGCACGGCTTCATCCACATGTTCGAGGACACGCCCGAGTTCGTGGCGCGCCACATCATCCGCGAAGCCAAGGTCTACCTGGACACGCTGGCGCCGCCGTTCTTCAAGGCGCTGATCGACTACGCGCAGGACAGCTCGTATTCGTGGCACTGCCCGGGACACTCGGGCGGCGTGGCTTTCCTGAAGAGCCCGGTGGGCCAGGTGTTCCACCAGTTCTTCGGCGAGAACATGCTGCGCGCCGACGTCTGCAACGCCGTCGACGAACTGGGCCAGCTGCTGGACCATACCGGCCCGGTGGCCGCGTCGGAGCGCAACGCCGCGCGCATCTTCAACTCCGACCACATGTATTTCGTCACCAACGGCACCTCCACCTCGAACAAGATGGTGTGGCATGCCAACGTGGCGCCGGGCGACATCGTGGTGGTGGACCGCAACTGCCACAAGTCGATCCTGCACGCGATCATGATGACGGGGGCGATCCCGGTATTCCTGATGCCGACGCGCAACCACTACGGCATCATCGGGCCGATCCCGAAGAGCGAGTTCGATCCGCAGACGATCAAAAGGAAGATCGCCAACCACCCCTTCGCCAGCAAGGCCAGGAACCAGAAGCCGCGCATCCTGACCATCACCCAGGGCACCTACGACGGCGTGCTGTACAACGCCGAGCAGATCAAGGAAATGCTGGCGGCCGAGATCGACACGCTGCACTTCGATGAAGCCTGGCTGCCGCACGCGGCGTTCCACGACTTCTATCGCAACATGCACGCGATCGGCAAGGATCGCCCCCGCAGCAAGGACGCGCTGGTGTTCGCCACGCAGTCCACGCACAAGCTGCTGGCGGGCCTGTCGCAGGCCTCGCAGATCCTGGTGCAGGATTCCGAGACGCGCAAGCTGGACCGCTATCGCTTCAATGAAGCGTACCTGATGCACACCTCGACCAGCCCGCAGTACTCGATCATCGCCTCGTGCGATGTCGCCGCGGCGATGATGGAGGCGCCGGGCGGCACCGCGCTGGTCGAGGAGAGCATCCAGGAAGCGATGGACTTCCGCCGCGCCATGCGCAAGGTCGAGGGCGACTACGATGCCGGCAACAACGGCGACTGGTGGTTCAAGGTGTGGGGTCCCGATGCGCTGATCGAAGACGGCATTGGCGACCGCGAGGAATGGATGCTGAAGGCCAACGAGCGCTGGCACGGCTTCGGCGACCTCGCTGACGGCTTCAACCTGCTCGACCCGATCAAGGCCACCATCATCACCCCGGGCCTGGACGTCGACGGCGAGTTCAGCGAGCGCGGCATCCCGGCGGCGATCGTCACCAAGTACCTGGCCGAGCACGGCATCATCATCGAGAAGACCGGGCTGTACTCGTTCTTCATCATGTTCACCATCGGCATCACCAAGGGCCGCTGGAACTCGCTGGTGACCGAACTGCAGCAGTTCAAGGACGACTACGACCAGAACCAGCCACTGTGGCGCGTGCTGCCGGAATTCGTCGGCAAGTATCCGCAATACGAGCGCATGGGCCTGCGTGACCTGTGCGATGCGATCCACAGCGTGTACAAGGCCAACGATGTCGCGCGCGTGACCACCGAGATGTACCTGTCGGACATGGAGCCGGCGATGAAGCCGTCGGATGCGTGGGCGATGATGGCCCACCGCGAGATCGAGCGCGTGGCGGTCGACGACCTCGAAGGCCGTGTCACCGCCATCCTGCTGACGCCGTATCCGCCCGGCATTCCGCTGCTGATCCCGGGCGAGCGCTTCAACCGCACTATCGTGCAGTACCTGAAGTTCGCGCGCGAGTTCAACAAGCTGTTCCCGGGCTTCGAGACCGACATCCACGGGCTGGTGGAGGACGAGGTCGACGGCAAGAAGGCATACTTCGTCGACTGCGTGAAGCAGGGCGCCTGAGCGCCAGCCGGCCTCCGCCGATGCAGCAAGGGCCCCGCCAAGGCGGGGCCCTTGGTTTTTGTCCTAGCTGAACGGATTCATCACCAGCGTGCCGGTGCCGCGGAAGTCCGCGACATTGCGCGTGACGATGGTGAGGCGGTGGATCAGCGCGGTGGCGGCGATGAACTTGTCCAGCGCGTGCTCGGGCCCCGCCGCGCGCAACTGGCCCCAGACCTGCGCGACCTCGGCATCGACCGGCAACACCTGGCGGCCGAAGTCCTCCAGCACATGGGCCAGCCAGCGCTCCAGCAGCGCCGCCTGCACCGCGTCGCCGCGATGGCGAATCAGTGCCACGCCGCGCTGGAGTTCGCCCACGGTCAGCGCCGACAGGTAGAGTGCGGCCCCATCGCGCGCCGCCTGCCGGAAGAAGGCGCGGACGCCCGGGTTGGCGCGCTCCCGCTTGCGGGTCTCGCTGATGACGTTGGTATCAATCAAATACACGCGGCGCCTCGCCCGTATCCTGGATGCGCTCGAAGTCGGCGTCCTGCCCGACCTCCGGCATGCCGGACAGCACCTCGGCAAAGCTGAGCCGGGCCGTGCCGCCCAGCGCCTGCGCCAGGATGGCGCGGTGTTCGGCCTCGGCGCTGCGGCCATTGGCGACGGCCTGCTCGCGCAGGCGCTGGACCAGGGCTTCGTCGACGCCACGAACCAGTAGGGTTGCCATCTTGAACTCCTCACCGTTGGATGGAGTGATGATAGCATTGTTATCATTACGGCGGTCACGTATCGATGGCAGGCAGTAGATCGGGGTCGCGGTGGAATGCCCCGCGCATTTGGTGCTCGGCATGGTGTTCTCCTGGGTCATGGGCTGAACGCAGGAACCAGTCTGGGCCGTGCCGGCCCGCTGGTCGATGAGCCGATTCGCAATTGCGCGGGTGGCCTCGCCGCGACGCCGATGGCGCGCGCGTCAGCGCTGCGCCAGTACTTCGTCCAGCGTCACGTGGCCCTGGAAGCCGCCCAGGCCTTGCGCCGGCGCCTGCCGCTCGATGGCATGGGCAAAGCGCACCGACGGGTCCGCTTCCAGCTGGTTGCAGAGGCGCTGCAGGTTCGGGAAGTCCTCGAGCTTCAGCACCCTGTGGTAATTCGACCAGCGCGCGATGCCGCTGAAGTAGGCGTCGGCCACGGTGCGGTGCTCACCCAGCAGCCAGGCCCGCTCGCCCAGCATGGCTTCGAGTTCGTGATGCACATGGCGGACTTGCTCCGTGCCGTAGCGGACCAGCGCCGGCCGGTCGGTCTCGTCCACGCCTTCCAATGCGTGCCAGAGCGGGGCAAAGGCGCCGAAGTAGCTGGTGTTGAGGTAGGCCAGCTGCTGGTTGAGCCGGTCGAAATCGCGTGTCCCCTGGGCAAAGCCAAGCTTGCGCTCGATGCCGAGCGTGCCGATGTGGTTGAGGATCGCCATGCTTTCGCTAAGGAAGTAGCCTTGCGCGTCCATCAGTGTCGGCGTTTCGCCGACCGGGTTGATGCGGCGGTAGGCAGCGCCGGTCACGACTTCCGGCATGTCGATGCGGCTCAGGCGATAGGGCTGGCCAAGCCATTCCAGCGCCACGATCGAGCCGAACGAGCAGCCGGAGGGAACGCCGTAGAAGAGGATGGGGGTAGTCATGGGTAGTTCTCCTGGATTTGGTTGAGACCGGCCGATCGGCGCAGGGAAACTGTAGATGCATGGACTTTGCGTGAGTAGTCGGCAAAAATCCGACCTATCGTCCACACACATAGACTTCGCCCGCCATGCTCAACCTCAACGACCTGCGCTTCTTCGTCGTCGCCGTGGCTCATGGCGGATTCGCTGCCGCGGGGCGGGCGCTGGGCGTGCCCAAGTCCACGGTCAGCAAGCGCGTGGCCGAGCTCGAGCAGGCCCTGCAGGCGCGGCTGCTCTACCGCAGCTCGCGCAGCTTCACGCTGACCGATGCCGGCCGGGACTTCTACGACCACGCCCGCGCCGCGCTGATCGAAGCCGAGGCCGCGCAAGAGGCGGTGCAGCGGCGCGTGGCCGAGCCCAGCGGCACGGTGCGGATCACGGCCGCGGTGCCGACCGCGCAGCACTACCTGGCGCCGCACCTGCCGGCGCTGGCCCGCGCCTATCCGCGCCTGCACGTGCAGCTGGAGGTCTCCGACCGCATGGTCGACCTGGTGCAGGAAGGCTTCGATATCGCGGTGCGCAGCCATTTCGCGCCGCTGCCGGACTCTGGCCTGGTGCAACGCCAGCTTGCCGTCGAGGACATCGTGCTGGTGGCGTCGCCCGGCTACCTGGCGGAGCGCGGCACGCCGGAAGCGCCGGCGCAGCTGTCCGGCCACGACGGGCTGCTGACCGGGGCCGCCGCGGGTACGTGGCGCCTGTGGGGCCCCGGGGGCGCGCGCGCAGAAGCCAGCCCGGCGCCGCGCATGACCGTGAACGAATCGACCGTGCTGCTCGGCGCGGCGATCGCGGGACTGGGCATCGTGCCGCTGCCGCACGCGCTGTGCCGCGCGGCGCTGGCGGCCGGCCGGCTCGCGCGCGTGCTGCCGCAGTGGACCGCCGGCAGCGTGACCACCACGCTGCTGTTGCCGGCACGGCGCGGGCAGTTGCCGGGCGTGCGGGCGACCGTCGACTTCCTGGTGCAATGCCTGGCGCCCGGCGGCGCGGGCCAGGTCGTGCCGCAATGAAAAAGCCCCGCATCGCTGCGGGGCCTGGCGGGCCTGCCCTGAGCCTGCCGCCGGGGCCGGCTTATTTCTTCTTTTCGAACTCGAACTGCGGCGCGGCCGACTCGCTTTCCGCCGGGGGCTGGGTCGGCAATTCGAGCGAGCCGGACTCGGCCGGGACTGAGGCGGGGCCCGGAATCGACAGGCTCGGCGCGCCGGGTTTGGGGCTGCTGCCCTCCAGGTCAATGTTCAGGTCGCGCGTGATGCTGCGGTCCTGCGCCTTCTGCGTGCCGCTGCTGACCAGGCCGGGGAAGACGATGATCAGCGCCACCATCACCAGCTGGATCACCACGAACGGCACCGCGCCCCAGTAGATCTCGGAGGTCTTGACTTCGCGCGGTGCCACCGAGCGCAGGTAGAACAGCGAGAAGCCGAACGGCGGATGCATGAACGAGGTCTGCATGTTCACCGCCAGCAGCACGCCGAACCAGATCAGGTCGATGCCGAGCTTGTCGGCTACCGGACCGACCAGCGGCACCAAAATAAAGGCCAGCTCGAAGAAATCGAGGAAGAACGCCAGCAGGAAGAACAGCACGTTCACCGCCACCAGGAAGCCGGTCTGGCCGCCGGGCAGCGCGGTCAGCAGGTGCTCGACCCAGATATGGCCGTCGACGCCGTAGAACGTCAGCGAGAACACGCGCGCGCCGATCAGGATGAAGATCACGAAGGCCGACAGCTTGAGCGTGGCTTCCATGGCCTGCTTGGTCAGGCCCAGGTCGAGGCGGCGCTTCAACAGGGCCAGGACCAGGGCGCCGAGCGCGCCCATGCCGCCGCCTTCGGTCGGCGTGGCCACGCCGATGAAGATGGTGCCGAGCACCAGGAAGATCAGCGCCAGCGGCGGGATCAGCACGAAGGTGACCTTCTCCGCCATCTGCGACAGCAGGCCGAGCTTCAGCGTCTTGTTGATCACCGCCAGCACGAAGGCGAACAGGATCGCCGCGCCCACCGAGATCACCAGGCGCTCATCCAGCGGGGCCTCGGGCTTGTAGAACATGTCCACCAGCACGCCCACCGCCACCGCCAGCGCGGTCAGCACCAGCACCGAGGCGGCCCCACTCTTGCCGCTGGGTTCGCGGAAGGTGCGCGCCTCGAGCGGCAGCGCCGGCGCCGCGGCCGGCTTGATGATCGTGACCATCAGCACATAGAGCATGTACAGGCCGGTCAGCACCAGCCCTGGCACGAACGCGCCCTTGTACATGTCGCCCACCGAGCGGCCGAGCTGGTCGGCCAGCACGATCAGCACCAGCGACGGCGGGATGATCTGCGCCAGCGTGCCCGACGCCGCGATCACGCCCGAGGCCAGCCGCTTGTCGTACTTGTACTTGAGCATCAGCGGCAGCGAGATCAGCCCCATCGAGATCACCGACGCCGCCACCACGCCGGTGGTCGCCGCCAGCAGCGCGCCGACGAAGATCACCGCGTAGGCCAGGCCGCCGCGGATCGGGCCGAACAGCTGCCCGATGGTGTCGAGCAGGTCCTCGGCCATGCCGGAGCGTTCCAGGATCAGGCCCATGAAGGTGAAGAACGGGATCGCCAGCAGCGTATCGTTCTCGATGATGCCGAACAGCCGGCTCGGCAGCGCCTGCAGCAGCTCGGGCGGCAGCATGCCGAGCTCGATGCCGATGAAGGCGAACAGCAGCCCGTTGGCGGCCAGCGCAAAGGCGATCGGGAAGCCCGACAGCAGGAATACCACCAGCGAGGCGAACATGATCGGTGCCATGTTCGCAATCAGGAATTGCGTCATCGTGCGCGCCTCTTATCGTTTTTCAGACGCGGCGGTCTGGTTGGCCTGCGCGATCGCGGCGATCTCCAGCGCCGGGTCGACCGCATGCTTGCGGAAGGCCGAGAACGGCAGTTCCCCCTTCAGGTAGGCGAAGCGCTTGATCAGCTCCGACAGGCCCTGCAGGATCATCAGGGCAAAGCCCGCCACGATCAGGAACTTGGCCGGCCAGCGGATCAGGCCGCCGGCATTGCCGGACATTTCATGGCCGGCGTAGGACAGCCAGAAGTAGGGAATTGACAGCCACAGGATGATGAGGGAGATCGGCAGCAGGAAGAACAGGATGCCGAACACATCGATCCAGACCTGGGTGCGCTCGGAGAAGCGGCCGGCGATCACGTCGATGCGCACATGCTCGTCGCGGCGCAGTGTGTACGGGGCGCCGAGCAGGAACACACCGGCGAACATATACCACTGCAGTTCGAGCCAGGCGTTGGAACTGACGCTGAAGGTGTAGCGAATGATGGCATTGCCTGCGCAGACCAGCACGGCCAGCAGGACCAGCCATTTCGCCCACTGCCCGATGAAAGCATTCACGGCGTCGATAAGCCGCGAGATCCTCATGAGGGAAGACATGTGATCGTCCTAGGGATTGGGGGATACAGGGGTGGCGCGTTAGTCTACGGCGTCGGCGGCCCCGCATCTTTAGGGTGAATCCCCAGTGCATCACATTTTCCGGCGAATTTGCACCGGTTATGTGCGGATTCGCCGGCCGTGCCACGCGGATTCGATATCCCCGGATGGGGAATCGACGCGCGGCCGGGTCCGCTTCATGCAATACGCAACAGTCGTCGGCAGCTGCGGGCAGAAAGAAAAACGGGAGCTTGCGCTCCCGTTGCGGCTTGCCGGGTTACCCGGGGTCGGACCTCAGCCGTTCAGCGCCTTGCGGGCCGCGGCAATGGCCGCGCGCACCTGGTCCGGCGCGGTGCCGCCGATATGGTTGCGCGCCGCGACAGAGCCTTCCAGCGTCAGCACCGCATGCACGTCGTCGCCGATCAGCGCGGCCTGGTCGCCCAGGCCCGAGACCTCGCGCAGCTCTGCCACGCTGAGGTCGGCCAGGTCGCACTGGCGGCCGTCGCAGGCGCGCACGGCGTGGGCCACGGCCTCATGCGCGTCGCGGAAGGGCAGGCCCTTCTTCACCAGGTAGTCGGCCAGGTCGGTGGCGGTGGCATAGCCCTGCAGCGCGGCGGCGCGCATCGCTTCGGGCTTGACGCTGATGCCCGGCACCATGTCGGCGAAGATGCGCAGCGTGTCCACCACGGTATCGACCGTGTCGAACAGCGGCTCCTTGTCTTCCTGGTTGTCCTTGTTGTACGCCAGCGGCTGGCCCTTCATCAGCGTCAGCAGGCCGATCAGGTGGCCGTTGACGCGGCCGGTCTTGCCGCGCGCCAGCTCGGGCACGTCGGGGTTCTTCTTCTGCGGCATGATCGAGCTGCCGGTGCAGAAGCGGTCGGCGATGTCGATAAAGCCCACGCGCGGGCTCATCCACAGCACCAGCTCTTCCGAGAAGCGCGACACATGGGTCATCACCAGCGCGGCGGCGGCGCAGAATTCGATGGCGAAGTCGCGGTCCGAGACCGCATCGAGCGAATTGCGGCAGACGCCGTCGAAGCCCAGCTGCTGCGCGACGAACTCGCGGTCGATCGGGTAGCTGGTGCCGGCCAGCGCGGCGGCGCCCAGCGGCAGGCGGTTGACGCGCTTGCGGCAGTCGGCCATGCGCTCGGCATCGCGCGTGAACATCTCGTTGTACGCCAGCAGGTGGTGGCCGAAGGTGACCGGCTGCGCCACCTGCAGGTGGGTGAAGCCCGGCAGGATGGTGTCGGCGTTCTGCTCGGCCAGGTCCAGCAGCGAGGTGCGCAGCGCGCCCAGCAGCACGATGATGTTGTCGATCTCGCTGCGCAGCCACAGGCGGATGTCGGTGGCGACCTGGTCGTTGCGCGAGCGGCCGGTGTGCAGGCGCTTGCCGGCATCGCCCACCAGCGCGGTCAGGCGCGCCTCGATGTTCAGGTGGACGTCCTCCAGGTCCAGCTTCCATTCAAAGCTGCCGGCCTCGATCTCGCCCCGGATCTGCGCCATGCCGCGCTCGATCTCGGCGCGGTCGGCCTCGGCGATGATGCCCTGCTTTGCCAGCATGGCCGCGTGGGCCAGCGAGCCCTGGATGTCGAACAGGGCCAGGCGCTTGTCGAAGAACACCGAGGCGGTGTAGCGCTTCACCAGGTCGGACATCGGTTCGGAGAAGCGGGCGGACCAGGCTTCGCCTTTCTTGGCAAGTTGGGAGGTGGACATGGACGTCGGCTGCAGTGGCTCGCGCGGCAGGCGGCCGGCGTGCGGACGGCGGCGGGCGCGAAAAATTGGGAAACGGCGATTATATCGCCCGGCGGCACGCTGGCGGTACGGGCCGCGCCGGCGGGGCCGTGCTCAGGGCCGGCTGTGGATCACGGGCCCCTTGAACACCACCGGGCCGCTGGGCCCGTCGGCACGGGTCGAGCCGCCGGCCGGTTCGATGCTGACGGCCAGCGCGGGCACTGCCACCGGCGGCTGCGCCAGCGCCAGCCGCGCTTGCGGCACACGGCCTATCAGACCCAGGGACTGCGGCTTGCCGCCTTCCGGCAGCGCCCACAGCTGCAATACCTGCCGATCGTTCAGCTTCAGGTGATCCAGCCGGCGCACCACAAGGTCGCCGCTGCCCGCGTCCCATGACAGCAGCATGGCCGGCTGCGCGCGGTCGTCGTTGAGTACCGCGAAGACTTCGACGGTGGCCGCGGCGCGCTGGCCCGCCAGCTGCACGCCGATGCCGATGGCCAGCACCGCCACCGTCGCCATCGCGGCCGCGGCGCCGCGCCAGAATGCCGGCGCCGACCACAGGCGCTGCCACCAGCTGCCGGCGCCGCGGCCAGCGGCGCCGGCGGCGGCGGGCGGACTGCGATCCCCGGCCGCCTTCCAGCCGAGCCGCTCCTCGATCCCGCACCAGACCTTGTCGACCGGCTCGGCCGCCGCCTGCAACTCGGCCACGCCGGCGAGCCGCGCCTGCCAGCGGTGGATCGCCGCGCGCACCGCCGGCTCTTCATGCGCCAGCCGCTCCAGCCGCCGGCGCGCGCCGCCGCGCAGCACCCCCAGCGCGTACTGGGCGGCGAGCCGGTCGAGCAGGTCGGGGTGGCTGGCCAGCTTCATGCCGCGCCCTCCATGCAGCTGCGCAGCCGCTCCAGCCCGCGCCGGATCCACGACTTGACCGTGCCCAGCGGCGCGCGCAGGCGCTCGGCCAGCTCGGCGTGGCTCAGGTCCTGCAGGTAGGCCAGCATGATGGCCTGGCGCTGCGGCTGCTCCAGCCGCTGCAGGCAGCGGTTGAGCGCACGCGCCTGCTGGCTGGCCTCGGCCAGTTCGGCGGGGCCGGCGGCTTCGTCGGCCAGCCACTCGGCCAGGTCCTGCTCCGGCTCGGCGGTCTGCGGCACGCGCGCCGCCGCCGCGCGGCGCAGGCAATCGAGCGCGCGGTTGCGCACGATCGCGGTCATCCACGTCATTGGCGCAGCTACCTGAGGCCGGTAGTCGCCGGCGTGGTGCCAGATGCTGACAAAGCTTTCCTGCACGACATCCTCCGCCCAATCGCGCCTGCCGGTAATACGCAGCGCGAGGCCAAACAGTTTCGTCGCGGTGAGGTCGTAGAGCGCGCGCAGCGCCTGGCGCTCGCCCACGGCCACGGCCTGCAGCAGTCCCTCCAGCCGGTCGGGGCTGGCGGGCGCGGCATAGGACGGCTGCGTGGAGGGCGGCACCGGGACGGCTCCTTGCAAGCAAGCTTTGCCGGATTATAGGTAGCGCCGCATCCAAACGCGCGGCAGCTGCGTAGATGCTGACAGGCGCAAGCCAGGTACCCCAGCCCGGGGGCGCCAAGTTGTCATCCCTCACAGGAGCACACCATGGACCGCATCTCACAGACGCCGGCGCGCGAGCCCGGCACCCTCGTCACGCCGCCGGACGCGCGCCGGCGCGGGCTGCTCAAGGCGCCCGGCCTGTTCGCGCTCGGCTCGCTGGCGGTCATCACGCTCGGCGAGTCGATGCCGGCGTGGGCGCAGACGCAATCGGGCAGCACCAAGGACGACATCAACATCCTCAACACCGCGCTCGGGCTGGAATACCAGGCGATCGCCGCCTACCAGGTCGGCGCCGAGAGCGGGCTGCTGCAGAAACCGGTGCTGGCCACCGCGGTCAAGTTCCAGGACCACCACAAGGCCCATGCGCAGGTGCTGGCCGGGACGGTGGCAAAGCTGGGCGGGACGCCGGTGGTGGCGAAGAAAACCGCGGAATACAAGTTCCCGGTCGAAAGCCTGAAGACCCAGGCCGATGTGCTGCGCTTTGCCGCCGGGCTGGAGAAGGGCGCGACCGCCGGCTACCTGGGGGTGCTGCCCAACTTCCACAATCGCGAGCTGACCAGGGCCGCCGGCAGCATCCTCGGCGACGAGGCGATGCACTGGGCGGTGCTGCTGCACGCGTTAGGGGAGGATCCGGTGCCGGGGGCGTTTGTCGGGTGAAGCGAAAGCTTGCCGAGTGGTTGCTCCCCTCTCCCACAAAATGGGAGAGGGGAGCCAACCGGCAGCCCTCTCAAGCGCAGAAGCGCGCTCAACCCGTATTGCGCAGCCCCGCCGCCACCCCATTGATGGTCAGGTGGATGCCGCGCCGTACGCGGATGTCATCGCCATCCTTGCCCGAGCGGTAGCGCTTGAGCAGCTCCACCTGCAAGTGGTTCAGCGGATCGAGATACGCAAAGCGGTTCTTGATCGAGCGCGCCAGCAGCGGGTTGTCCGCCAGCCGCTCCTGGTGGCCGGTGATCAGCGCCAGCATGTCGCAGGTCAGGTGCCATTCCTTGCTGATGCGGTTGAACACGTTGCGGCGCAGCGCGGCGTCGTCGCACAGCTGGGCGTAGCGCGAGGCCACCGCCAGGTCGGTCTTGGCCAGCACCATGTCCATGTTGGACAGCAGCGTCGAGAAGAACGGCCAGGTCTTGACCATGCGCCGCAGCGTAGTGACGGCCTGCTTGCGCGCCTTGTCGTCCGGCGCGCTGTCGAGCAGCGAGCGCACCGCGCTGCCGAAGCCGTACCAGCCCGGCAGCAGCAGGCGGCACTGGCCCCACGAGAAGCCCCACGGGATCGCGCGCAGGTCTTCGATGCGGCGGTTCTTCTTGTCCATCAGCTTGCGCGAGGCCGGCCGCGAACCCAGGTTCAGGTCGGCAATCTCGGTGATCGGCGTGGTGGCGAAGAAGTAGTCCTTGAAGCCGGGGGTCTCGTAGACCAGGTCGCGATAGGCGGTGAAGGCGCGGTCCGACAGTTGCTGCATCACGGCCTCGAAGGTATCCAGGTCCTTCGGCGCGTTCTGCTGCGGCAGCAGCGAGGCCTCCAGCGTGGCGGCGACCACCGTTTCCAGGTTGCGGCGGCCGATCTCGGCATTGGCGAACTTGCTGTTGATGATCTCGCCCTGTTCGGTCAGGCGGATCTGGCCGTTGACCGTGCCCGGCGGCTGCGACAGGATGGCCTGGTAGGTCGGGCCGCCGCCGCGGCCGACGGTGCCGCCGCGGCCATGGAACAGGCGCAGCTTGACGTTGCGCTGCTCGAACAGCTGCACCAGCTCCAGCTCGGCCTTGTACAGCTCCCAGGTCGAGGTCAGGAAGCCGCCGTCCTTGTTCGAATCGGAGTAGCCGAGCATCACCTCCTGCTCGACCCCATGGTGCGCGAGCACCGCGTCGAAACCTGGCAGGTCCAGCAGCGACTGCATGATGCCGGCGGCGTTGCGCAAGTCTTCGATGGTCTCGAACAGCGGGATCACCATCAGCTCCATGCGCGCCGGGTCGGTCTTGCTGCCCAGCGTGCCCTGCAGCATGCCGGATTCCTTCTGCAGCAGCATCACCTCGACCAGGTCCGACAGCGTCTCGGTGTGCGAGATGATGTAGTTGCGCGCGACGCGCTTGCCGTAGCGCGCGCGCAGCTCGCGCGCGGCGGCGAAGATCGCCAGCTCCTTGCGGGTCTGCTCCGAATACTGGTGCCACGGCAGCGTCAGCAGGCGCGGCTGGCGCAGTTCGGCCAGCAGCAGTTCCAGCTTGCGCGCCTCGGGCAGCGCGGCGTAGTCCGGGGCGATGCCGGCGGCGGCGAACAGTTCGGCGATGACGGCCTCGTGCACGTCCGAGACCTGGCGCATGTCGACCGAGGCCAGGTGGAAGCCGAACACGGCGATGGCGCGCGCCAGCGCGTCGATGCGGTGGCTGGCCAGCGCCTGGCCGTGGTGCGCGCGCAAGGAGTCGATCACGACCTGGATGTCGGCGCCGAAGGCCTCGGCGCTGTCATAGGGCTCGGCCGGCGCCACCGGGCGGCGGGTCACGGCATGTCCGCTCAGCGCCTTGCAGGTGGCGGCCAGGCGGGCGTAGATGCCGATCAGCGCGCGCCGGTAGGGCTCGTCGGCGCGGTGCTCGGAATGGTCGGGCGAGCGCTCGGCCAGCGCCAGCAGTTCGGGGCTGGCGTCGACCATCAGCATCGACATCGACAGCTCGGCGCCGAGCGCGTGGACTTCATCCAGGTACCAGTCCAGGATCAGCTGCGCCTGCTGGCCGGCGGCGTGCTCCAGGGTTTCGGCGGTCACATTGGGGTTGCCGTCGCGGTCGCCGCCGATCCAGGAGCCCATCTGCAGGAACGGCGCCAGCGGCGCCGCCTGCGCGCCGGGGGCGCCGGGGGCGCCCTTGCGCTTGCGCGAGGCCGGAAACACCGCGGCGATGTCTTCTTCCAGCTCGCTCATCAGCTGCGGGATGCCGCGCAGGAAGGTGGTGCGGTAGTACGACAGCGCGTTCTCGATCTCGTCGGCGACCGTCAGGCGCGCGTCGCGCAGCATGCGCGTCTGCCACAACGTGGTGACCTTGGCGCGCAGCTGGGCGGTGTTGTGCTCGCGCTCGCGCGCGGTCATCGGCAGGTCGCGCTCCGCCAGCAGGCGGGCGATCTCACGCTCGGCGTCGAGGATGCTCTTGCGCTGGACTTCGGTGGGGTGCGCGGTCAGCACCGGCACGATCAGCGCCTCGTCGAGGAACTTGCGCAGCTGCTTGCCGGTGACGCCGGCCGCATCGATCTTTTCCAGCGCATGCTGCAGGCTGCCGTCCTGCGGCGGCGAGCCGGCCAGCGCATGCACGCGGCGGCGGCGGTTGTGGTGCTGGTCCTCGGCGATATTGGCCAGGTGCGAGAAATAGCTGAAGGCGCGCACCACCTGGTTGGTCTGGTCGCGCGACAGGCGCTTGAGCAGCCGGTCCAGCTCGGCGCCGGCGGCGCGGTCGTTCTCGCGGCGGAAGCGCACCGCGGTCTGGCGGATGGTCTCGACCACCTCGAAGGCGGCGTCGCCTTCCTGCTCGCGCAGGCAGTCGCCCAGCAGGCGGCCCAGGAAGCGGATGTCCTCGCGCAGCGGCACGTCCTTGTCGGCGGTGCGGCGGGCGGGGGCGGGTAGGGTGGTTCCGTTGCTCGACACGATCGAAAGCCTGGGCTTGGCGGAGCGCTTGGCTGCGCGGGGCGGTTTGGCGCTGGCTGCGCCGCTTGCGTCACCTTTTGCGGCGGCCGAATCCTTGGCGGCCGGAGCGGTCTTCCGACCGTTGGGCCGCGCAGCATGCTGCGTCATGCAATCTCCTCTTGCTTCTCTAAGCTTATCTAATGGTGCGGAGGGGCGATTGGGGCGCGTGCTACCATTGACGCATGTCGTCCGCCACCCCGTCTTCCGCTACCGCTGTCGTGTCTCGCAACCTTCCGCAAAAGCTCGTCATTGCCTCCCGAGAGAGCCGTCTGGCGCTGTGGCAGGCCGAACATGTGCGTGCTGCATTGCAACAATACTATCCCGCGTGCGACGTGTCCATTCTTGGCATGACCACGCGCGGAGACCAGATTCTAGACCGTACGCTGTCCAAAGTCGGCGGCAAGGGTCTGTTTGTCAAAGAACTGGAGTTCGCGATGGACGAAGGCCGGGCCGACCTCGCGGTGCATTCGCTCAAGGATGTGCCGATGGAGCTGCCCCCGGGCTTCACCCTGGCCGCGGTGATGGAGCGCGAAGACCCGCGCGACGCGCTGGTGTCGTCGGCGTATGCGTCGCTGGACCAGATGCCGGCCGGCACCGTGGTCGGCACCTCCAGCCTGCGCCGCGAAGCCGCCTTGCGCAGCCGCTACCCGCACCTGGTGGTCAAGCCCTTGCGCGGCAACCTGGACACGCGCCTGGGCAAGCTCGATCGCGGCGACTATGGCGCCATCATCCTGGCTGCCGCCGGCCTGAAGCGGCTTGGGCTGGGCCAACGCATCCGCGCGCTGATCCCGGCGGAGGCGTCGCTGCCGGCCGCGGGACAGGGCGCGCTGGGCATCGAGACCCTTTCCACCCGCCCCGAACTGGCCGCATGGCTGGCGCCGCTGAACCACCAGCCGACCGCGCTGGCGGTGACCGCCGAGCGTGCCGTGTCGCGCCGGCTGGGAGGCTCCTGCCAGGTCCCGCTGGCCGCGCACGCGCGCTGGGACGGCGACCAGCTGCGGCTGGAGGCCTTCGTCGCCTTGCCCGACGGCAGCCGCGCCATCCGCGCCGCGGCGGCCGGGCCGGCTGCCGACCTGGCTGCCGCCGAAGCGCTGGGCCAGGCTTGCGCCAGCGACCTGCTGGCGCAGGGCGCCGAGTCGATCCTCGCCGCGCTGGCCGATTCAGGCCGTCCGGACGATACCGGCGCTTCCCCATCTCCCGCCTGAGGCTGCCCGATGCCCCGCCCGACCGTCGTTGTGACACGACCCGCCGGGCAGTCCCGGCAACTGACCGAGGCCCTGCAGGGCGCCGGTCTGGATGTACTCAGCTTCCCGCTGCTGGCGATCGGCCCCGCCGCTGACGACGCGCCGCTGCGCGCGGCGCTGGCGCGGCTGGACACGTTTGCGCTGGTGGTGTTCGTCAGTCCCAATGCCATTGCCTTTGCCCTGGACACGCTCGCGGGCGTGCAGGGCGCGGCCGTCGCCCGCTGGCCGGCGCAGGTCGCGGTGGCGGTGGTCGGCCCCGCCAGCGTCGCCGCGCTGGCCGAGCGCGGCATCGCCGCGCCGGCGTATCGCGTGATCGCGCCCGCGGGTGCCAACGCCAACGGGCCGGGCCATGACGATACGGTGCCCGATGCCGAGGCGCTGCGTTTCGATTCCGAGGCGCTGTGGGCGCAGCTCGACCCCGCCGCGCTGGCCGGCAAGCCGGTGCTTATCATCCGCGGCAACGGCGGGCGCGACTGGCTCGGCGACCGCCTGCGCGAGGCCGGCGCCCAGGTCGAAGCGGTCGAGGCCTACCAGCGCACGCTGCCGGAACCCGGTGCGATGCAATGGCAGGCCGTGCGCGACAACCTGCGTCCCGGCGCCGCACCGCATGCCTGGCTGCTAACCAGTTCCGAGGCGGTGCGCAACCTCGACGTGATGGCGCGGCAGCATCTGTCGCCCCAGGAAGACGCTTCCCTGCGGCAGGTGCAGTGCATCGCGCCCCATGCGAGAATCGCCGAACAGGCGCTGGCACTGGGCTTCGCCCATATCCAGCGCGCCGCGCCCGGCGATGCCGGCCTGCTGGCGGCGTGCCTGCAGTGGGCCGATGCCTATGCTGGCCCCGCGCCCTCGAGCCTGCCGGCGCCGCCCGCAGCGGCGGTCTCGCGGCCGGTCGAAGGTGTCGCCCAGTCAGCCGCCCACCCGGCCGCCAGCGCGCCTGCCGCAGTCCCTGCAATGTCAACGAAGGTCGAACGCGTGACGCAAGAAACCACGTCCTCCTCCGCTACGCCGCCGCCCGCTGCGGCCTCTGTCCACCCGGCGCAGTCCGCGCAGGCGGTGCCGCCGCAAGGCGCCGGCCACGCCGGCGCTGCCCGTCCCGCCGCGCGCCGCTCCGCCGCGCTGTGGGCGCTGGTTGCCGTGCTGGTGGTGGCCACCGCCGGCGGCTTCTGGTGGCTGCAGCAGCGCGTCGACCACCTCACCGGCGAGCTGGCGCGCCGCCAGCAAAGCAATGACGCCCTGGTGCAGGAGTCGCGCGTGCTGACGCGCAACGCGCAGGACACCGTCAAGGAGCTGCAGGCCAAGGTCGGCGCGCTGGAGAACCAGGTCGGCGAGACCCGCGACAAGCAGGTGGCGCTGGAGCAGGTCTACCAGGACCTGATGCGCAACCGCGACGACTGGGAAATCGCCGAGATCCAGCAGTTGCTGACCAGCGCCGGCCAGCAACTGCAGCTGACCGGCAACGTGCAGGTCGCGCTGGCCGCGCTGCAAAGCGCCGATGCTCGCCTGGCGCGCACCGACAAGCCGCAATACAACCTGCTGCGCCGGGCCATCGCGCGCGACGTGGCGCGCATGAAGGCGGTGCCCGACACCGACCTGACCGGCGCCGCGATCAAACTGGACGAAGCCATCAACCAGGTCGACGCGCTGCCGCTGCTGTCCAGCGAGCGCATGCTCGAGCGCAGCGAGGCCGATGCGCGCAAGGGTGCCGCCGCCAACGGTGGCAATGGCGCCAGCGCGCCGGCCGCCGCCAACGGCACCGGCCCGGGCTGGTTCACCCGCTTCTGGGACTACCTGCGCGAAGAGCTGGCGCAGGTGATCCGCATCCGCAAGGTCGACGATGCCGAGGCGCTGCTGCTGTCGGGCGACCAGGGCTGGTTCCTGCGCGAGAACGTCAAGCTGCGCCTGCTCAATGCGCGCCTGGCGCTGCTGTCGCGCAACGAGCCCGTGTTCCGCAACGACCTGGCCGCCGCGCAGGCGATGATCGGCCGCTATTTCGATACCAAGTCGCGCCGAGTGCAGGGCGTGCTGACACTGCTGCGGCAGGCGCAGGCCGGCGCGGTCACGGTGCAGCTGCCGACCATGGCCGAGAGCCTGGGCGCGCTGCAAGCCCTGAAGAAGGAGTAAGCCCATGCGCCTTCTGTTCTGGGTTGCGGTCCTGTTTGGCGGCGCCGTCGGGCTGGCCCTGTTCACGCAGTTCAACCACAGCAATGTGGTGCTGTTCTATCCGCCGTACCGCGTCGAGCTGTCGCTGAACCTGGCGCTGGCGTTGCTGCTGCTGATCTTCTTCGTGGTGTGGACGGTGATGACCACCATCCGCCATCTGGCCGAGATGCCGCGCCGCGCCGCCGCCTACCGCGAGCGCAGCCGCATGAGCAAGGCCCAGGCGGCACTGAGGGAGTCGATCGAGAACCTGTTCGCCGGGCGTTTTGCCCGCGCCGAGCGCGCCGCGCGCGAGGCCCAGTCGTGGGACGACCAGGCCCAGACCGCCGCGCTGATCGGCGCGCGCGCCGCCCACCGCATGCAGGAAACCGAGCGCCGCGACGCCTGGATGGCGCAGGTGACCGACCCCGAGCGCGAGCAGGCGCGGCTGGTGTCGATGGCCGAGCTGCTGGTCGATGCCCGCGACGCCGACGGCGCGCTCGAAACCATCGCCCAGCTGCAGTCGCAGGGCGCGCGCCAGATCCACGTGCAGCGCATCGCGCTGCGCGCGCACCAGCACCTGAAGAACTGGTCGGAGGTGCTGCGCCTGGCGCGCTCGCTGGAGAAGCGCAACGCGCTGCATCCGGTGCTGGCGCTGCGGCTCAAGCAGATGGCGGTCGAAGCCATGCTGGACGAGCGCCGCCACGATGCCGAGGCGCTGTCCGAGTTCTGGCGCTCTTTGTCCGCCGACGAGCGCCGCGCCACCCGCATCGCCGAACCGGCGGCGCGCTACTTCGCCGCACTTGGCCGGCAGAACGAGGCACGCCGCATCATCGAAGACGCGCTCAAGGTCAACTGGGACAGCCGCCTGGTGCTGCGCTATGCCGATTGCGCCGTGCCCGGCCATGCGCTGCCGCAGATCCAGCAGGCCGAGAAATGGCTGGCCGCGCATCCCGCCGACGCCGACCTCTACTACGCGCTGGGGGTGCTGTGCCTGGGCGAGAAGCTGTGGGGCAAGGCCCAGTCCAGCTTCGAGCGCGCGCTCAAGTATGCCGATCCGGACCAGCAGCGCCGCCTGCGCGTGCGCACGCACCTGGCGCTGGCGCGGCTGTTCGAGGAAACCGAGCGCTTCGAGGACGCGCAGCGCCACTATCGCGAAAGCGCGATGCTGGCCGCCTGAGCGCCGCCCCGGCCGGGGCGTTCAGTCCTCCGCGCCGGCGTCCTTCACCTCCTGCTTCGCCACCTGCTTCACCGCTTCATAGCGCCGCAGCGTTTGCCGGCGCGCCACGTCATGCTGCACCAGCGGACGCGGGTAGTTGTCGCCCAGGCGCACGCCCGCATCCGCCAGCACGGCTTCCGGCGCGGTCCATGGCGCATGCAGGTACTTGTCCGGCAAGGCCGCCAGCTGCGGCAGGTATTTGCGGATAAAGCGCCCCTGCGGGTCGAACTTCTGCGATTGCGTCACCGGGTTGAAGATGCGGAACCACGGCTGCGCGTCGCAGCCGGTGGATGCCGCCCATTGCCAGCCGCCGTTGTTGGCGGCGAGGTCGAAGTCATTGAGCTGGTCGGCAAAGTACTGTTCGCCGCGGCGCCAGTCGACGCCGAGGTCCTTCACCAGGAAGCTGGCCGTGACCATCCGCAGGCGGTTGTGCATGTAGCCGCTTTGCCGGATCTGCAGCATCGCCGCGTCGATCAGCGGATAGCCGGTGGCGGCGTCGCACCAGGCGCGGAAATAGCGCTCGCCGGTGTCGCCGTCCTGCCAGCGGATCGCGTCATAGGCCGGGTGGAACGCGGCGCCGGCGGCCACGCGCGGATGGTGGTGCAGGATCATGAAATAGAAGTCGCGCCAGATCAGCTCCGACAGCCACACCGCGGCGCCCGCGCTGTCGGCGCCGCCGCGCAGCATGGCTGCGTGCGCGGCGCGCGCCAGCGTGCGGATCGAGATGGTGCCGAAGCGCAGGTGCACCGACAGGTAGCTGGGGCCGCGCAGGGCAGGGTAGTCGCGCCGGCGGCCGTAGTTGCCGATGCGCCCGGTGAATTCCTCGAACAGGGCCTGTGCACCAGAGGCACCGGTGGGCATCGCGATCTCGGCGAGATTGCTGGCGCCAAAGCCGAGTTGCGCGAGCGTCGGCACCGTCTGGCGGTACGCGGCGGGCACCGGGGCCAGCGCCGGCAGGTACGGGTCGACCGGATAAGGGCGCAGGTCGAACGGCTCCACGGTCCTGAGCCAGGCGTTCTTGTACGGGGTGAACACCGAGAACGGCTTGCCCTGGCCGTTGAGGATCTCGTTGCGCTCGAAGATCGCCTGGTCCTTGAAGGTGAGCAGCGCGCAGGCGTGTGCCGACAGCGCCTGGCGCACCGCTTCGTCGCGCGCGTTGGCGGCGGGCTCGTAATCGTGGTTGGCAAAGACCGCCTCGGCTTCCAGTGCGCGCGCCAGTGCCGGAATGGCGCCCTGCGCGCGGTCGTGCAGCACGATCAGGCCGCCGCCGGCGGCGGCCAGTGTCTCGGCGAGTTCCACCAGCGATTGCCGGATGAACTCGACCCGCCGGTCGGCCCGCGGCCCGCGCGCCAGCAGCGGGTCGAGGATGTCGCGGTCGAACGCGAACACGCACCACACCTGCGCGCAGTGCCGCAGGGCATAATGCAGCGCCGCGTGGTCGGTGGCGCGCAGGTCGCGCCGGAACCAGACCAGTCCGCGCGCAAAGGTCTTGCCGATCCGGTACGGTTGCCGGGACGTAGCCGGGTGGGCTGCTGCCTGCATCTTCGCTTGCCTGTCTGACGGGTTGGCCGGCGCTGAGACTTGTGGGCGCCGGATCGATCGCGCCGATACCCTAACATAGCGGTACGGAGCCGGCACGCCGCCGCGCGCCGGGCCGCAACCGCAATTTCTACAGAAGCTCATGACTCTCGACCGCATCCTTCAATCCCAGGGCTTTGGCACGCGCCGCTACTGCGGCGACCTGATCGCCGCCGGTCTGGTCGAGGTCAACGGCGAGCTGTGCGAAGACCCGCGCGCGCAGTTCGAGGTGGATGGCCTGCGCCTGACCATCGACGGCGAGCAATGGCTGGCCTGCACCAAGGCCTACCTGATGCTGAACAAGCCCGCCGGCTATGAATGCTCGCAACGCCCGCGCCACCATCCCAGCGTCTACAACCTGCTGCCGGTGCCGCTGCGCCAGCGCGAGGTGCAGGCGGTGGGCCGGCTGGACCATGACACCACCGGCCTGCTGCTGCTGACCGACGATGGCCAGTTCATCCACGCCCAGACCTCGCCCAAGCGCAAGGTGCCCAAGATCTATGATGTGACCACCGCCGAGCCGGTCGCGCCGGAGCAGGCCGAGGCGCTGCGCAGCGGCGTGCAGCTGCTGGACGAACCGGCACCGATCGCGGCGGAAGCCTGCGAGATCACCGGCGAACGCAGCCTGCGGCTGACCCTGGTGCAAGGCAAGTACCATCAGGTCAAGCGCATGGTCGCGGCCGCGGGCAATCACGTCGACGCGCTGCATCGCAGCGCGATCGGCAGCCTGCAGCTCGATCCGGCCCTGGCAGAGGGCCAATGGCGCTGGCTGACGGCGGACGAACTGGCTGCGCTGACGCGCAAGGCCTGAGCCTGACCGCGGTTGTGGCGGGCGGCGGAGCGCCCATTGCTGCACTGGAGCGCCCGCCAATCTTTTCCGGAAGACCCCCGGCGATTTGATAAAATGCAAGGCATGGCGAAGCCCGAAGCACCCATCAATCTAACCAATCAGTTCCTGATTGCCATGCCCGGCATGGCCGATCCGACCTTTTCGGGTTCCGTCGTCTACATCTGCGAACACAATGAGCGTGGCGCGCTCGGGCTGGTGATCAACCGGCCCATCGACATCGACATGGCCACGCTGTTCGACAAGATCGACCTCAAGCTCGAGATCCAGCCCGTGGCGCACCAGCCGGTCTATTTCGGCGGCCCGGTGCAGACCGAGCGCGGTTTCGTGCTGCACGACCCGGTCGGGGTCTATGTCTCGTCGCTGGCCGTTCCCGGCGGGCTGGAGATGACCACCTCCAAGGATGTGCTCGAGGCCGTGGCCAACGGCAGCGGCCCGCACCGCTTCCTGCTGACGCTGGGATATTCCGGCTGGGGCGCCGGCCAGCTCGAGGAAGAGCTTAGCCGCAACGGCTGGCTCACGGTCCAGGCCGATCCCGAGATCATCTTCAGCGTGCCGCCCGACGAGCGCTTTGCCGCCGCCATCCGGCTGCTCGGCATCGACTTCACCATGCTGTCCGGCGAGGCCGGGCATGCCTGATGCCGTGGGGCGTGAACTGCCCCGCGACGGCACGGTCCTGGCATTCGACTACGGCGAAAAAAAGATCGGCGTCGCGCTGGGCAACTTCATCACGCGCGAGGCGCGTGCCCTGACCATCCTTCCCAATATCACCGTCGAAGGCCGCTTCGAGGCCGTGGCGGCGCTGATCCAGGAGTGGAATCCGGTGCAGCTGATCGTCGGCATGCCGGTCAACCCCGAAGGCGGGGAGCAACCGTCGATGAAGCTGGCGCGGCGCTTCGGCAACCAGCTCAACGGCCGCTTCGGCCTGCCGGTGGAGTGGGTCGATGAGCGCTATACCTCGCGCGCCGCGTCGATGGCCGGCGCGCGCCGCGGCCAACTCGATGCCGAGGCCGCGCGCATCATCCTGCAACAGTACTTCGACCAATTCCCGCTATGACGCAGATTTCCGTTCCCGACGCCGAGTCGCTGTACCGCAAGCTGCTGGACCAGGCGCAGGCGCTGATCCCCGAGGCCGAGCGCGCGCGCTGGTCGGTGGCCGGCATCCATTCCGGCGGCGCATGGATCGCCGCGCGGCTGGCCGCGGACCTGCAACTGCCCGACCACGGCGTGATCAACGTCGCCTTCCATCGCGACGACTATGCCAAGAAGGGCCTGCACAGCCAGGCCCAGCCGACCACGCTGCCGTTTGCCGTGGATGATCGCAACATCCTGCTGATCGACGACGTGCTGGCCACCGGCCGCACCATCCGCGCCGCCGTCAACGAGTTGTTCGACTACGGCCGCCCCGCGCGCGTGGCGCTGGGCGTGCTGGTCGACCGCGGCGGACGCCAGCTGCCGATCGCCGCCGACCTGTGCGCCGCCGAGATGGCGCTGCCGCCCGGCACGACCCTGGTGCTGTCGCGCCAGGGCGAGGGTGCGGCCGCGCAATTCGCCTTCGCCACCGAACCCACCGATTCCGCCACCGGCTGAACCGGCACCGAAGGGCGCCCGGCGCGCCCGGAAGCCCGGCCCGACAGCCCGCAAGCCTGCCCCGAGACCAGACCACCTCCCGTTTTTTGCCCGCGCCCGACCAGCCATGACCAAGACGTTCCGCAACCCGCAGCTCACCAAGAACGGCGAACTGAAGCACCTGCTGTCGATCGAGGGGTTGTCGCGTGACATGATCACGCACATCCTCGACACCGCCAGCCAGTTCGTCTCGCTGTCCGACTCCGACCGCGATGTCAAGAAGGTGCCGCTGCTGCGCGGCAAGAGCGTGTTCAACCTGTTCTTCGAGAACTCCACCCGCACCCGCACCACCTTCGAGATCGCCGCCAAGCGGCTGTCTGCGGATGTGCTGAACCTGAACATCAATGCCTCGTCGACCAGCAAGGGCGAGTCGCTGCTGGACACCATCAACAACCTGTCGGCAATGTCCGCCGACATGTTCGTGGTGCGCCATGCCAGCTCGGGCGCGCCCTACCTGATCGCCGAGCACGTCGCCCCGCACGTGCACGTGATCAACGCCGGCGACGGCCGCCATGCGCATCCGACCCAGGGCCTGCTGGACATGTACACCATCCGGCATTTCAAGCAGGACTTCACCAACCTGACGGTGGCCATCGTCGGCGACATCCTGCACTCGCGCGTGGCGCGCTCCGACATCCACGCGCTGACCACGCTGGGCGTGCCCGAAGTGCGCGCCATCGGCCCGCGCACGCTGCTGCCGTCCGGGCTGGAACAGATGGGCGTGCGCGTGTTCCACAGCATGGAAGAGGGCCTCAAGGGCGTCGACGTGGTCATCATGCTGCGGCTGCAGAACGAACGCATGAGCGGCGCGCTGCTGCCCTCCGCGCAGGAGTACTTCAAGGCCTACGGCCTCACGCCGGAGCGCCTGGCGCTGGCCCGGCCCGACGCCATCGTGATGCACCCGGGGCCCATGAACCGCGGCGTCGAGATCGACTCCGCCGTGGCCGACGGCCCGCAATCCGTGATCCTGAACCAGGTCACCTTCGGCATCGCCGTGCGCATGGCGGTGATGGGCATCGTCGCCGGGAACAACGACTAATGCCGGACAGCTCGACCCCGTACGCCAGCCACAACACACCGAACCAGCCCAGCGACACGACAAGCCAAGCTATGAAGATTCACATCCAGGGCGGCCGCCTGATCGATCCGGCCAGCAACACCGACGCCGCGCAGGACCTGTACATCGCCGCCGGCAAGATCGTCGGCGTCGGCAGCGCCCCGGCGGACTTCACCGCCAACAAGATCATCGATGCCAAAGGGCTGATCGTATGCCCCGGCCTGGTCGACCTCTCCGCGCGCCTGCGCGAGCCCGGCTACGAATACAAGGCCACGCTCGAGTCCGAGGTCGCGGCCGCCACCGCCGGCGGCGTCACCAGCCTGGTGTGCCCGCCCGACACCGACCCCGTGCTCGACGAACCCGGCCTGGTCGAGATGCTGAAGTTCCGCGCCCGCACCCTGAACCAGACCCATGTCTACCCGCTGGGCGCGCTGACGCTGGGCCTGAAGGGCGAGACCCTGACCGAGATGGGGCAGCTGACCGAGGCCGGCTGCGTCGGCTTCAGCCAGGCCGAGGCTCCGGTGCGCAACACCCAGGTGCTGCTGCGCGCGCTGCAATACGCGCAGACCTTCGGCTTCACCGTCTGGCTGCGCCCGGAAGACCCCTTCCTTGGCGGCGGCGTCGCCGCCAGCGGCGCGGTGGCCTCGCGCCTGGGCCTGTCGGGCGTGTCGGTGATTGCCGAGACCGTGCGGCTGCATACCATCTTCGAACTGATGCGCAGCACCGGCGCGCGCGTGCACCTGTGCCGCCTGTCGTCCGCCGCCGGGCTGGAACTGGTGCGCCAGGCCAAGCGCGAAGGCCTGAAAGTGACCTGCGACGTCAATATCCACCACGTCTCGCTGACCGACATGGATATCGGCTACTTCAACTCGCAGATGCGCTTCTCGCCGCCGCTGCGCAGCCCGCGCGACCGCGACGCCATCGTCGCCGCGCTGGCCGACGGCACCATCGATGCCCTGTGCTCCGACCACACGCCGGTCGATGACGACGAGAAACTGCTGCCCTTCGCCGAAGCCTCGCCCGGCGCAACCGGCCTGGAGCTGCTGCTGCCGCTGACCCTGCGCTGGGCCAGCGAGCACAAGGTCCCGCTGGCCCAGGCGCTGGCCCGCATCACCGCCGAGCCCGCGCGCGTGATCGGCCTCAAGGCCGGCACCCTCGCCGTCGGCCGCGCCGCCGACGTGTGCGTGTTCGATCCCAGGCAAGTGTGGAAGGTCGAGCGCCGCTCCCTCAAGAGCCAGGGCAAGAACTCGCCGTGGCTCGGCTACGAAATGGAAGGCAAGGTCCGCATGACCCTGTTCGGCGGGCAAGTCGTCTACGGCAACCACGCCCAGGCATGATCTGGCTGCGCAAGACCGCACTGGTCCTGCACCTGCTGCGCGGGTTGCTGACGTGCGCCTTGCTGTTCCCATGGCTGGGCGTGCGCTCGCGCGCATGGCATATACGGCGCTGGTCGCGGCGCCTGCTGCGGATCTGCGGGGTGGAAGTGGAGGTGGTAGACGCCACTGGCGCCGCGCACACCGGCGCGGCGCGGCAGGGGGCGATGGTGGTGTCCAACCACATCTCGTGGCTGGACATCTACGTCATCCACAGCTGGCAGCCGGTGCGCTTCGTCGCCAAGTCCGAGATCCGCAGCTGGCCGCTGATCGGCTGGCTGTGCGACAAGACCGGCACCATCTTCATCGAACGGGCGCGCAAGCGGGATGCGCATCGCGTGCTGCATGACATTACCGATGTGATGCTGCAGGGCGATCTGGTCGGGGTGTTTCCGGAGGGGACGACGACGGATGGGACCAGCGTGCTGCCGTTCCATGCCAACCTGATGCAGGCGCCGATTTCGGGCGGGCTGCCGGTGCAGCCGCTGGGATTGAACTACCTCGATGCGGCCACCGGCCAGCCGACGCTGGCCGCCGCCTATATCGGCGACACCACGCTGCTGCAATCGCTGGAAGCGGTCCTGCGCGCGCCGCGGATCAAGGCGCGGCTGGTAATCGGGCCGGCGCTGGTGCCGGCTTCGGGCGACCGCCGCGATCTCGCGGCTTCCGCCAGGGAAGTCGTCGCCCATCTCAGCCAGGGCGCCGCGGAGCACGCCGCCACGGCAGCCCAACGCCTGAATCGACCGCCCGAACCCGGCAGCGCGCCCCAGCCCGCGCCCGCTGCCATTGGCTAGCCGTCCTGCCGTCCCCGCCAACGCGGGATAGCGAGTCAAGCCAGCGGATCGCAATATTGCGGGCAATCCACCTGGATGACGGTCCGCTCGGCGGGATCCTGCGCCAGGCGCGCCGCCGTCAGCTTGCCACCCCAGACGCAACCCGTATCCAGCGCCATCAGGTCCGGCCGCATGACCAGGCCCAGCGTCGACCAATGCCCGCAGACCACCGTCACGTCCCCGGTGCGCCGCCCCGGCACGTCGAACCATGGCATGAACCCCTCCGGCGCCTTGCCCGGACTATCCTTGGTCTTGAAGTCCATCACCCCGTCGGTGGTGCAGTAGCGCAGGCGGGTGAGGGCATTCACCACCACGCGGAGCCGCTCCATGCCGCGCAGGCCGTCGTGCCAGCGATCGGGATTGTTGCCGAAGATGTCGGCGAGGAAGCCTTGCCAGTTAGGGCCCTGCAGTTGTTCTTCGACTTCATGGGCAAGGTCGATCACCTGGGCTGCTGTCCATTGGGGCAGGACGCCGGCGTGGACCAGCAGGAAGTTGTCTTCCAGCAGGGCCACGGGGCGGTGGCGCAGCCAGGTGAGGAGCTCCTCGCGGTCGGGGGCGGCGAGGATGTCGTCCAGGGTGTCGTGGCGGCCTTTCTTGCGGACACCGGACGCGACAGCCAGAAGGTGGATGTCGTGGTTGCCAAGGACGGTTTCGGCACGGTCGCCCATGGCGCGTATCGTGCGTAGGGTTTGCAGGGAGCCGGGACCACGGTTGACGAGGTCGCCGACGAGGCGCACGTCAGGCTGTGCGGGCAGGCGAGCCAGCAAGGCGTCAAGCGAAGGCGCGCAACCTTGCAAGTCACCGATGGCATAAAGTGATGTATGGGTAACGTTTTTTTCGGGCATCTGGTCCAGGGAGAACAAATTCGCTTCTATTTGTAGTTTTGTGACCGATATAACGTGGCACGGTTACATGAGGCTACAAAAAGGCGCCGCCGCCACGCAGGCTGGGGCATTCCGTCGGATAGAATACCGCCACTTCTGCAGGCACTTACGGTCCCGCCGTCCGAAAAGAGGACAAGGTGGGCGCTCGGCTTTTTGCCGGGTCATCGAAACATATCGACGCAAGGAGCAAGTTTTGTCCCATATTTTGGTCACTGGGGGCGCCGGGTTCATTGGCGCCAATTTCGTTCTGGCATGGCTGGGCGACAAATCGGCGGATGGGGTCGTCAACGTCGACAAGCTCACTTATGCGGGCAATCGGAAGACGCTGGCGTCGGTGGAAGATGATCCGCGGCACGTGTTCTCGCAAACGGATATTTGTGACCGGGCGGCACTGGACCAGCTCTTCGCCACATACAAGCCCCGCGCGGTCGTGCACTTCGCCGCCGAGAGCCATGTTGACCGGTCCATTCATGGGCCCGGTGAATTTATCGAGACCAATATCGTTGGCACGTTTACGCTGCTCGAAGCCGCGCGCGCCCACTGGAGCGGCCTGCAAGAGCCGGCAAAATCCGAATTCCGCTTCCTCCATGTATCGACCGACGAAGTGTTCGGCTCGTTGAGCGAAACCGATCCCCAGTTCTCGGAAACGACCCCCTACGCACCCAACAGCCCGTACTCGGCGTCCAAGGCCGCCTCGGATCACCTGGTGCGCGCGTATCACCATACCTACGGTTTGCCGGTTCTGACAACGAACTGCTCGAACAACTATGGGCCGTATCATTTCCCGGAAAAGTTGATTCCGCTGGTGATCGCCAACGCCCTAGCCGGCAAGCCGCTGCCCATCTATGGCGACGGGAAGAACGTGCGTGACTGGCTGTACGTGCGCGACCACTGCTCGGCCATCCGCGAGGTCCTGGCGCGCGGCCGCCTCGGTGAAACCTATAACGTCGGCGGCTGGAACGAGAAGACCAACCTGGACGTCGTGCACACCCTGTGTGACCTGCTTGACGAACTGTCGCCCAAGGCCACCGGCTCGTACCGCGACCAGATCACCTTCGTCAAGGATCGCCCGGGCCATGATCGCCGCTATGCGATCGATGCACGCAAGCTGGAACGCGAACTGGGCTGGAAGCCGGCCGAGACCTTTGAAAGCGGCCTGCGCAAGACGGTGCAGTGGTATCTGGATAACCAGGCGTGGGTGCAGGACGTGATGTCGGGGGAGTATCGGAATTGGGTGGCGAAGCAATATGCCGCTTGAGTACGGCATGTTCCCCAGGATCCTGCTCATCGGCGCCAATGGTCAACTGGGTTTCGAACTGACACGCAGCCTCGCGCTGCATGGAACCGTGGTGGCGGTGGACCGCCGTCAATGCGATCTGACCGATGCCGACAGTGTGCGAGGTGCCGTCAGAACAGCTCACCCGGACATCATCGTCAATGCCGCCGCCTACACCGCGGTCGACCTCGCGGAGCAGGAGGTCGACCTGGCCAATGCGGTCAATCTAGTCGCGCCGGGAATTCTGGCAGAGGAAGGCGCAAACTTGGGCGCGCTGGTCGTCCACTATTCGACTGACTACGTATTCGACGGCACCAAGGCCGGTGCATACGTGGAAACTGACGTGCCCAATCCGTTGTCTGCTTATGGCAAGTCGAAGCTGGGCGGCGAGCGCATGGTCCAGGCGGCGGCGGCGAACCACCTGATTTTCCGCACGAGCTGGGTCTACGGCTTGCACGGCGGCAATTTCCTGAAAAGCATCGTCCGTGCTGCCACGACTCGTGAATCGCTGAGCGTAGTGTCGGATCAGTGGGGTGCCCCAACCCCGGCTTCGCTGGTCGCGGACATCACGGCTGTAGCCGTGGGCAGGTACCTGAACCGCGCGAAGCAAGACTTCGTTCCGGGGGTTTATCACCTGGCTGCACTGGGCGAGACCAATTGGTGCGACTATGCAAAACTGATTGTCCGGTATCTCACGGACAATGGCGTGCCTCTGTCACTTGGCGCGGACAATATCCGCGCGATCACCGCAGAGGAATACGGCAGCCCCGCACCAAGGCCCGCGAACTCTCGTCTCGATACGTCAAAGTTGCTGAATGGTTTCGGCATTGCGCTACCCGAGTGGCACCGTGACGTGGAGCGTACGTTGCGCGAATTCATCGATATCGCGGAGTTCGCACTGGTAACAGATGCATGCAAGACATCGAAAGAGTAGACATGAAACGCAAAGGCATAATTCTGGCGGGTGGCTCTGGCACCCGTCTATATCCCATCACGCGATCGGTGTCCAAGCAACTGCTTCCCGTTTACGACAAGCCGATGATCTATTACCCGCTGAGCACGCTGATGCTCGCAGGTATTCGTGACATCCTGGTGATTTCCACGCCGCAGGACACACCCCGCTTTACCGAAATGCTGGGGGATGGCAGCCAGTGGGGCCTGAACATCGAGTATGCGGTGCAACCATCCCCGGATGGACTGGCCCAGGCTTTTGTTATCGGCAAGTCCTTCGTTGGCTCCGATCCGTCTGCGCTGATTCTTGGCGACAACATTTTTCACGGTCACGACCTGGCCAAGCAATTGCAGCGCGCGGCGTCGCGTGAGGCGGGGGCCACGGTATTTGCCTATCATGTGCACGACCCGGAGCGTTATGGCGTTGTTGAATTCGATGCAAGTTTCCGCGCCTTGTCGCTGGAAGAGAAACCGGCGCAGCCTCGCTCCAACTATGCCGTGACGGGCCTGTATTTCTACGACAACCAGGTCTGCGACATCGCGGCGGATATCAAGCCTTCAGCCCGTGGCGAGCTCGAAATCACGGATGTGAACAAGCGCTATCTGGAAGCCGCCCAGCTGGAAGTCGAGATCATGGGGCGTGGCTATGCCTGGCTGGACACCGGTACTCACGACTCGCTACAGGAGGCCGCCACGTTCATCGCGACACTGCAGAAGCGGCAGGGGCTGATGGTGGCGTGTCCGGAAGAGATTGCGTTCCGCAATCAATGGATTTCGGCAGATACGATGCAGAAGATTGCATCGGAACTCGCAAAGAACGGTTATGGCCAGTACCTCCAGCAGGTATTGAAGGAGTCGATTGCATGAGCATGAATATTGTCACGACCGCTTTGCCCGAGGTTCTGATTCTCGAGCCCAAGGTTTTTGGCGACGACAGGGGCTTTTTCTTCGAAAGCTTCAATGCGCGCCAGTTCGAGGATGCCACGGGACTGAAGCGGGATTTCGTTCAGGACAATCATTCTCGCTCCGCGAAGAATGTCCTGCGTGGCTTGCACTACCAGATCCAGCAGCCCCAAGGAAAGCTGGTGCGCGTGGTAGCGGGTACGGTGTTCGATGTGGCGGTGGATATCCGCCGCAGTTCGCCGAATTTCGGCAAGTGGGTGGGCGTCGAACTCTCGGCCGAGAACAAGCGTCAGCTGTGGGTGCCTGAAGGCTTCGCGCATGGTTTTGTAGTGCTGTCGGAGAGCGCGGAGTTCCTCTACAAGACTACCGACTATTATGCCCCGCAGTTCGAGCGGTCGCTGCGCTGGGACGACCCGGCACTGGCCATTGAGTGGCCAATCGACGGAATACCAGTGCTTTCGAAGAAGGATGAAGACGCGCCGGCTTTCGCAGTTGCTGAATTGTTTGAATGATTAAATAGATATCTGAATTCCTGGGAGAAAAAGATGGCAATCCAATTGTTCGTACCCAATTTCCGTGTCCAAGAATGCCTGAAAGAAATCCAGGAATGCCTGGAAAAAGGCTGGACCGGGCTCGGCTTCAAGACCAATGCAATGGAGGAAGCCTGGAAGTCCTACACGGGTCTGCCGTATGCACATTTCCTCGGCTCCAATACCGTTGGCCTGCACCTTGCCTTCGAACTGTTCAAGACGAAGTATGGCTGGGCGGACGGCGATGAGGTCATCACCACGCCACTGACCTTTGTTTCCACCAACCACGCCATCTTGTATTCCGGCCTAACGCCGGTCTTCGCCGATGTCGACGAATCGCTGTGCCTGGACCCGGACAGCATTGCCGAGCGCATCACGGATCGCACCCGTGCCGTCATCTTTGTCGGATTGGGTGGGAATGTCGGCCAGTACGACAAAGTGGTCGCGCTGTGCAAAGAGAAGGGTATCAAGCTGGTGCTGGACGCGGCCCACATGTCCGGTACCCGCTATCACGGGCGCCACGTCGGCCACGATGCCGATGTCACCGTGTTCAGCTTCCAGGCCGTGAAGAACTTGCCGACCGCCGACTCGGGCATGATCTGTTTCCAGGAAGCGGAAGATGACGAGCGCGTTCGCAAGATGACGTGGCTGGGCATCAACAAGGACACGTTTGCTCGTACCACGACCCAGGGTGCCTACAAGTGGATGTACGACGTGGAAGAGGTTGGCTACAAGTACCACGGCAACTCCATCATGGCAGCGATCGGCCTCGTCCAACTGAAGTACCTTGACAACGACAATGCGTACCGTCGCCAACTGGCGAACTGGTATGAGGAACTACTGTCGGGTCACGACAATATCCGCCTGACGACGATCACCGAAGGCTGTGACTCGTCGCGCCACCTGTTCCAGATTCGCGTGAAGAATCGCGACGAACTCATGTTGGCGCTGCACGAGCATGAGGTGTATCCGGGCGTTCACTACCGCGACAACACCGAATACCGGATGTACGCCAGCGGGAAGGGCAAATGCCCGCGCGCCCATGCCGCCAGCAACGAAGTGCTGTCGCTGCCCATGCATATGGGTATCACCCGCAACGACGTCGAATTCGTCTGCGAACTGGTTCGCAAGTACGCTGCATGAAGCCAATCTTCGAGCCCTTCGAAGCCAAGGGGGTGCGTCTGCGCCCCCTTGCGACGGAAGACCTTCCGTTGACGCTGGCCTGGCGCAATCGCGAGGGCGTGAGGCAGCAGTTTATTTTCTCCGACGTCCTGACGCTGGAAAGCCACCAAGGCTGGTTTAGAAAGTATTCCGAGAAGTCCGACGACTTCGTGTTCGTAGTTCAGGACCCGGAGACTGGCGTGCTGGTTGGACAGGTTGCGATCTACGACGTAAACAAGTCGACCGGCAGCGCCGAGATCGGTCGCTTTGTCGTGTCGCCGGAGGCCACAGGGCAAGGGAAGATGCGCCGTGCGATCGAGGCGTTGCTGGTGTTCGCGCGCGACAGGCTTGGATTATCTAAGGCTTACCTTGAAGTGCTGGAGACGAACCTCCATGCTGCTCGCATTTACGAGAAGCTGGGCTTCGTGGAAACAGGCCGCCGGGAAGGGCGGGTCGCAATGGAGCGTGTATTAGATGACAGTCTATAACAGCAGCCGCAAGCATCCGCTGACGGAGTATGCTGCTGCGGCCAAACTGTGGCGTGTGTGGCTCCATATGGGAGTGCAGGACGTCAAGGGGCGGTTTCGCAATTCAATTTTGGGGCCGCTTTGGATTCTTATTAATCTTTCGGCTACTATGGCGGCGGTCGGGATTATCTTCGGCAAGCTGTTTCATCAGCCGATGGATCAGTTCCTGCCCTTTCTGACGTTAGGGCTCGCTATTTGGGGTTTCATGACATCGGCGTTGACAGAGGGCGGCTCCGCTTTTGTCAATGCCGAGGGATATATCAAGCAATTTTCCTTCCCCAAGGTTACCTACCTGTATAGGGCCATGGTGCCCTATATCGTGGTGTTCGGTGTCGGCATGCTGGTGTTCCTGGCAGTAGCCCTTGCCTATGGCCGGAAGTTCGAAGTCGGTGCGCTGTGGTTTTTTCCCGGCTTCCTGCTGTTTATTGTCATCAATTTCTTTCACTTGGTTATCGTTTCGCACCTTGGTGCCAGATACCGCGATTTACCGCATCTGTTGAGTGGATTGATCCAGATCGGATTCTACGTGACGCCGGTGATGTACACCGTCACCATGCTGAAGGATCGCGGTCTCGGTTTTATCTATCAATACAATCCGCTTTATTATCTGATCGAAATTGTCAGGTATCCGCTGCTCAATAACGCTTCGCCGCCCGAGGAGGTATGGATGGTTGCCGTTGGTTATGCCATTCTGATCGGCGTTGTCGCGTTTGCAGTTATGAAGCGCATGTCTCATCGCATCGTCTACGTTCTATGATCCCCGAGTTGAAGATCAGTTTGCGCGATGTACGCGTTCGCTTTGATGTATCCATGCGGCAGGACAGCCTGAAGGGTGCATTGCTCAATGCTTTCCGTCGCAAGGCCAAGGAACGTGTTGAATACGTGGACGCATTAAAGGGGATTAACCTTGAGATCGCTCACGGGGAGCGAGTCGGGCTGGTTGGCCTCAATGGTGCCGGCAAGAGTACCATCCTCAAGGTGATGGCTGGCATTTATCCGCCGACTTCGGGCGAGACAGAAATAGTCGGGCATGTTTCGCCGATGTTCGAATTGGCCACGGGTTTTGAGATGACCCAAACCGGTTGGGATAATATCCGGATTCGGGCGATGCTGTTGGGGTTGGCTCCGGACGAAGTCGAGGCACGCATTCAGAGCATCGCAGAATTTTCTGAGCTGGGTCATTTTCTGGATTATCCGGTAAAGACATACTCGGCGGGCATGTTCATTCGGCTTGCGTTTTCTGTTTCAACTGCCATTAATCCGGAAATCCTGTTGCTGGATGAAGTTATGGGGGCGGGTGATCTGGTGTTCGCCGACAAGGCAAAGCGCCGGATGTACGAGTTCATGGAACAAGGCAAGATTCTGGTTTTTTCGAGCCATAGCCTGCCTCTGGTTGAGGATTTTTGTGAGCGCGTGATCTGGCTGCGCAAGGGAGAGGTAGCGATGGATGGACCGACCGCTGAAGTGCTTGCCGAATATACACGGCGTGGTGGGCAGTAGTAGTTTTCAACTGAGAATTGATATAAGCGGAAATTAAGATGCGTGTTTTGGCAATTAGTCCGACTGCCGGCTTGGCGGGTATCGATCAGACGTTTCGGGCGCTCTGCCTTGGTCTCGCGGAAAAGGGGCATCACGTGGTCGCGGTGCTGCCGCCCGAGGCAAAGATTGCCCCGCAGCTTAATTTTGGTGGTGTACAGGTTACTCGCTCCAGTTATTTGAAGTGGTGGTTTAATCCCGGCTTTTCCGACGAAAACATTAGTTACTGTCTGGATCGCTCGCGCGAGAGTATCGATTTTCTGGTGCGATTGATCAGGCGTACCAGCCCTGATGTGATTGTGAGTAACACCAGCGTGTTTCTGGACGGTTACTTTGCAGCGCGAATTACTGGTCATCCCCACGTTGCTCATATTCATGCCTTGTTCGTCGACAACATCTATACCGCGATGTCCGGCGAATTCAAGGAGTCGATCTATCGCTTGCTGGCGAGTGGTGGTGGTCACATCGTCGTTCCGGCGCAGTCATTGCGTGAATCACTGAGTGAGCTCGGTATGGGGGACAGTATTTCAGTGGTCCATAATGGCGTTGATATCAAGCGGTTTTCGCCGTCGGTTGCGCGTCGCGATGCGGACGGAATGTTCCGTATCCTGCAATTGGGACATTTCAACGACAACAAGAACCAAATGATGCTGCCAGATGTGGCCATGGACATGCTGCGTCGGGGTTGTGCAGGCTTCCAGTTCGCTTTAGTCGGGCCTAGCGAACCTCAGTATTACGATGCTCTGCATGAGAAGATCATGCGGAATGATCTCGCCAAGTATTTTGATTTGCGCAAGCAGGTGGATGATCCGCTGGAGTGTCTTGGCTCGTCAAACATCTATGTGAACACCTCGACGACGGAGACGTTTCCGGTCTCGTTGCTTGAGGCGCAGGCTTGTGGGCTCCCGGTGGTGGCAACGCCGACCATCGGGGCGCGCGAGATCATCCGCGATGGGGAAGATGGATATCTCGTAGCGAGTGCCAGCGAAATGGCGGCGAAGCTCTGCGAGTTGATATCAGACGCCCCCAAGGTGGCTGATATGGGCAGGCGCGCTAGGGCCAACATTGAAGCACGGTTTTCCAGCCGAGTATATGTGGATGAGTTCGAGAAGGTTTTGGAGCGGGCCGCCACGCAAAGCCAGCAACCGGACGATCGATGGATGAGGGAGGTCTTCTTCCGTGTTCCGTCCCGTCGCGAGCGGGTGAGGGTTGCGGTAATTGTCCCTGACCGTTCGCAGACATCATTTGCATTGCTGGTGGAAAAGCCGTTTGACCAGTTGAGGCGCGAGGACAAAGGGTTCGAATATACGGTATATGACCTTTCCGAGCTTCATAAGATCAAGCTCGAAGAGGTTGAGTTGGTGTACGTGTTGCGCATCTACACCGCCCCCGTCATCGAGATTGTTCGCGGTGCCAAAGCTCTCGGGATACCCGTGGCTTTTGAGACCGATGACAATTATTTCGCGCTTCAGTTTCACAACGGCGAACCAAGTCATGGCCAGTTTGAGAACCAGGACCTCGCAGACCTGATTTCTCTGGCTGACCGGACGGCAGTGTACTCGGCGGCGATGCGCGATGCCGCCGTGGAGCACAGCGATCGGGTCGAGGTGTTCCGGCCCTATCAACTGCTGCCGGCGGAAAAGCCAAAGTACAAGGCAACTTCGGTAATCGGCTTCATGGGTAGCCTGAAGAAGGACGTGGATTTCGAGTTTGTGATCCCGGCACTGGAGAGGATCCTGGCAGAAGATCCCAATGTCTCGCTCGAGTTCTTCGGCTTCGTGCCGGCGGAATTCGAGCGAAATGAGCGTGTGGTGTCGCATCCCTTTAATCCGGACTACGATCAGTTCATCTCGTTTTTCCGCTCCAGGCAGTGGGCCGTGGCGCTGGCGCCGCTAGCCGATACCGAGTTCAATCGTAGTAAAACAAATAATAAATATCGGGAATACGCCGCCGCGGGATTTCCGGGCGTTTACTCGGATGTTGAAACCTATCGCAACTATGTCAAGCAGGAGGTGACTGGTTGCCTGGCTCCCAACGATGAGGAAGGCTGGTATCGCGCCATCCGGACGATCCTCTACAACGAAGATCTGGCGAAGCGCATAGTGTCAACTGCCTATGACGACATTGCGCGCAGTTTCTCCTTCGAGGACCACTGCATCAACAAGAAGGGATTGATCTACCAGCTCGTCGATGACCGGCGCGCGCGCGCTGATATCCGCTCCATGAGCCAGAAGACGGTGTGGAGTGTTCCAACGCCGCTCAACCTCCGCTCGAGCCTGGATTTGGACGGGAAAGATTTTGTGGCTGCTGCGTTCAGTGGCTTGGCAGGTATGGTGGCAGGTGTGTCTACCATCCCGATGATGGATTTCACGGATGGCGATGGCGTGATCGGTGCGGAAATCGTTGTTAATAATGAGATTGCGGCCCAGTCCGTTATTCCGCTTAATCACGTAAAAAATAGATCGTTCCTACGACTCAGCTTTGGAAAGCGCATCGAGGTCGAGGGCACCGACAAGGTCGAAATACGCATCTTTACGCGTGGTGCGACTAGCCGTATTTCGCTCGCTGGAGCAGCGCGTATTAGCGGCATCCGCCGCCGTATAGTGCCGGCTATCGGCCTTGAGTTGTCTGATGAATGCTGAATCGGCGTGTCCCGGCGCGCCGCCTTATGCCAATATTGGGCAAGATCTGTATGAGCGATAACGGTAGCCTTGCAGCTGGCCATGGTGCTGCCGAAGCCGCGCCGAGGCTACAGGCCCGTCTTGTTATCGAGGGCGAGATTCCGACCACTCATATCATCGGCCGACTGATTAGCGAAGCGGCCGGTAATGCGGAGGGGGTTTGCAAGTTGCTCGTGGCCGACTTCCTGCCTGGCCGGATGCAGAGTAACGCAATTCCATTGCTTATCCGCGTTGGCGATCCCTCTGCCGCGCCAATGGTGAAATGGATGCTGCGGCGCAAGATCCCATATCTGTACTACATCGATGACAACTTCTGGGAGCTGCAGGGCGAAGGGCCGCTGATTGCCTATTATCGGGCCAAGGAAGTGCGGGAGACCCTCGAACTCGTGGTTCGCAACGCCAATACGGTTATCGTCAACTCGCCCCACCTCGGGAAGTATTTGCATGATCGTTTTGCGGCGTCGGTTATGGTGTTGCCTGCGCCCTTCGACTTCAGCCTGCTGTCAGGGCTGGCGCCGCCACCTGCGCACGAGCATGAGGTCCGCATCGGATTTGCTGGTAGCGCTACGCGAGAAAAGGACTTCATCGCTATTCTCCCTGCCCTGGAACGAGTGCTTGCTGAAAGGCCGCAGGTGACGATGCATTTCTTTGGTTATTGTCCTCCGTCGCTGCACGGCAGCGACCGCGTCGCCTATCACCCTCACATGGGCAGTTACGAAGACTTCATCAAGTTCAAGCACGCTAGCGCCCTGGATATCGGGCTGGCCCCCATGGCGGATACGGAGTCGAACCGATACAAGACCAACAACAAATACCGTGAATACGGCGCACTGGGCATTGCCGGTGTATATGCTGATAGTCCGCCTTACCGGGACTCAGTGAAGGACGGTGTCAGTGGGCGAGTCGTACGCCAGGATCCCGCAGCCTGGTACCAGGCAATTCTCGAGTTAGTGGATAACCCTCAGCAGCGTGCAGCGATGGGGGCGGCCGCGTACGAGGATGTCCGCAAGCACTATGCCCAGGATGTGGTAGCCATGCAGTGGCGGCGGTTGCTAGAGGACTTCCAGCGCTCGGTACGGATGCCGCGTTTGAGTCGTGCGGCAATTAGCGCCGATACGTGCTGGATTCGCGGGGCCGGATGGCTGGCGCGGCAGAAACTCAGGGTACACCTGCGCTACGTTCGGGCCAGGTCCCTGCTTGCCCGGGTAGTCCGCACGGTTCAAAGTCGGATCAAGGGGGCCGCATGAGCGAAGCACAATTTGCCCCGCCACCAGGCGCCGCATCCGTTGAAGCTTGTAGCATCGCTGCCGTCGTCGTTACTTTCAATCCCGACGAGCCTGTTTTCCGGCGGCTGTTGCAGGCTACCTTGCAGCAGGTCGGGACTGTTGTGGTTGTCGACAACGGATCGGCTCGAGTCGATGTCTCCGCCATGTGCGGTTCGGTAGATGCGGGGGTTGGGCGTATTCGTTACGTACCACTAGGCACCAACCTCGGCATCGCCGCCGCCCAAAACCGCGGTATTGAAGCAGCAAAGGCCGCCGGTGCCGAGTACGTGCTCTTGCTGGACCACGACAGCGTACCGGCTGACAACATGGTCGCAGCGCTCCGGCAAGCCGACCGGCAATTGCGCGACGCCGGCGTCGAGGTGGGCGCGGTGGGCGCGGTGGCGCACGACCGCCGCACCGGGACGACCTCCAAGGTGGTGCGCATGGTGCGGGGCCGGGTGCAGCGACTCGCCAGCCAGACCTCGGAGCCTTATATCGAGGCCGATTTTCTGATCGCCTCCGGTACCATGATTGCCATCTCGGTGCTGGAGCGCCACGGCATGATGAACGAGGGCTACTTTATCGATCATGTCGACACCGAATGGTGCCTGCGCGTAAAGGCGCGGGGCATGCGACTCTTTGCAATTCCGCGCGCGCGGCTTGAGCACGCGCTGGGCGACCATGTCGTGCGGGTCTGGCTGGGCCGCTGGCGCGAAGTGCCCGTGCATTCCCCGGCGCGCGATTACTACATGTTCCGCAATACCGTGCGCATGCTGCTGACGACGCCGATGAGCCTGGCATGGCGGATTACGCATGTGTTCCGCTTGTCGCAGTTTGCGGTGTTCTTCGGCCTCGGCATGTCGCCGCGGCTGAAGCGGATCCGATTGATGACCCGAGGCATTATCGACGGCGTAAAGGGCCGTGGTGGTGCGTTGGTGGATGCGAGGCCGGGCCGTGGAAGCAACCGCTAAGCTGCTGACGATTTCCCTGGTCAGCCACGGCCAGGGGGAATTAATGCGTCCCCTGATCAGGCAATTGTCTGCGATCGCCCATGAACTTCCCCTGAAGGTTGTCGTAACCGAGAACCTGCCTGAACGCCGCGACACGGATGATGCCGTCGGCGATCTCGACATCAGGTATATCCGGAATGCCGCGCCCAAAGGGTTCGGGGCAAACCACAACGCAGCCTTTGCTCTTTGCGATACGCCGTATTTTTGCGTGGTCAATCCCGATGTCCGGTTGATCGAGAATCCCTTTCCTGCGCTGTTGGCCCAAGCCCGGGCCCGGCCGGGGGTCGTAGCGCCGCGTGTGGTCGCCAACGACGGCGCGGTCGAGGACAGTGCGCGGAAGGTGCCGAGGCCATTGGTCTTGTTGCGACGTGCCCTGACCCGATTGGCCAACAAGCGTCTGCCCCCGGACTACGCCGGCGAAGGCACGGTTCCGGTTGACTGGGCGGCCGGCATGTTTCTGCTTTTTGATGCCAGCGTATTCCAGCGACTGGGTGGCTTCGACGACCGGTACCATCTCTATTGCGAGGACGTGGACGTTTGCCTGCGTACATGGCTGAATGGAGGGAGTGTCCATCTGGCCAATGATGTCATAGTGATGCACGATGCCCGCCGCGACAGCCACCGCCGTCTCCGCTACCTCCGCTGGCATCTGGCAAGCATGATGCGGCTGTTTACGTCGTCCGCCTACTGGCGGTTCCGCTTGCGCCAGGTCGCCGCCGGCAATTGAACATTATTAGAACGATTCCATGTTCGATTTCTTCTGGGTTCCAGCTTTTGCCTTCCTGGTCTCTGCGCTGAGCGTGTTGCTGCTGCGGCCAGTCGCTATGGTCGGCGGCCTGCTGGATCGGCCCGACAATCGCAAACGGCACCACGGAGCCGTGCCCCTGGTCGGAGGCATTGCGGTAACGCTGGCGATCTGGGCGGGTTGCCTGCTATTCATGCGCAACCAGGGCTACTACGTCGCCCTGTTAGGGGGGCTGACATTGCTGGCCTTTGTCGGCCTGATTGACGACATGCAAGGCATGTCTCCGGTGGCCAAACTGGGTGCGCAGCTCTTTGCAGCCATCCTGATGACGTCATGGGGCGGCGTCTATCTGACCTCCCTGGGCGACATCTTCGGTCGGCGCGAGATCGAATTGGCGAACTGGGCCATCCCGCTCACGCTATTCGCTGTGGTCGCCGTCATTAATGCCATGAACATGAGCGATGGCCTCGACGGCCTGGCGGGGGGGCTTTCGCTGATCGTGTTCGGCTGGTACGCCTATCTGGCCGGCGAGCTGGGCAATCTCGCTGCGCAGCGGGTGAGCGTAATTTTCTGCGGGGCGATCCTCGGCTTCTTGATCTTCAATATGCGCAATCCTTTCCGGGGAAAGTTGCGCGTATTTCTCGGCGACGCCGGGAGTCTGATGCTCGGATATGGCATCGTCTGGTTTGCGGTGGAGTTGTCACAATCGACATACAACAACGGCCGTCATGTGCCACCGGTCGTGATGCTGTGGGTGCTGGGCTTTGTGCTGATCGACCTGCTGGTGGTGGTGATTCGCCGTGCATTGAAGCGCCGCAATCCGCTGTCCGCTGACCGTACCCATTTGCACCACGTGCTGCTTCGCCTTGGTCTGAGCCCGGATGCCATTGTCTGGGTCATCCTCGTCAGCAATGCCTTGCTGGGCTTTGCCGGCGTTTACGGCTGGAAGCAAGGGGTGTCGGAGCAGGTGCTATTTCTTTCGTTCCTTGGCGTCACCGGGCTTCATCTGTTACTGATGCGAAATGCATGGCGTTGCCTGCGCGTTGGCCGCCGGATCGTGTTGCGCGGTAAGCGCAGTCTCAATTCGGGCGATAACGGAGAGTAAGGCCAGCCCAGGTCTTCTGTTCCGGTCAGGCTGAAATTGCCGCCTTGGCAGCGGTGGCGCGGATGCGAAAGACCAGGATCAGGCCAAACACAACGGCGACGGCATTGGCCGCCGCATACCCGGCCACGGCGCCGCGGGCGCCCAGATTGGGGATCGCAGCCAGGTCGACCGCCACTGTGGTGGCAAGGACCAGTCCCCACTTGATCGCTACCCAGCGAGGCCTGCGCAAATAGATGGGCAACAGGCTCAGTCCCACGTCCGCAAACACCAGGATTGACGCCAGCGCAGCCAGCCGCAACAGATCCACTGTTTCACCGAAAGCCTTGCCATAAAGCAGGTGGACGACGGGCTCCGCGCACAGTGCCAGAACGATGGCACCCACCGCACCCAGGACGGTCATGCCCGCGGCAACGCGAAGGACGTTGCGGCGGGCCGCCATGTCGGATCGCTGTGCAAATACGTAGAGCGGAGCTACGCCCGCAGCCAGAATGGTCGCCAGGGTCGTGAAGTTGTCCAGTATTTGCATGGTGGCCGCGTAAGTACCAAGTTCGGCCAGCGGCACGGCAGGTTTCAGGATCAACTGATCGGCGCGGCGGGCGGCGACCATCAGCATGAAGCTGACCCAGAATAACGCACCGTCGTACACCAGTTCGCGCGTCAGGGCGGGATCATACGTCGGGACCCTTTTCGGAGCGCGAGACAGGTAATACCAGGTAAGCAGCACCGAGGCGATCAGCGGTTCGATCGCAAATGCGCCGGCGTAAGCCGACACAAGTTCGATGCCGGCAAAATACAGCGCCCCGATCAGGCCGGCCTTGGCGGCAAGGGCAACCAGGTTGAACACAACATTGGGACGATTGTGGGTGCGTGCCTGCATCCATGCGATGGCGACGCCGAACGGCTCTCGCATCATGACCGCCGTCCCTAGGATTGCTGCGGGAATCCATGTGTCGGCGGGCTGTTGCGTGGCGGCCAGCCAAATGCACATCAGCACATAGCCGGCGATGCCCGCGCTCAGCCGAATGGCGAAGACGTGCGCGACCAGCGTATGCCTCGCTTCTGGTGTCGCCATTCCCACCAACCGCGGCACCACCACCTCCGCCGAACAAATCAACGGTATCGAAGCCGCAATAAACACCAGCGACTGCGCATACTGAAAATGCCCGAACCCTTCCGTACCCAGCGCCCGTGCCAGCATGGCGACCACGCCGATCCCCACGACCACCTGCAGGCCACGGTCGGCCAGCATCCACAGCAGGTTGCTCGCGACTTTGCGGCGCATCAGGGTTGTTTCCTCAGGCTGCGATATTGCGCCAGCCATTGCCGCGCCACACCGTTCACGTCGAATCGGCCGACAATCCGCTGGCGGCGACGGTCGCGTTCAGAGTCGGTGCCGGGCAGGCTTGCGATGGCGTTGCGCAAGGCGCTCGCCAGCGCCTGCGGATTTTCCGTGGGGGTCAGCGTGGCGGTGTCTCCTGCCAGTTCGGCCACGCCGGCCGCGGTGGTCGCCACGACCGGCAGCCCGCTCGCCAGCGCCTCGCCCACTGCCAGAGGCATGCCTTCGATGCGCGAAGACAGCACGAAGACATCGGCGGCGCGCAGCAGGTCCGGGATGTCTTGCCTGGCGCCTGCCAGCAGCACGGCATGATTCAGCCCGTGCCGGGCGATCTGATGCGCCAGGGCATCGCGCAACGGGCCATCTCCGGCGATCATGAGCCGTGCCTTTGGCAGGTCGCGGCTGATCTCGCCGAATGCCTCGATCAGCATGGCCTGGTCTTTCTCGGGTACTAGCCGGCCGACGTTGAGGACAAGCCGGTCGTCGGGCCCAAGGCCAAGGTCGCGCCGGGCCTGTTCGCGCGAAGCCTGGTCCGGGCGAAAGCGACTGGTATCGATGCCGTTGGGCATCACGATCACGCGTCCCTCCGGCACGGCGCCGCTGGCCACCATCGCCAGGCGGCCGGCGTCGCTGACGTGGGTCGTCATGGCGCACCAGCGGTCTGTGATGCGGTAGGCGAGGGCGCGCAGGCGACCGCCCTCGCGCGCGCTGTGCGCCGAGCAGATGACCGGCGGCATGCGTCCCGTCCCGGCCAGCACCCGAGCGAAGAGGTTGGCGTGGACCATATGGGCATGGATGACATCCGGACGCCACTGCTGCACCAGTTCGCGCGCCTGGCGCAGCGCGGCCAGCATCGACAGCGGGGTCTTGCGCATGGCGAGTTCGGTCACGTGGACTTCGGCCGGCAAGTCGATCTCCTGTCCCTGCGTCAGGCTGAGGATGGCGACTTCGTTGCCCAGTGCCAGGAACGCGCGCGCCAGCGCCGCAATCTGCTGCTCCGCGCCGCCCAGCTTGAGACCGGTGGTGATGACAAGGATGCGCAACGGCGCTCGCGCGGCAGTCTCATCGACGCGACCCATCAGCGGGCTCCGTAACCGGTCGCCAAAGTCCTCAGCGTCTTCACCCCGATCAGCAGATCCAGTGCCAGCGAACAGTGCTTGACGTAATACAGGTCATAGCTGAGCTTGGTCACGGTCTCCTCATGACTGCCGGCGTAACCCTGCTGTACCTGGGCCCAGCCGGACAGGCCGGGCCGCACCAGGTGGCGGTACGGGTAATAGGGGATGGTTTCCGAAAAGCGATCGACCATGGGCGCCTGCTCCGGGCGCGGGCCGATCAGGCTCATATGCCCGAGCAGCACGTTCCACAGCTGCGGGATTTCGTCCAGGCGGTACTTGCGGATAATGCGTCCGACCCGGGTTACGCGCGGATCGCGGCGTGCCGCGAACAGGGCCGGCGCGCCGGCGTCGACGCCCATGCTGCGGAACTTGAGCATGACAAAGGGCTTGCCGAACAGGCCCACGCGCTCCTGCCGGAAGATCGCGCCACCGGGGGTTTCCAGCCGGATAGCCAGTGCCACGGCCAGTCCAAGCGGCACGGCCAGCGGTGCCAGGCAGGCCACGGCCACGATATCGATGGCGCGCTTCAGGTAGCCGTAGAGGTAGTGCGCAGCGTAGTCGTCCAGGAAGTTTTCGTCGATGTGGGCCAGGCCGACGCGGCCGGTCAGCATCTCGCCAACGCGCTCCACCGAATACATGCGGACATGGCTCATCTTGTAATGCGCCAGCAGCCGCGTGCGTTCGGGGTCGCCGGTGGCGCTGCGCTCGACCATCAGGCCGTCGAAGTGCCTGGCGTCCTCCAGCGATCCCACCGGTTCGAAGCGGATGCGGGCCGGCGCCGCGGCGCCGGGCATGGCGAGGATGGCTTCCAGCTGCGCCAGCGTGCCCGGATCGGTATAGCCGAACAGCGGCACGTAGTTCTGCACGAAGCGTCGATAGCCGGTCCACAGCCACGCCAGCGTGATCAGGTAGGACAGCAGCAGGGCGCCGCGAGAATATTCGATATGGAAGGCGGCAAACACAAAAAGCAGGCCGCAGAACGGCAGCGTCGCGGCAAGCCCGGCCAGGCTGTTGTCTTCCATCGCCGGCAGGTGCAGCGAGCGATGCAGCAGCATGAACGCGACCAGGTACGGCATCACCGACCATAGCAGCGTGCGCGTGAACACGTAGGTCACGATGCCGGCGCGGTGCGCCATTTCGGCGCCGACCGCGCTGAGCGCGAACAGCGCCAGCCCGAGCACCGCCCAGGCCACCATCCGGCTGACGCGGCGCACGGTCTCGGAGCCGCCGGTGCGCATGCGCAGCGCGCGGTGCCGCATGCTGTCGGTCTTGGCGGTCATGACGTCGGCACCCGCGCGGCGCGGGGCGTCTGGGCGAGGGCGTCGCGGTAGACGGACCAGGTGGCGTCGGTCATGCGTTCGAGGCCGTAGCACTGCTCCCACCGCTGGCGCGCGCCGTGGCCGAGCGACGCGCGCAGGGCGCTGTCGCCGGCAAGGCGGCGCAGCGCTTCGGCGAACGCGGGCTCATCGTCGTGATTGACCAGCAGCCCGCACCGGTTGCCATCGAGTTGCTCGCGAATGCCGGGCAGGTCCGAGGCGACGACCGGCAATCCGGCCCGCATCGCCTCGAGCACCGATAGCGGGAAGCCTTCGTGGTCGGACGCCAGCACAAAGGCCTGGGCCGAAGCCAGCAGCGCCGGCACTTCCGTGACGTTGCCGGGAAATTCCACGCGCCCGGGCGCCAGTTGTTGCGCCAGCTGCTGCATGGCGTGCCGTTGCGGGCCGTCTCCGACCAGGGTCAGCACACATGACTCCAGCCCGGCGCGCGCGAACGCGCGAATCGCCGCGTCCTGGCGCTTGGGCGCGGCAAAGCGCGCGACCATCACGATTCTTCGCAAGGGACTCAGCGGCTCGGCGCGATGGAGCGTGTCGGGGATGCCGTTTGGAATGACCGACACGCGTTCGGCGGGAAGGGGCAGCGATCGGGCCAGTCGTCGTTCGGCGTCCGCGACGCAGATCACGCGCGCCGCCAGCGGTGCCAGCAACCATTCCGCCACCCGTGCGGCGATGCGCTGGCGCGGTGGGGCTTCGGGCTTGAAGCCAAAACCGTGAACGGTATAGACCACGGGTATGCCGAGTGCCAGCCCGGCGATGCGGCCCAGGGCGCCCGCCTTGGCACTGTGCGCGTGGATCAGGTCCGGGGCAGCCTGTTTCAGCGCGCCGACCAGTTCACGCAAGGCAAGGATGGCGCGCCAGGGCGACAAGGCATTGTCCAGCCGCGTCAACTGGATGGCCCGCGCCCCGGTGTGTTGCGCGATCTCGAAGAGCGGGCCTGCGCCGCCCGCCAGCAGGACGGTGTCTGCCTTGCCGGCCGTCGAGCGCAGCAGGTCGGCGACATGCGACTGCGCGCCGCCGATCTCCGCATTGGTGATCAGGTAGGCAATGCGAGGCCGGGGCGACGGTTGCGCGGATGGATTCAAGGCTCTGTACGTTTCGTGACGGATCGGGCCCGCCGCGGGCCGCTCGGCAGCACAAAATACCCTGAGCGCGGGGCAGGGCACCGCCGGATGTAGGACAGACTCCGAAAATTGTGTCCATCCGTGATAATGCGGCGATTATACCGCCCGGGCCCGCCGCAATCCGGCAAAATAGCTGCCTTTGGGGCGTCGCACTGGCCAGCTGGCTAGGTGTGGCGCGGACGACAAGCAACTCAGGACCCTACATGCAAATCGATCCTTCCATCTTTAAAGCCTATGACATTCGCGGCATCGTGGGCAAAACGCTCACCCGCGACGTCGCGCGCCAGATCGGCTTGTCGTTCGGCTCCGCCGCCGTCGAGCTTGGCGAGACTTCGATCGCCGTCGGCCGCGACGGGCGGTTGTCGGGCCCGGACCTGATCGGTGGCCTGGTCGAGGGCCTGCGCGCCACCGGGCTCGATGTGCTCGACCTTGGCATGGTCGCGACCCCAATGGTCTATTTCGCCACCAATATCGAGATCGACGGCGTACGGCCCACTTCCGGCATCATGGTCACCGGCAGCCATAACCCGCCCGACTACAACGGCTTCAAGATGGTGCTGGCGGGCCGGGCGATCTACGGCGAGCAGATCCAGGAACTGCGCAAGCGCATTGACGCCGGCGCGTTCACGCATGGCGCCGGTGCGTACAAGGAAGTCGATGTGCGCCAGAAGTACCTCGATCGCATCCTGGGCGACGTCAAGCTGTCGCGGCCGATGAAGATCGCGCTCGATGCCGGCAACGGCGTGGCCGGGGCCTTCGTCGGCGACCTGTTCCGCGGCCTGGGCTGTGAGGTGGTCGAACTGTTCTGCGAGGTCGACGGCAACTTCCCCAACCACCATCCCGATCCCGCGCATATCGAAAACCTGCAGGACCTGATGAAGACCCTGCGCGAGACCGACTGCGAGCTGGGCCTGGCCTTCGACGGCGACGGCGACCGCCTGGGCGTGGTGACCAAGGACGGGGAGGTGATCTTCCCGGATCGCCAGCTGATGCTGTTCGCCGAGGAAATCCTGTCGCGCAACCCCGGCGCGCAGGTGATCTACGACGTCAAATGCACCGGCAAGCTGGCGCCATGGATCCGCCAGCACGGCGGCGAGCCGCTGATGTGGAAGACGGGCCATTCGCTGGTGAAGGCCAAGCTGAAGGAAACTGGCGCGCCGATCGCCGGCGAAATGAGCGGCCATGTTTTCTTCAAGGACCGCTGGTACGGCTTTGACGATGGGCTGTACACCGGCGCGCGCTTGCTGGAAATCCTGTCGCGCCACGCGGATCCCAGCGCGGTGCTGAACGCGCTGCCGAACGCCAACAACACCCCTGAACTGCAACTGAAGTGCGCCGAGGGCGAACCCTTCACGCTGCTCGACAAGATCCGCGCCAACGCCCGCTTCGACGGCGCGCGCGAAGTGATCACCATCGACGGCGTGCGGGTGGAATACGCCGACGGCTTTGGCCTGGCGCGTCCGTCCAATACCACGCCGGTGGTGGTGATGCGTTTCGAGGCGGACAACGACGCCGCGCTGGCGCGCATCCAGGCAGAGTTCAAGCGCGTGATCCTCGCCGAGAAGCCGGATGCTCAGCTCCCGTTCTGAGGGCGCGACGGTGCCTGCGGCATCGTCTGACGCGGCCGGTGTGGCACAGCCCATGCCGGCCGCGGTGCCTTTTGCACTGCCGGAGCGGCCGCGCATTCTGCTGGTCAAGGTATCGTCGCTCGGCGATGTGGTGCACAACATGCCGCTGGTGCATGACTTGCGCGCGCGCTGGCCCGGTGCCGAGATCGACTGGGTCGTGGAAGAAGGATACGTGGACCTGGTGCGACTGCTGCCCGAGGTGCGCCGGGTCATCCCGTTTGCGCTGCGGCGCTGGCGCAAGCGGCTGCTGCAGGGCGGCACCTGGCGCGAGATCGGCGCGGTGCGTGACGCCTTGCGCCAGGAGCGCTATGACGCCGTGATCGAAAGCCAGGGCTTGCTGAAGACCGCGGTGGTCGCACGCGTGGCCGCGCGGACGCCAGGCGCGCCGATCATCGGGCTCGGCAATGCCACGCAGGGATCGGGCTATGAGCCTGCGGCGCGGCTGCTCTATACCGACCCGGTGGCCGTGCCGCGCCAGACCCATTCGGTGCGCCGCTCGCGCTTGCTGGGTGCAGCGCTGACGGGTGCCGCGCCGGCGGAGCCGCCACGGTTTTTTGGGGAGGGCGCGCGCACGCTGGCGGTCGACGATCCGCTATGGGCGGAATTGCCGGCACGCTATGCCGTGTGCTTCCATGCGACCGCGGGGGCGCGCAAGAAATGGGCGGAGCAAAACTGGCATGAACTGGGCAGGCGCCTGGATGACGCGGGCCTGGTGATGCTGTTGCCGTGGGGCAATGACAAGGAGCGCCAGGCCGCCGAAGCCATCGCTGCCGGCGTGCCGGGCGCGCGGGTGTTGCCGCGCTTCTCGGTGATGCAGGGTTTTGGCCTGATCAACCGCGCCGAAGTCGTGATCGGCGTGGATACCGGCCTGGTCCATATCGCCGCGGCGCTGTGCCGGCCAACCGTCGAAATCTATACCGCGACCTGGCGCTGGAAGACCGAAGGCTACTGGTCGGAGCGCATTGCCAATGTCGGCGACGACGGCGTGGTGCCGTCGGTCGATGAAGTCTACGAGGCGGCTTGCCGCGTGCGCGGAGTGGCGGCCTGATGTTGCGCCTCCTGTACAGCTTGTTATGGGTGGTGGTGTTGCCGCTGGCGCTGCTGCGCCTGGCCTGGCGCGCGCGCAAGGAGCCAGGCTATCTGCAGCATGTCGGCGAGCGGCTCGGGGCGTATGGCAGCCTGCCGAAGCCGGGGCCGTGGTTATGGGTCCACGCCGTGTCGGTGGGCGAGACCCGCGCGGCCCAGCCGCTGGTCGAGGCGTTGCTGGCCGCGCATCCGCATCACCGGCTGCTGCTGACGCACATGACGCCGACCGGCCGCCAGACCGGCGCGCAGCTGTTCGGCCAGCAGCCGCGCGTGGTCCAGTGCTACCTGCCCTATGACCTGCCATGGCTGGTGCGGCGGTTCATGCGGTATTTCCGGCCGCAGGTGGGCATGCTGATGGAGACCGAGGTGTGGCCGAACCTGGTCCATGGCGCGCGCAAGGCGGGCGTGCCGCTGTACCTGGTCAACGCCCGCCTGTCGCCGCGCAGCTACCGGCGCACGGCGCGCTTCGGCCGCGCCGCGGCGGCGATGTACCGGGACTTTGCCGGCGTGCTGGCACAGACGGCCGGCGACGCCGAGCGCTTTCGCGCACTGGGTGTGCCGGCGGTGCAGATCACCGGCAACCTCAAGTTCGACATGCAGCCCGCGCCGGCCGGCGTGGCGCTGGGCAGGCAGCTGCGCAAGGCCTTCGGCGCGCGCGCGGTGCTGGCGGCGGCCAGTACGCGCGAGGGCGAAGAGGCGATGCTGCTCGACGCCTTCTCGCGCTGGGATTCACTGGCGCCGGGCGTGCCGCGGCCGGCGCTGCTGCTGATCCCGCGCCACCCGCAGCGTTTCGATGAAGTGGCCGCGATGGCGGCGCGCGCCGGGTTTTCGGTCGAACGCCGCAGCAGTCTGGATCTCGAGCGCGAGCGGTCGCCGCTGACGGCCGATCTCGTGCTTGGCGATTCGATGGGCGAGATGGCAATGTACTTTGCCGCGTCGGACCTGGCGTTTATCGGCGGCAGCCTGCTGCCGCTGGGCGGGCAGAACCTGATCGAAGCCTGCGCCGCCGGGACCCCGGTGCTGATCGGGCCGCACACCTTCAACTTTGCGCAGGCGACCGAGGATGCGATTGCCGCGGGCGCGTGCCTGCGTGTCGACAATGCCGATGTGCTGATGCGTAGCGCGGCCGGCGTGCTGGCAGATCCGGCGCGCCTGGCGGAGATGCGCGCGCATGCGCAGACCTTCGCGGGGCTGCATCGGGGTGCTACGGTACGCACGCTTGCCGCCGTGGCGCCGGCGCTGGAAGGCTGATCCGCTGCCTATCCCGGCGCCCTGACCAGCGCATCCCACTGCCGGGCAATGCTTTCCAGCGCGAACGCGCCGGCCTTGTGGCGGCCGCTCGCGCCAAGCCGGGCCGCCAGTTCGGGCTGCCGGATCACCGTCAGCAGCGCGCTGGCCAACGCACCGGGGTCGTCCGTGGCGACCACCAGTGCGTCTTCGCCCGGGGCGAGCAGCTCACGGGGTCCGGTCTCGCAATCGGTCGATACGATCGGCAGTCCGAACGCCATGGCTTCGATCAGCACCAGCCCGAATCCCTCGTAGCGCGAACTCAGGCAGAAGACCGATGACTGGCCATAGGTCTGCAACGGATCGTGGCAAACGCCCGGCAAGCTGGCGCTGCCTTGCAGCCCAAGCTCCCGGATCAACGCCATC